>DMKW01000233.1:10332-13662 GCA_003454135.1 Microbacteriaceae bacterium
TCGAAGTCGGTGGGTTCTGAAAGCCAGTCCACCTCTTCTTCGGCTTATCAGGGAGTTCCTGTCGTGACCGGTAATGCCAGAACCTCCCTCGGCGGTTGTGGTCGGCGTAGCGTCGTCACCATGGACCAGCGAAACGACGTACGGGACTTTCTCACTTCCCGACGTGGCAAGATCAGCCCCGAGACGGCGGGGCTTCCGGCGTATGGTGGCAATCGTCGCGTGAGCGGTCTCCGCCGCGAAGAGGTGGCGATGCTCGCCGGTGTGAGCGTCGATTACTACACTCGGCTGGAGCGCGGCAATCTTCGAGGGGTGTCGGAGAGCGTGCTTGATTCGCTGGTGCGTGCCCTCCAGCTGGACGAAGCAGAGACAACATATCTGTTCGATCTGGCGCGGGCTGCGAATGCGTCGCCGTCTACGACCAAGCGAGCGTCCGCGCAGCGTGTTCGCCCCAGCATCCAGCGCACTCTTGACTCGATGACAGGCGCGCCCGCGTGGGTGCGCAACGGGCGTTTCGATTTCCTGGCAGCGAACCGGCTTGGTTACGCCCTGTACTCGGAGATGTTTGACGACCCGATCCGACCGGCCAACAACGCCCGGTTCGTGTTTCTTGACCCGAGGTCCAAAGAGTTCTACATCGACTGGGACCGCGCGACCTACGACATAGTGGCGTTCCTGCGCAGCGAAGCCGGACGAAACCCCTATGACCGAGCCCTCTCAGATCTCGTCGGCGAACTCTCGACGCGCAGCGAGCTATTCCGAAAGCTGTGGGCCGGCCACAACGTACGCTTCCACCGCTCAGGCACGAAGTCGCTCAACCATCCAGTAGTGGGTCGCCTCGACCTGTCGTTCGAGGCCATGGAGCTCCCCGTCGACCCGGGCCTCACGCTCCTCACCTACAACGCGGAACCCGGCACCGCCTCGGCGGATGGCCTGACGCTGCTCGCGACCTGGGCCGCGACCCTCGACCAGAACGCGCATCCCGTTTCAGCCGAATTGAGTGATCGATCGACCGTGCGTCGATCAGGAGAGTGAGTATGGAGATTCAACCAAAAGGACCCAGCACGAAGGGCCCTGCCGAGATGTTCGCCGGCGACGTCTATTTCGATGTGATCGCCCGAGGCGATGACATGCGCGTGAACATCGTGCGGTTCGCCCCCGGCGCGCACACGGCCTGGCACAAGCACCTGCGAGGGCAGACGCTTCATGTCACCGATGGCCTTGGCCTGGTCCAATCTCGCGGAGGCGAGGTCGTCGAGATCCGTGCGGGCGACACGATTTACACGCCGCCGGGAGAGTGGCACTGGCATGGTGCCACTCCCGAGAACTTCATGGCGCACCTTGCGATGTGGGAGGGCGATATCGATTCGAACGAGCCCGAGGCCACCTGGGGCGACCATGTCACTGACGAGGAGTACGGGACCCGATGAAACGCACGGCTCGGAACCTCGCGGTTGAAGGTCAGCCGCGTCGCGCTGGTCTGGATGAGTTCGCATCGTGTCGGTAATTCACGTAGCTCTCTCGTTGTTGGCGGCACGGACTCCGGCGCCGCGGTTCGGCAGGTCCTGCCAGACGGCGCCGATGGCCTAATCGACACGGCGTCACTCGCGGGGGCCGCCCTTGGAGCGATTCGTGACGGTGGTCGGTACGTCACGACCACTATGGCCCCGGAGTCGGTTCGCGGCGTCTCGATCGCGGGGATCTACGCAAGGCCGGATGCGGCGGCCCTCGCGACACTCGTCGACATGGCATCGGCCGGGCGGCTGCACACGCCGGTTGCGCGCGAATTCGACATGTCTGAGGTGAGGGCCGCCTATCAGGAATTCGCGGCCGGCAACCACCGCGGACGCATCGTGCTCACCTTCTGACCCCGCGTTGCCGCACCCGGATTCGTCTGGCTGTCTGGCGAGCTTCTGGAATCACGGCGCCAAATGTGCGCCAACAGCCGAACGAGATTGGTTGAGCGAGCTGGAACGCTCGGGTGACCGACAACTGCAGTAAGGGCATGGGCTGACTCGGTGGCGGGAGTCGCCGAGAATCTGCGGTGCCGTGTACCATCATCTGAGAACGACAGGGGAGCGCTTCATTGCGCTGAGAGTGCGGTACGCCGCAGACCCTCGAACCTGCTCCGGTTAGTACCGGCGAAGGGAGTCGGGAATCTCAGGTTCTCTTTTGCTACACCCGTTCCGGTCTTGCGGGCGAGTGAGGCAGGGGAGCGCCTCCCCGCGGCATCCATCGGAAGTCCACGGGAAAAGGAAACACATGTCCACGCAAGAAACAGAGGGATCGGTCGCAGCGACACCCGCCGCGCCCAGCAAGACCATCTTCGCCTCCGGCCGCCTGATGGCGTGGCGCGGCGTCGATCTCATCACCGCCGCCATGCTCGCGGTGGCGTTCGGGGTCGCGTTCTGGGGCTTCGACACGTTCGTCTATCCGGGAGTCGCCGCGCTGGCCATCGGCTTCCCTCCGGCCGGCGAACTCTCGCTTGGCGTCTGGCTGGTGCCGGCGGTCGTCGGCGGCCTGGTCGTGCGACGCCCCGGCGCGGCGCTCTTCACGGAACTTATCGCAGCCAACATCGAGTTGATCCTCGGCAACGGATGGGGAGTGGCAGTGCTCCTGTCCGGGTTGTTGCAGGGCCTCGGCGTCGAACTCGTTCTCGCGCTGTTTCGCTGGAGACGTTTTGGCCTCGCGACGGCCGTGCTCGGCGGTGTTTTCTCCGCGGTCCTGGAGATCGTGTGCTACGAGTGGTGGGCCTACGCACCCGGCTACTCATTGACCTGGCGGCTGGTCTACCTCGCCTGCGGAGTGGCTTCCGGTGCGCTCGTCGCCGGTGTTGGCGGATGGGCGCTCGTGCGGGCGCTCGCCCGCACGGGGGCCCTCAACGCGTTCCCTCCCGGGCAGGAGACCCGTGAGTCGCGCCGGGGTCGCTGACGACGACGCTTCCGGCACTGAGCGGCTCGCGAATCCGGTCGAGGGCGCCCGACTCGATGTTCGGGATCTGACCTGGCGCCCTTTCGGGAGTCGGGTTCCGATCCTCTGCGGAGTGACCTTGCTGGTCGAGCCGGGAGAGCGGATTCTGCTGGCCGGTGCGAGCGGTTCTGGCAAGTCGACGCTGCTGCGCGCGCTCGCCGGGGTTCTCACGACCGTCGAGTCTGGCGTGCTCACCGGATCCATCTCCATCGACGGGAAGGATCCCCATGTGGGTGGCTCGTCGGTAGGACTGCTCGTGCAGGACCCCGCTGACGCGATGGTCGCTGGGCTCGTCGGCCGCGAGGTCGCCTTCGGCCCCGAGAACATCGGCCTGTCCCGCGAACGAATTTGGTCGCGTGTGCG
>DMKW01000224.1:0-1623 GCA_003454135.1 Microbacteriaceae bacterium
GCGTCGCCCTTCTCGTCGACGACGAAGCAGCGGTCGGCGTCGCCGTCGAATGCGAGCCCGAGGTCGGCGCCGTGCTCGAGCACGGCCTTCTGCAGGTCGACGACGTTCGCCGGCTCGAGCGGGTTCGCCTCGTGGTTGGGGAACGTGCCGTCGAGGTCGAAATAGAGCGGAATGATCTCGATCGGCAGCTTCGCGAGCCCGGCCGCCTCGCCGAGCACGGCCGGCACTGTCAGCCCGCCCATGCCGTTACCCGCGTCGACGACGATGCGGATCGGACGGATGCCGGTGAGATCGACGAGGGACCGCAAGTACGCAGCGTAGCCGGCGAGCACGTCGGCGGACCGGAAGCTTCCGGTCTCGGCGACGGCGTCGATGCCGGTGGACAGGTACTCCTGCGCGCGGTCGCGGATCGAACGGAGACCCGTGTCGAAGCTGATGCCCTGGGCGCCGGCCCGGGAGAACTTGATGCCGTTGTAGGTGGCCGGGTTGTGGCTGGCGGTGAACATCGCTGCCGGGGCATTGAAGTGGCCGGAGGCGAAGTAGGTCTCGTCGGTCGAGCACAGGCCGATCGACAGCACGTTGGCTCCGCGGGCCTGCGCTCCACGCGCGAATGCCGCGGCGAACTCCGGCGACGAATCCCGCATGTCGTGGCCGACCACGACATCCGCGCCGGCGGCCTCCACCTCGTCGGCGAATGCGGCACCGAGCGCTTCGACCACCTCATCCGTCAGCTGCGAGCCGACAAGGCCTCGCACGTCGTAGGCCTTGATGAAGGGGGCGAGATCGATCGCGCCGGAGGAGCTGGCAGAGTTCATGCCGTCAACGCTACAGGGCTGAGGGCTCCGGGCGAGTGAGCGAGACGTGCCGCACCACTTGCCACCCCTGCGGCACCGAGAGTCGCTCCGCATGCCTCGGGCAGAGGTCGTAGCTGTGCGGTTCGGCGTCGCGGCTGAGGGGCCCGAGCACGGCCATCGAGTCGGCGTAGACGTACGTCAGGGTGGAAACGGCGTCGTTCGCGCACGCGACTTTGCTACACGGCCTGCCATCCATTTGCCTCCACTCTAGCCATGCACCACAGTGCAGGGGGAAGCCTCGCCGCAGCGGCGACGACTAGAATCGATGGATGGCTCGCCCCGGAAGTGCACGCGCCTCGGCAAGGCCGGGCTGGCGGGATCGCCACGGCCGGGGAATGCGTTCGGCCGTGACCGGCCCGCACCTTCCGCTGCTGCACTCGCGCGCCGACCTCTTCGACATGACGGTCACCGCTACGGCCGAATACCTCAAGGACATGTGGCCGGATGAACTCGCGAGCGTGACCTTCGAGGTCGCCGGCCTGCCCAGCTCGGTTGGTGAGGGCGGCGGCATCGACCGGTGGCACGTGATCGCGCCGGAGCGCCGCGTGATCCTCTACCGCCTGCCGATCGAACGCCTCGCACACCTGCACAGCCACGACGACCTGCACCGCCGCATGCTCATCGAGAGTTGCGTCTTCCGCGCGGTGGCCGAGCTTCTCGGCAAGGACCCGTGGGACCTCGCGCCGGAGCGCTTCCGGCACCTGTAGGGCACCGCGTCTGCCGGTCCGCGCGCCGGTCCGTCCGCGCGCCCGCCCGTTATCCGCGCGCC
>DMKW01000224.1:1761-8208 GCA_003454135.1 Microbacteriaceae bacterium
GCGCGCGGTCGCCGCGGCTACGGGTAGATGCGGAGCGGTTGCGACGCCGGCGCCGACGCACTCACGGTGTACGCCCCGACTTGCGCGTCGCCCGCGTAACTCACGGCGATGGCGAGCGTGTTGAATCCGCCGATCGTGTAATCGACCGATGCGGTCACCGGCCTCGAGACGGTCTGTCCGGCCGGAACGGTCACGGTCGCCTCCGCTTCGCCCTTCACCCTGATCGTGACGGTCGCCGCCCTGGTGGTGGGATTCGCGAGGTGAAGAAGCGGGGACGGGCCCGGCGCGATCGCGACGAGCGCGTGGTCGCGCAGCGGCTCGGCGGCGGCGACCCAGGCGAAGTCGCTTTGGCCGGTCGCCCCGACCGTAGAGACGCGGGCCCCGGCGACGAGGGGAGCGTCGGAGCTCACCGTGACGGTGTAGCTGCCGTCCGGGAGGGTGTCGAGCGGAACGTCGGTCACAAGCCCGGCCGGCACGCTGAGCGCCACCGAGGTCGCCCCGGTCGTGCCGTTCTCCGGAACGACGCTGATTCGTGCTTTCGCGGCGATCGTGCCGGGTACGAACACGCGGATAACCGACCCGAGGTCGGAGAAACCGGGCTCTCCCTGCCGCGCGACCACGGCATCCGAGTTGGCGACCACGATGCCGGGAATCAGGTTGGAGGTGGATGGGGCGGATGCCGCACCGACGATGTCCAGGCCGCCCGGTTCGAGTGTGCGCACCGTCGACTGCTGCAGGTTCGCCACGACTTGTCCGCCGCGGCTCTGCACGTGCACGACCGGCGAGGCGATGTTGGGGGCGAAACCCGCGAGCGAGAAGACGCGCTGGCTGCCGGCGGGCACGACAATGCCGTCCGTTCCGGCGGCCGAAACCACGCCGGTCTCCGCGTAGATGCTGAGCGTCACCGTAGCGACGACCGCGCTCGGGTTGCTCAGGGTGAGGAGGGAAGTGCGTCCAGTGCTCGTCGCCCCGCCGACGAGCCAGCTGTCGCTCGACGCCTCGGAGCATTCCGCGCTCGCGAAGCCCACGAGATCCTCGAAGTTCGCCGACTGGGACTGGCTGCCGGCGAGCAGGGGCCGACCGCTCGACGAGCTGCCGGCCGGGAGGGTGAGCACCTGCGGGGCGAGCCCGCTCGTGTTGTCGGTGGCGGCGAGTTCCGAGGCCTCCGCCTTGCCGTCGGTTTGCGCCGAACGCACAGCCGGACGACCGACCGACCTCACGACGGTGGCGCCTGCCCCCGTTTTGTCGCCAAGGCGCAGGAGCGGTCCGGCGCACACGCGTTGCTGGGCGGTCGCGACCGGGGTGACGACCTGTGACGGCTGGCCGACCGTGTGCCGTGGAATCGGCAGCAGGGCCGCGGCGGCGAGGGCGAGCGCGGCCACGGCGACGCCGACCGTGCCGGCGACGATTCGCACCCCCACGACCACCGCGCCGCGAGCGCGACGGGGGGCCTTCGCCGCGAGGAGCGGTTCGGGCGCGACCTCGAGTTCGGGTTCCGGTTCCAGGTCAGTCACGATCCTCCTCGTCGAAGGTTCCGGCCGGTTCACCGAGCTGCGACCCACTCACGACCTGGCGCCGTCGCCGTCGCACGGTTGGAATCCCGAGCAGCAGCGTGAGGCCGAACACGATGCCCTGGCCGATGAGGATGCCGGCGCCGAGTTGCGTGTCGAGGTTGCCCGGTCGTGCCGGCGGGTTCGCATCCGGTAGCTGGAAGCGCCAGAGCAGTCCCTGGGCCGTGCTTCCGACCGGCACGAAGAGGGAGTTGCCGTCGAGGGCCTCGGCGGTGCGCTTGTGGATCGCCTGATTGTTGGCGCCCGCCGGGGCGAGCAGAACGAAGCCGATCGACAGGTCGCTGAGGCTCGACGCCGCATCGAAACCGCTGCGCGACGCGATGTTGCCGGCGAGCGTGGCGACGGTCTTCTGCTGGCCGCTCAGCCTCGTCGAGGTCGAGGCGAGGGTCGACTGGTCGTCGAGGGTCGTGCCGGAGCCGCGCTCGAGGTTGGCCGAGAGGCTGTCGGCGCCGATCGGCGCGAGCACGAGGGTGCCGACGTCAGGTCGGCCTTCCGATTGGGCGGTGACGACGGCGGGCAGGATGCGGCCGCCGGGCTTCACCTGCGGCGCTGCGGCGTAGAGCGAGCCGAGCAGCGGCAGCACGAGAAGGGTCGTCGCAACTCCCGCGAGCACGCCGAGGGGCACGGAGACCCGCCCGAGCACGTCGAGCCCGGTCACGACGCCGCCGATGAGACCGAGCCAGTAGAGGCTGAGCGCGGCACCCGGCCAGATCGAGACGGCCGCCCCGCCAGCCGTTGCGACGGCGATGTGCGACGCGATCACCGCGGTGGCGAACCCGAGCAGGGCCACGACCATCGACGGGATCGCCCGCCGGGAACCGGGCACGAAGAGGCCGAGAAGCGCGAGGGCGCCGATCGGCGCGAGCAGCACCGCCACGAGCACCACGGGCGCGGTCGCCGGCAGGGAGAGGGCGTGCAGCACAGTGCTCCAGCCGTGCAGTCCCGCGCCGGGCGACGCGAGGGCGATGCGCAAGGCCGAGGGCTCGGCCCCGCCGGCCGGCACGCCGGGGTCGGCGAGCAGCGCGAGCGGGTTGCCGCGGGCGATCTGCTGCACGACGAGGGGGAGGAAGAGCGCGGCCGCCGGCAGCGGAATCCAGATCAGGCGGTGCAGACTCTTGGGGCGCGAGAGCACGAGCGCAAACCAGCACACGATGAGGGCCGGCGCGATGGACGGGGCGGATGCCGCTGCCACGGCGAGCAGCAGGGCGGCGCCGGCCGACGCGGCCCACGAGCGCGTGGCCGAGAGGGCGGCGAGCACGAGCCAGGGCAGCACGAGGTGCGCGATCGACGCGCCGAGCTGGCCGGCCGTCAGCGAGCCGAGCAGCGGCGGTGCGACGGCGTAGAGCACCGCCGCGAGCGCGGGCAGCCACGTGCGCTCGGTGAGACGGCGTGCGAGAAACCACGCTCCGAGGGCGGCGAGCGGGGGCGCGAGCACGAAGAGCGCGACGATGCTGAGCGAGGGGTCCCAGAAGGTGATGGAACCGAGCACGGCGAGAACGTAGGCGAACGGGTCCGACGCCCCGAGGAATCCGACCCCGATCTCGCGCCAGCCGTAACCCACGTGCGACCAGAGCTGGCCGACCGTGTCGCTCAGGGGAAGCAGCGCGCCGCCGACCACGGACGACGCACCGAGCAGCGGCCCGAACATGACCACGCCGACGACCGCCGCGACCACGACAACCCAGAGCCCGCCATGGGCGACGAAGCCGGCGCGCGGCGCGCCGTGCGCAACGACGACGTCGGACGAGGCGGCTTCCTCCCGCGCCTGGGCGCGGCGCTCGCGCACCTCGCGGCCCGGCACGCGCAGCGAGGCGATGGATGCCCAGCCGAGCGTGCGGGTTCTGGCCAGGTTGCGTCGCGCGCGACCGACGCCGGTGCCGCCGAATGCGGCGCCGAACGCCGCGGCGAACTCTCCCCCGACGAGACCGGGCCGCTTGGCGAGCACCTGCCCGATCGCGCGGAGCGCCGCGAGAGGCACAAGCGACAGCCAGTGGAAGACAAGGGATGCGGCCGGCGCGTAGACGAGTCGTCGGTGCAGTTGCGCCGAGCGCGCGATGCGGGCGCGGCGCGCCTCGGACACCGAGCGGCGTGCGAACGTCTCCGGGCCGCCGGCGCTTGCCACCCTGGCCCCGGGCACGACGACGACGCGGAACCCCGCGAGCCTCGCCCGCACCGAGAAGTCGAGTGCCGCGTCGATGCTCGGCAGTCGGGGGTCGAACCCGCCGAGCGCCGCCCACAGGGAGCGTCGCACGAGCATCCCCCCGGCCGCGACTCCGAGCACGTCGTCTTGCACGTCATGCTGCGCTTGGTCGAGTTCGCCCTCGACGAGGGCAAAAGACGCGCCGAACCTCGTCATCGTCTCGCCGAACTCGGCGATCACATCCGACTGTTCCCACCGCATGAGCTTGGGACCGGCGATCGCCACGGACGGCGCGATCTCCACCGCGGCGAGCAACTGGGCCAGCGCGTTCGGGTCGGGCGCGTTGTCGTGCGCGAGCAGCCACAGCCACTCGTCGTCTGGCGCTCCGGCCGGCGGTGCCCCGGGCCCGGCGGCCGCTAAGACGGCGGGGGCCGCCACGTGCAACGCTCGCGAGACGGCCGAGCCGAAGGTGCTCTTCGAGCCGACCGTCACGAGCTGGGCCGGCCCGAACTCGGCGAGCAATTCGGGGGTCTCGTCGGCCGAACCGGCGTCGACGGCGATCACGTCATCCGGCAATCGGGTCTGTCGAGCGATCCCGGTGATGGTTCGTCCGAGGTACGCCGCCCCCGAGTGGGCAACGAGTATCGCGGTGACTCTCGCTTGCATCTAATCGAGACTAAGCGTGCGAGCCACGGATCGCATGGAAGACACGCTCGGTGCTCCACAGTTCGCTCTGCACCATGATTGCGAGCTCCCGCAGCAGCACCAGGTCGACGTCGCTCGCAGGCCGCGGCTCCAGATCGAACACGCAGAGCGCGCCGATGCGTTCGCCCGATGGGGATTCGACGGGGAACCCAGCGTAGAAACGGAAGTGCGGTTCGCCCTGTACGAAGGGGTTGTCGCGGAACCTCTCGTCGGCGAGAGCATCGGGCACAATCATCGGCCCCCGCTCCCGAATAGCGATCGCGCAGAAAGAGCTGCTGCGCGGAATCTCCCCCGGCGCCATTCCGACGACGGCCTTGTTCCACTGTCGATCGTGGTCGATCACCGTGAACGCCGCAGAGTGAGTGCCGAAAACTCGCTGCGCCAACCCGACGATACGGTCGAACCGTTCCTCGGGCTCGGTGTCGAGGATACCCAGCCCATCGACCGCGTGCTGACGGGCCTGTTCGAGTGGGCCGGTGTCAGGCGCGACGGGCTCACCGGCTGTGCTGTCGGGCTCACGCCGCCCAGCATCGAGCGGAGCCGTCATCCGATCCGCGAGGAGTGCGGCCCAGAAGACGTAGCCGTCTGCGCTTCGGTGGCGACCCGCAACGGGACTCGGAGCGGCCGGGAAGGGAACGAAGGTCGTGCGCGGCGACTCAGCACACATCCTCGCCGTCAGTCGGTTCAGCGCCTTCGCGTGGCGATCGGCCACCGAGCCCAACGGGGTGTCGAGCACCGGAACTGACCGAATCGGGTAGATACCTACCATGAAGATCTGCGTGGTGCGGGACGAGTCCTGTTCGATGAGGTGCAGCATCCTCGACAGCCCCCGCCGCCACAAACGCAAGGAGGTGAGGCGCACGGCCTCGCTTACGCCGAGAATCACGACGACGGCGTCGTAACGCCACAGTCTCAACCCGTCGAGTTCGCCAATCGCCACGCTGACGGTTGTCAGCGGGCTGGCGACGAGGTCGACGTCCACACCCCGCCCGGTTCGGGCCGACAGCGTTCGGGCGAGCGAGCCTGGCAGGGCGAGGTCGTGACTGACAACCCCCCATCCGAACGCCGGACCGCTCCCGAAGACGAGGATGCGGTCGCTGTCGACTCCCGCGGAGTGCGCATGAGGGGCATCGGTGGGTCGCGGGATGCTTCCGAATTCGCGCTCTTTTTGTGTAGCCCAGGCGCTCATCACCGGACGCAACGCCCACCGCGGGAATCCTTGCATCATTGCCCCCTCACATCACTGTAAGGACTATTGGGCGGTTCGCGTCGACTTTCTCACACTGACCGACCGGAACGCCTCTGCCGACGATCTCGTCAAAGTAGCCAACGGCACCCTCGCCCTTGGCCCCAGGCGGGGCGAATGCGGAATGACGCGGTGGTCAGGCTCGCTTGCGGAGTTTGCGACGCTCCCGCTCGGAAAGCCCACCCCAGATACCGAAGCGCTCGTCGTTCTGCAGGGCGTACTCGAGGCACTGGGCCTTGACTTCGCACGACGTGCAGATCTTCTTGGCGTCTCGCGTGGAGCCACCCTTTTCGGGAAAGAAGGCTTCCGGATCGGTCTGCGCACACAGCGAGTCCGTCTGCCAGGAAAGCGGGTTGTCGTCGTCGACTTTTCCCCGTACGCCGGGAACTCCCAGTCGGACGGGGTCGACGAACCAGTCCTCAGGTACTCCTCGGCGCTGCTCGTCGATCGCCATAGCATGTCTCCCCTCGATGATGCGTACGGCTTGCGCATCACGTTAGAAGTAATTACACCCGTGTAGTTCCCTCACGTCAAGTCGCAAATCGTAAAGCCTCAATTAGCCGTCGAGGGTTCGCGACGCGCCGCGTCCCTCAAATGGGGGGCACGATATATTGCGCCGCCCGAGTGTTGCCTGTCAGTGGCCGGAAGCCTGGCGCGCGGCCCACGCGCTGGCCACCATTTCGGTGAGCGAATGACGCATTTTCCAGTCCAAATCGCGTGCGGCGAGATCGCCGGCGGCCACGATCCTGGCCGGGTCGCCCGGGCGTCGCGGGCCGATTTCGGGG
>DMKW01000195.1 GCA_003454135.1 Microbacteriaceae bacterium
CATCATGGACAAGACGCCCGGAGCGATCAAGCAGCTCCAGCGCCGTGCCCTCGGCAACCTCAAGCAGAAACTGGCACCGAAAGTCGAGGAGACACGATGACTAGCCCAGAGCAGCGCCACGGCGCCCAGGTCGTCGACCAGGTGTTGTCCGAGTCGGAGATCGGCGAGGACGTCGACCTTCGAGACCTGCTGCTTGGGCTGAGTTCGCTCGGAGCCGGTGCACCTCCGGCGCCCTCGGACGAGCTTGTAGCGCTGATGGCCCCGCGCATCCTGAGTCTCAGCACCCACAGGCGATTCCGTCACCGTCGCCTGGTCGTCGCGGCGGTCGCCGTCGCGGCCTCGATCGGGGTCGGCGCTTCCGCTGCCGCGGCGAGTCCGGAATTCCGGCACTCGGCGCAGGTCGCCATCACACTTCTGGTCAACACCCTCGCACCGGGGCTCGGTCACATACCGGGACAGCCTTCTCTTCCCGCACCTGCCAGCACTCGGGCCCCGGCCTCCCCCGGGACGCCGACCGGAAGAACACACCCCAGCCCCAGCGAGAAGCCCGGCAGCACGCCATCGCCGAGTCACACCGGTCTGCCACGGCCCGAACCGACGGCGACCTTGCCGGGTAGGCCGACCGACGTCATTCCGCCGACATCGCCACCAGGCCAAATCCAGAAGCCAGCCACGCCGACGGCGGGCAACTCGGACCGCTAGAGGATCGCTCGCCCGGTCACGCGGCAGTGCCGGCAACCACACCTGCTCGGTGTTGACGTCGACTGAAAATATCTCCCTGTTGCAATGTCCGGCGGACAATGCGTAGTATCCCTCGCATCCCTGACAACGTTGTCAGTGCGGACGCCTAGAGCAAAGGACCACTCGATCAATGCCGACGAGTAAACGCACCACCCTCCTCACTTTCATCCTCATCGTCGCCGCTCTTGTCGGCGTGACGGGCGCGCACGCGGCGTCCGCATCCACCGCCTCGAGCACACCGCAGGCCTCCCAGCCCTACCGGCCTTACCTGCATTACACGCCGACACAGAACTGGATGAACGACCCGAACGGTCTGATCTACTACCAGGGCAAGTACCACCTCTTCTACCAGTACAACCCGCTCGGCACGACAGGCGGAAACGCCTCGTGGGGCCACGCCGTCAGCACCGACCTGGTGCACTGGAAGGAGCAGCCGGTGGCGATCCCGATGGACTCCACCGAAGAGGTCTGGTCGGGGAGCATCGTGAACGACGCCACGAATTCGAGCGGCCTCGGGACCGCCGCGAATCCTCCGCTGGTGGCCGTGTACACGAGCGCCGTGAAGGCGACGGGCGTGCAGCGGCAGTCGATCGCGTACAGCATCGACGCCGGGACGACCTGGACCAAGTACGCCGGCAACCCCGTGCTCGATATCGGCTCGCACAACTTCCGCGACCCCAAGGTCTTCTGGTTCCCGGCCACGCACGACTGGCGCATGGTCGTTGCGTTGTCGGACCAGCACAAGGTCGCGATCTACTCCTCCCCCGACCTGAAGTCGTGGACCGAGAAGAGCGAATTCGGACCGGACGGCGTGACCAGCGCGGTCTGGGAGTGCCCGGACCTCTTCCCAATGAACCTCGACGGCAACGCCAATGACGTGCGTTGGGTGCTGTCGGTGAACGTCGCTGCGCGCGCCGAGTACTTCGTCGGCGCCTTCGACGGAACGACCTTCACCTCGCAGGAACCGACCTACACGCCGCCCACGGGCACCGTGCTCGCGGACTTCGAAGGCTCCACCTACGGCCCCGGATGGACCACGGCCGGCACTGCTTTCGGCGCAGGCCCCGTACACGACGAGGGTGGCCCGACGGGATACCTCGGTCACGGCCTCGTCGACACCTACGCGGGCAGCGACCAGGCCACCGGCACCCTCGTCTCGCCTGCGTTCACGATCGGTCAGCCTTACCTCAACTTCCTCATCGCGGGCGGCAGTCACCCGCACGTTCCGGGCGGCTCCACCGCGGCGCCCGCCGGCACCGTTCTGCAGGACTTCGAGGGCAGCACATTGCCCGGCTGGACCGGCACCGGTTCCTTCGTCGGAATCACGCCGACCTTCGAGAACCTCTCCGGCCAGCTCGGAAACGCGGTCCTCGACACGTGCCAGGCCGGCTGCGACTCCGCGACCGGCACCGTCACATCCCCTGCCTTCACTGTCACGAACCGGTACATCGACCTGCTCGTAGCGGGCGGCAACCACCCGATCACGGGCTCCATGCCCACCGCCGTGAATCTGCTCGTCGATGGCCAGGTCGTCGCGAGCGTCACCGGCAACAACAGCGCGAGCATGGACTGGCAGGCGATCGACGCCGGCGCCTACCTCGGCAAGCAGGCGACCATACAGGTGGTCGACCAGTCCGACGGCAGCAACGGCTGGGGCCACATCATGGTCGACAACATCGTCGTCTCCGACACCAAAGCAGCACCCTGGGACGCCCAAACCGGAGCGAACCTGCTAGTCGACGGCCAGATCGTGCGCACCGCGACCGGCAACGACAGCGGCAACCTCGACTGGACCTCCTGGGACCTGCGCGACCTGCAGGGCAAGCAAGCCCAACTGCAGCTCGTTGACCGCAACACCGGCGGGTGGGGACACCTGCTCGCCGACCAGTTCACGCTGGCGTCGGCGCCGGCCCTCAGCACGTTCCAGCGCGCCAATTGGCTCGACCAGGGCGCCGACTTCTACGCTGCCGTCACCTACAACGACGCGCCGGGCGGCAAGCGCATCGCGATCGGCTGGATGAACAACTGGGCCTACGCCAACGACATCCCGACTTCGCCGTGGCGGGGCGCACAGTCCCTGCCGCGCGAACTCAACCTGCAGACGATCAACGGGCATCCGCGCATCGTCCAGCACGTCGTCGACCAGGTCTCGCAGCTTGCGGACGCAGCGAACACCTACGTCTCGCCGCCCCGCGCCATTCCGGCCGGTCTCACACCGCTGCCCGATCGTGCGAGCGCTGACGTCGCACGAATCGACGCGACACTCTCGCCGCTGAACGCGACGACCTTCGGCCTCGTCGTGCGCCGTTCCGCGGATGGCTCGATCGGCACTCCCATCACCTACGACACCACGACAGGCATGTTGTCGATCGACCGCACGCGCTCCGGCGACGTCTCATTCAACGCAGCCTTCGCATCCGTGCAGAGCGCATCCGTCGCCCTCGAGGATGGCGCGCTCAAGCTGGAGATCTACCTCGACCGGTCGTCAATCGAGGTGTTCGCCCAAGGCGGCAAGGTCGCGCTGACCGATCTCGTCTTCCCGTCCGATTCGAGCAACGGCATCGCCCTCACCTCAACCGGCGGACCATCCAAAGTGACGTCGCTCACGGTCACCCCGTTGATGCCGGCGATGTGGGCAGGTGATGCCCGCTGAGGGGAGTCTCTGCACGGTCGCACTGTACCGAGGGGAAGGTTGCTCTCTGGTAACCGCACAGTAGGTTTCCCGAGTCCCTTACAGCAGTGCGCTGGGGCCGTCCACAACCAAGCGGACGGCCTCGGGGACCTTTGGTGTGGGAAGCAATCCGAATCCCCAGCCCGTCGCGACGATGTCTCAAGCAGCCAACAGGACCTGGCCGCCTGCGCCGTCAGGAGTTCGACGCGGGCGGGGTAGCGCTTGCGGAACACGGGCGCCGCACGCATTGCCTCCCGTCGCAATGCGACCGGGTCCGGCCAGATGAGGTCGTTGCAGTATCCGCCGCATCCGCAGGCGTCCCAGACAAGCCGAGCCTCGCCGAGAACCGCGGCCTGGACCTCCTCTGGTTCCAGCGCGCGCCCGTCCGTCTCGTCAAGGGGATGTCCATCGAGGTCGTACATCGTGGTGCCGCTGTAACGACCGCGCGATAAGCGCGGAAGCGATGACAGCGAGCGCGACCGCCTACAGCGCCGAGATCAAAAGGCCATAAATCGCGCGCTGCGTTTCTGCGGGGCTGCAGGCTCGACTCGACCGGCTGCGTAATTCTCAATCGCGCGCTTGCTGGCTCGCATCCTGCAGTCTTAGTCGTAGCCTGATTCGCATGCCATCCACTCGTCTGCGCCGGGTTGCCGTTCTGGTGCTCGAAGGAGCTAAGCCGCTCGATGTCGGAATTCCCGCTCAGGTTTTCACGACTCGCGCGAGCATGCCATACGAGGTCCGTGTGTGCGGTGCTGCCCCGGGAATCGTTACGGGCGGCGACGGACTCTCCTATCACTTGGCTTACGGCCTGGAGGTGTTGGCCTGGGCTGACATCGTCTTCATCCCCGGCTACCGCTTTCCCGACCGGGACGACCCACCTCTGCCCGTGCTCGACGCTCTGCGGCAGGCACACGACCGCGGTGCGAGGCTCGCGGCAATCTCGACAGGCGCGTTCGCTCTTGCCGCAACCGGCCTGCTCGACGGTAAACGGGCGACCACCCACTGGCACTACACGCGTGCCATTGCAGCGAAATATCCTCTCGTGCAGGTAGACGAAAACGTGCTGTTCGCCGATGAGGGCGACGTGCTCACCTCGGCCGGTGCGGCATCCGGCATCGACCTGTGTCTGCACATTGTCCGCGGGGACCTGGGTGTGGCTGCGTCGAATCATGCAGCACGCAGGCTCGTCGCGGCCCCGTATCGAAGCGGCGGTCAGGCGCAGTACGTTCAACGCGATGTTCCCGAGCCACTTGGCGAGCGCTTCGCCGCAACTCGGGAGTGGGCGTTGCGCCGACTCGGCGAGCCCCTCACGCTCGAGGCTCTCGCGAGCCGCGCCGCAGTGTCGCCGCGAACCTTCTCGAGACGGTTTTTGGATGAGACCGGATACACACCGATGCAGTGGGTGATGCGCGCGCGCATCGACAGGGCGCGGGAGTTGCTCGAACAGTCTGAGCTGAGCGTCGAGCAGATCGCGGGAGATGTTGGGCTGGGTACGGGTTCGAATCTGCGCCTCCATTTCCAGCGCACGCTGGGCACGACGCCAAGCGAGTATCGACGCACCTTCTCGCGCGGCGAGTAGTCATGGCGCGATCCTTGCGGACCATGGCGCTTCGGCCACTGTCCCTGGATGGCGCTGGGCGTGATGCTGAGGGAAACGAAAGGAAATCCCATGACCCGCATCGCAATCAACGGCTTCGGCCGGATCGGTCGTAATTCGCTTCGAGCACTGCTCGAGCGTGAGAGTGAACTGGAGGTTGTCGCCGTCAATGACCTCACGGAACCCGCAGCTCTCGCCCGGCTTCTCGCCTTCGACTCCACGGCCGGCCGCTTGGGTCGTCCGGTCACGGTTGAGGGCGATGTGCTCGTCGTAGACGGACGACGGATTACCGTGCTCGCTGAGCGCGACCCGGCGAATCTGCCGTGGCGCGAGCTCGGAGTCGACATCGTGCTCGAGTCGACCGGGCGCTTCACATCGGCTGCCGCGGCGCGAGCGCACCTCGAAGCAGGCGCCGCGAAGGTCCTCGTGAGTGCGCCGGCGGACGGTGCTGACGTGACGCTCGCATTCGGCGTTAATACTGATGCCTACGATCCGACCATCCACGACATAGTCTCCAACGCGTCGTGCACCACGAACGCGCTCGCGCCGTTGGCCGCGGTGCTCGACGATCTCGCCGGGATCGAACACGGATTCATGACGACCGTGCACGCGTACACGCAGGAGCAGAACCTGCAGGACGGCCCACACCGTGATGCGCGTCGCGCACGCGCCGCCGGAATCAACATCGTTCCGACCACCACCGGAGCAGCGAAAGCTATCGGACTCGTGCTCCCGAACCTCACAGGCAAACTGTCCGGAGACTCGATCCGGGTTCCCGTGCCGGTCGGCTCGATTGTCGAGCTCAACGCCACGGTCGCGCGTGAGGTCACCCGTCAGGACGTGCTCGCAGCGTACCGCGCGGCCGCGGACGGGAAGTTGGCGGGCATCCTCCAGTATTCGGAGGACGAACTCGTGTCGTCAGACATCGTCGGCAACCCGGCATCAGCCATCTTCGACTCTGCGCTGACACGGGTGGATAGACACCACGTCAAAGTCGTGGCCTGGTACGACAACGAGTGGGGTTTCTCCAATCGTGTGATTGACAGTCTCGAGCTCCTCGCCGCAGGCTGACACCTGTTAGACCTCGTCGTCGTCTTCGCATCCGCAGCTAAGTTAGCGTGGCGAGGTTAGCGCGGTTCAAGCAGCCCAAGGTCGCGCAGGCTCAGCGCGGTGTCGACGATTGTGGTTTCGCCGGCCGGGGTTTCCAGCCGAGTGCGCGAGCGCTGTCGTTGTGAATTACCAGTTCAGTCAGTTCTGCTCCCGGTGCTTGTTCCGTGGGCGCGAGTTCCCCCAGTCGATCGCGGAGCACCTGCGCCAACTCGAGGAAGCTGATGAGCGGTCCGTCGGCCAGAGCGAGGAAGCGTTTGCCCGCGGCATCCGGTGTCGCCATCAGACGGATGTGCAGGTCGGCAACGTCGCGAACGTCCGCTACCCCGAAACGCGGCGCGGCACGACGGGGAGCGTGCCGTCGAGCATCGCCTTGATTATCTGCAGGGACGGGCGCACGTTCGATGTCAGTGTCGGTCCGAGGATGAACGTGGGGTTGACGACAGCCAGTT
>DMKW01000204.1:0-2926 GCA_003454135.1 Microbacteriaceae bacterium
AACTACGTGGCGTTCTGGAAGGAAGTCCGGGTCACCGAGTAGTGCCGCGTGCCCGGTGCGCACGCACCTTGGAGCGGTTGCCGCAGCGCTGCATCGAACACCAGCGACGGTTGTTGGATCGGGACTCGTCGTAGAAGATCAGCTGGCAGTCGTCTGCCGCGCACTCCCGAATCCGACCGGGGCCGACTTCGCCGAAGAGGGTGACCGCGTCGCGCGCGATCGTGGCGAGGGCCTGCCCGACGCGAACCGAGCTGCGCCCGGCTTGGCGGCCGCCCCCAGCGAGTGCCGGCGGGATGTTCGGGGTCGCCGCGTAGAGGTTGATCGTGTCGATGTCGTCGCTGCCCGGCTCCCGGCTGTCGCTCATGGCGTGCGCGATGTTGGCGATCGCGGAGCGAAGGGCGAGCGCATCAACGACATCGCCCTCGGTTGCGACGGCCGTGGCCCGGTCGAACCGGCCGGCGAGCCAGACGCCGAGATCGCTCGGAGCGCGAAACTGTTCCCAGTCGGGGTTCGAGCCCATCGAGCCGGTGTACGCGAAGTCGAGGCAGAGCGCGCCGGAGTCGAACCACCAACCCGTGCCCTCGCTGGAGCGGAACCATTGACCCGTATTCATGTAACCAATGTAGTCGGTTACCAATCGGCGGAATGGCCGGTCACCTCACCGCCGACCCCAACGCCCAGGCCGAGTTCTGGGCGGCGCTGCTCGGCTACGGGTCGCCCCCGCCGAATCGACGCCCGCCGCAGGGGACGACCTGCCCGCATTCGATGTGTCAATTGCACTTGACATCATGTCGAATTGACACCGCGAAAACGGCACCCTGGTAGCCGACGCGGCGCGAGGACGCGGCGGCAAGGGAACGCGGCCGCGCGTCCCTAGCGAACCGCGCGTTGCGTCCAGTCGATCGCGTTGGCCGGGTCGAAGCGGCGGGAGCACTTGCCGCACGCGAGCGCCCTCGTCGGGGTGCGATAGCGGTAGTGCAGGTGGCCGGCCGGGCACGTGCCCACCCACGGCGCGAGCTCGTTGGCAATCTCGCCGTCGTGCAGCCGCTTGCCCTCGTAGCCGAGTTCGGCCGCGATGGCCTTCCACTTGGGGCCGTGACCGGCACGAGTTCCGGCCATCGCGTGAGCGACCTCGTGCAGCAGCACCTGGTGCACCTCGTCGTCGTCGTACCGGGAGGCGAGGTAGCGAGAAACCGAGATGGTCTTCGAGGTGTAGTTGCAGAGCCCCGCGCGGGTCTTGGCCGAGTCGAACCCGAATGTCCATGAGGCATCGAGGTGCAACGCGATGAGGGCATCCGCCCACTTGCGCACTCGCAGAAGGTCAGCCATCCCTCAGGCTCCGGCGCATGATCGCCTCGACGGCGAAACGCGACGACTCGATCTGGTCCTTTGGCGCCTCGATGCGCTGCCGGATGTCGAGGGCGTGCGCCACGGAGTCCTTGGCCTCGTCGTAGCGGCCGAGTTCGAACAGCACCTTTCCCTCGTGCTGCGCGGCGAATGCTTCGAGCGCGTCCCAGCTCTCGATGTGGGCCGAGGCGCGGCACGACGTCATTTCGGCGAGTGCGCGCTCGAGGTCTCCGCGGTATTGGAAAACGATGGCCCTGCGCAGCCGAGCGCGGGTGAGCTGCTCGCGATCGCCCGTGAAGTGGGCGAGCCGAAAGCACTGCTCGGCGGCCTGGAGCGCCTCGTCGAGGCGGCCCAGCATGCGATAGAGCTCTGCCTTCTCGCCGAGGGCGGCGGTGCTGCGGCTGTCGCCGAGTTCGTTCAGCCGGGCCACGGCTGCGCTCTCGTCCGCGATCTCGCGGAGGGTTTCTGGGTCAAAGGGGGTGATCATCCCTTCGAGGTTAACCCGGCGACACGGGTGCGAGGCGCAGCTCGATGAGCTTGTCGTCTCCTTCGCGAGGGGTGCCGCGTCCGTCGGTGTTGTTCGTGATGATCCACAGCGTGCCATTCGGGCCGGGCACGGCATCCCGCAATCGACCGAAGGTGTTGGCGAGGAAGGCGACCGGCGCAGTCGAGGTTGTGGAAGAGATCGCCCAGAGCCGCTCGCCGCGCAACGCGGCGAGAAAGAAGGTGCCCCGAACGAAGGCGAGCCCGCTCGGGCTCGCTTCGGATGTCCGCCACTGGTACACCGGGTCGACGAACCCGGGCTTGCGGCCGATGCCCTCCACGATGGGCCACCCGTAGTTGGCGCCCGGCTCGATGCGGTTGAGCTCGTCCCAGGCGTCTTGGCCGAATTCGGCGGCCCACAGCTGCCCGGTCGCGTCCCACGCGAGGCCTTCCGGGTTGCGATGCCCCATCGAGTAGACGAGCGAGCCTCTTGTCGGGTTGTCGCTCGGCACCCCGCCCGTCGCGGTCATGCGCAGGATCTTGCCGTTGAGCGATGCGGAATCCTGCGCTCGGGAGGGCTGCCCGGCATCGCCGACGGTCGCGTAGAGCATCGAGTCCGGACCGAACTTGATGCGCCCTCCGTCGTGGTTGGCGGCCTTCGCGAGCCCGTCGAGAATCGTCTGAGGGCTGCCGAGCGCATAGGACCCCGGTGAGCCGGTGAGCGGCATCCGCTCGATGCGATTGTCGGATGCCGTGGTCAGATAGGCGTATAGCCAGGTCTGGACCGAGGTGCGCAACACCTCGAGTCCGAGGAGGCCGCCCTCGCCTTCGTGCACCACCCCGGCCACGACGCCGGCGTCCCTGAGCGTGCCAGAGGGCGTGAGCTCCCTGATCGTTCCGGTGTCGCGCTCGCTGATGAGTGTCGAGTCGCCGTCGCCGAGCCGCAGGATCGACCACGGCGCGGCCAGCCCGCTTGCGATGATTCTCGGATTCCCGACCGGCTGCACCGGCCCGGCCGTGGCGCCGCTCGAGGTCGTCGGAGCCGGCGGCAGGGGAGTGGGCGCCGGAGAGGTGCAGGCCGTGAGCGCGAGGCACC
>DMKW01000204.1:3053-3811 GCA_003454135.1 Microbacteriaceae bacterium
CCGGCGAGCAGGCGCGGCATCCAGTCGAGGGGCAGGGTCGCACGCGAGCCGACGAGCACGACGTTGCCGAACCGGCGACCTTTGAGAATCTGCGTCTCTGCGAGGGCCGCGGCGTGGCCCGTCGCGACGAGCACGGTCGCGGCCTGTCCGCGCGCGAAGGCGAGGCCGGGTCCGTCCGCCACGTTAACCACGATCACCCCGTCTGGTTTGAGGAGCGCGACGGCCTCCCGATAGAACTCGAGGCTCGTGACGTGGGCCGGCGTGCGGGCACCGCTGAATACGTCGACGACGACGAGGTCCGCTTGGCCGCGCAAGCCGCCGGGCAGGCGGCCGAGCACCTCGCGCGCGTCGCCGTGGCGCACGCGGATCGACGCGTTTCGGGGCAGGGGAAGGTTTTGCCTAACGAGGTCGACGAGATCCGTTTCGAGCTCGATCACCTGCTGCCGGGATCCGGGTCGCGTCGCGTCGATGTAGCGCGGTAGCGTGAATGCGCCGGCCCCGAGGTGCACCGCGGTGATGGGCTCGCCGGGCAGGCCCAGCTGGTCGATCACATGACCTATGCGCTGGATGTACTCGAAGAACAGCTGGCTCGGGTCCTCGAGATTCACGTGGGACTGGGGCGTTCCGTCCACGACGAGGGTGTAGCTGCCCGGCACCCAGCGGTCGGCCTCGATGACCGCGCGATAGCCGCTCAGCTTGAGAATCGCGGATGCTGCTGGTTCTGTCACCCTTCGACCATGCCACAGAAGACCCGGCGG
>DMKW01000204.1:4030-4980 GCA_003454135.1 Microbacteriaceae bacterium
GCAGAATCGTCGCTGAGGAAAATACGAATGTTCGCGGGGGTGGGATGAATCTGTACGACCAGCTTGGTGGCGAGCAGGGGATCAGAAGGCTCGTCGGCAACTTCTACGCCCGTCTCAGCTCCGACCCGGCGCTCGACACCTGGTTCGCGCACGCCGACCACGTGAGGTACCGCTCGCACTTGCGCGCCTATTTGGCTGTCTCGCTCGGCGGACCGGAGAATTACAAAGGGCGGGACCTGCGTACGGCGCACCGCGGAATGCGCATCACCCGCGCCGCCTTCGACACTGTCATCGCTCATCTGGCGGTGGCGCTCGAGACGCTCGAGGTCGAGCCAGCCACTGCACGCCAGGTCAGCAAGCAGCTGCGATCCCTGCGGGCGATCATTGTCGCGCCGCCCGAAAGCTAGATTTACGCTCACGGCGCACGAAACCGTCAGTTATACAGGAAATTTCAGAACTGGTCAAGAAATAACTGGACATCTTGCGGAGTTGCGTCCTATAGTTGTTCTTTGCGCTCCCAGAATTTCTCTGCCTTCATATTGCGGTCGGCTGCGCGTGCCCGAGGCTCAGCCCTTTCGGGTTCTCTGGGGCGATCCATCACCGACTGTAACTGGCCCTCAAGGCCACCGGAGGTTATTTCCTTGGCTGTTGCGCGCAACGCATCCACCTCGAACTCATCGAAAAACGGCTCTCCAAAGAATGGTCGCTCAGCTGAGCGTCTCTCGTTCGCGAAGATCACCGACACACTGACAGTTCCCGATCTGCTCGCCTTGCAGACCGAGAGCTTCGACTGGCTCGTCGGCAACGACATCTGGAAGGAACGCGCTGCGCAGGCCAAAGCCTCCGGCCGTCAGGACCTTCCGTCGCTCACCGGCCTCGAGGAGATCTTCGAAGTGATTTCCCCCAGCGAGGACCTCGGCGAGACGATGCAGCTGTCGTTCACCAACCCG
>DMKW01000162.1:0-886 GCA_003454135.1 Microbacteriaceae bacterium
GCGGCTCAGCCTTCTACCAGCTACAGCTATTACGCGCTCGCTTACGATGCGGCCGGCAACACGTCGACACCTTCAAATACGGCGAGCGTCACGACTCCCGCGACTCCGGACACGACTCCACCGAGCGCGCCCTCCGGCCTTGCTGCCACCGTGCCGAGCGCAACCGAGGTTGATCTGAGCTGGACCGCGAGCACCGACAACGTAGGCGTGGCCGGCTATCGGATCTATCGCAATGGGGCGCTGGTGGGGAGCTCGGCCACCAACTCGTACGCGGACAAATCCGCTCAGCCTTCGACCAGCTACAGCTACTACACGATCGCCTTCGACGCGGCAGGCAATTCTTCGGCCGCGTCCAATACTGCGACAGCGAAGACTCCGAGGATCAAGCCTCACTCGACAGCACTACTGACAATCTGGGCTCAGCAAATGTGGGTGACGTTTTGATCGGCGACTCGAGCAGCTCCAGGACCTTCGACGCATTCTGGGATGACGCGGCCGTTTCGGACGTGCGGATCAGCGGCTAAGCCTGGAGTACGTTCGTCGCTAGGTTCGTACGGTTCACAAAGATGAGCGCGCTGGTCATCGCGCTGATCGTCTTGGCGGCATTGGTAGTTGGTGGCATCGCAGCGCGTTTGATTGCTCATCCAACGAGCACCAAAGCGCCTCCTGTCCAATACCCTGGCGTGACTGAGCTCGGCGCGACGGAGGCCAGGTGGCGGGCGCGGCATAAATTGGATCCCTCAGAAGGCAGCTCGAGCTTCTTGCCTCGCAACCGCAATGGGCTGGACCGCTTCGTCAACGTCGCTTTCGAGGGCGGACGAGTCTACGGGTTCATCATGCAGTTTGATGCGAAGACCCTGGACGAGACGGGAGCCAAAGTTCTCGT
>DMKW01000162.1:1177-2998 GCA_003454135.1 Microbacteriaceae bacterium
ATCGAGTGCTGATCAGCTAAACGCGGAGAACCATATTGTGCCGCCGCCATAACAGAGTTGCGGAGCTTGTGTCGAAGGGGCACATAAGTTATCCTCGGCGCGCACGACGCCGCCAGATCGAACTTGCGTCAATGCAAATCGCAGGAATATATCTCGACCTCCGTTACCCAGAAGGACACTCGAAAAGGACAGATCAATCAGGGAAGGAGAGCAGCGATATGAGGGATTGCGTCGAGGCCAAGGTGTGACCAGGCACACCGCATTCCTCACGACTCCGTTGCCAGGAGTCACCAAAAACGTCTCCTTCAACGAGGCCACGACGAGCGCAGTCGCCGAGCTCGTGGTCACGGCGGGCTAGAGCGGCCGCTCTGCTTCCGGCAACCGGCGCGATCACCGGCCGCATCTGGTCGGAGGGTCAGTGAGGACTCCGCCCCCTTACGCACTGCGCCCACGCGCGGATGCATGCCGGCCGCCGGCGCGCGTCAGCTTGGCCGGCCAGGTGGCGGATCGGATATTGAGCGTCGCCGAGGATGTTTTGTTCCCGAGCAAGGAAACCGGAGCTCGCCGGATGAAGGCCGTCATGGTGGCGGTCGCCCTTGTGCTGATGGCTGGAGGCAGTGTCGCAGTCCAGCCCGCAACGCCGGTCTCCGCGGCGGCGGTACCGCAGTTCGACCACATCTTCCTGGTCGTGATGGAGAACCACGCCTACTCCCAGATCATCGGCAACACAACGGGCGCGCCCTACATCAACAACCTTGCCCAGGAGTACGGACTCGCCACGAATTACACCGCCATCACCCATCCCAGCCTCCCCAATTACCTGGCTCTGGCCGCGGGTTCGACGCTGGGCATCACCGGCGACTGCGCCCCAGTCGGCACCAGTTGCAGCGTTCCGGTACCGCTCAACGCGCCACATATTGGCGATGCGCTTGATGCCGCCGGCAAGAGCTGGAAGTCCTATCAGGAATCGATGCCCATGCCCAGCACCGGTTGTCCCGGGCTCAGCGGCAGCGGCAACTACGCCCCCAAACACAATCCTTTCGTCTACTTCGCTGACGTTCAGAACGACGTCACACGCTGTCGCAGCCACATCGTTCCATATACGCAGCTGTCGACAGACCTCGCAGGTGGGGTGGCGCCTAATTTCTCCTTCATCACTCCCAACCTGTGCAACGACATGCATGACTGTTCGATCACAACGGGAGACAACTGGCTGAAGGCGGAGGTGCCGAAGATGTTCGGCAGCACGGCATTCACCCGCCAGAAGTCGCTGCTGGTTGTTACATGGGATGAGGACGATTTCACATCGGTGAACAAGGTCGCCACGATATTCATCTCCCCGAACGTAAAGCCGTCGTCTTCCACCGCGACTGCCTACAACCACTACTCGCTGCTGAAGACGATCGAGCAAGGGCTGGGGGCTGGCACCGTCGGCACCACAACCGGCGATGTTGCAGCAACCGGGATGACGGATTTCTTCGGAACCCCGGTCACCCATGCCGCGCTCACGTTCCCGATACGCAGCGCTTTCTACTATCCGTGGTTCCCCGAAACATTCAGTGGAACGCCCAATCCGTTTTCGGTGTACACGCCGACCCTTGGTTACTACAGCTCTGACGACCCCGTCGTGCTTTCGAACCAGATCCGAGCCATGCAGTACGGAGGTATCAAACTCGGCGTCTCGTCTTGGTGGGGCCCCAGCGGGCAGAACTCGAGCAAGACCGACTATCGATTGCCGCTGCTTCTTCGTATGGCTCAGATGCGCGACATCCAGTGGTCGATCTACTACGAGAAGGAGGGCCAGCCGACACCGCCGACGAC
>DMKW01000162.1:3334-3985 GCA_003454135.1 Microbacteriaceae bacterium
TGCGGCCGGGAACATTGCCTACGTTGTGCTGAAGGTGGCGGCCGGGTCAGCCAACTGCGCCGTCCAGCCGGACGACTGGCATCAATACAACCCTGACGTGCACTCCAACCAGACGGGAAACTCCAGCTTCAGCGTGAGCGGGGGGTTCTGGAAAGCAGGAGAGGCCGGACCGAGGCTGGTCAGGGACACGACCAGGTACGCCACCGACGTCGCGGCGATGGTCGCGTCGACCACGACCCACTGGCATCTGGTGACCACATTCAACGAGTGGGGCGAGGGCACCGCGGTGGAGAGCGCAACCACTCCGACCGCCACGTGCCAGGCGTTCGTCCCCGCCCAGCAGTGTTCGTGGAACAGCGCATCCGGCTACGGCCAGTACCTCGACATCTTGCACGCGCGGCCGGAAGGTTCGGCGCCTCCGCCGTCTCCAAGCCCGTCCCCATCACCGAGCCCTTCGCCTTCACCAAGCCCGTCGCCGTCCCCATCACCGAGCCCGTCGCCGTCGCCGAGCCCGTCTCCGTCCCCATCACCGAGCCCGTCGCCGTCGCCCAGCCCGTCGCCGTCGCCGTCACCGAGCCCGTCGCCGTCGCCGAGCCCGTCGCCTTCACCTAGCCCCTCGCCGTCGCCGTCGCCCAGCCCGTCGCCGTCACC
>DMKW01000194.1:0-5801 GCA_003454135.1 Microbacteriaceae bacterium
TCGGCGACCGTGGTGCGTGACGCAATCTGGGCTGCCGTTCGTGAGTCGGGTGCCACGGTGATCCTCGTCGAGCACCACCTCGACGGGTGGCTCGACGAGATCGACCGGGTGGTGGTGCTGAACGGGACCGGAGGGATCGCCGCCATTGGTGCTGCCGCGATTCTGTCGGATCATGCCGAGTCGCTCGCGCGGCTGGGCGTCTGGGTCCCCGGGGCCGACGCCCCGACGCCCCTCGAGGTGCCCCTCGAACTGTGCGCCCCCGCCCTCGGCGGCGGGGCGCCCGGTTCACCCGTGATCAGAGCCGAGAAGGTCAGCGTGCTCCGCGGTTCGCGCGCGCGGCTCGCCACTGCCGGCGCTCGGCCGTCGGTGCAGGCGTTGTGGCACGTCGACGCCGTTATTCGTGCCGGTGAGATTGTCGCAGTCGTCGGCGCCAGCGGCGCGGGCAAGTCCACACTTACGGCGCTGCTCGCGGGCCTCGACGTTCCATCGTGCGGTGAGGTGAGTGCAGGCCACGAGTTGCGCGCGGGCGCGGGGCCTCATCCGGCGCTCTGGCGTTCCCGAGATCTCGCGCGTCGCGTGGGATGGGTCCCCCAGCAGGCCGAACTGGCTATCGTCGCCCGCACCGTCTGGGACGATGTGATGAGCACCAGCCGATTGCTCGACCTCGACGAGGTGGAGGCGACCGCACGAGTTGACGGCCTCCTGACGACGCTGGGACTGGCGGAGCTTCGGGATGCGGACCCGCACCTCCTGTCCGGTGGCGAGCTGCGGCGTCTCGCTCTCGCCGGAGCAGTGGCCCACGGACCATCCGTGCTGGTGCTGGATGAGCCGACGGTCGGGCAGGACCGCCAGACGTGGGCGGCAGTGGCCGGGGTGATCGCCTCGTCCCGGGCCGCTGGGGTCGCGGTGGTCGTCGCCACCCATGACCCGCTTCTCGTGCAACTTGCCGACCGGGTAATCCGCCTGGACCGCGGTCGGTTGGTCGACGTTGCGGATCGGACGGGTGTCGCGCTGCCGTCGGCATCAGTACCGGCACGTGTCGCCTGGTCCGGTCTGGCCGCTCGCTGTGGCCCGCTGTCGCTGCTCGGGTCATCGATTCTGCTCCTCGCCGGCGCGTTGTTCATCGCAGACATTCGCGGTGCGGCGTTGGGCGTCGCGCTCGAACTGCTTCTGGCTCCGTTCGTTTTCGGGTGGGGACGTCCTTCGGTGCGACTGCTGCCCGGACTGCTCGCGGTAGCATCGGTCGGATTCTCGAGCTGGATGTTGAGCCCGGACCAGGATCTGGCAATGGGGGCAACCGCCGGCCTTCGGGTTGCCTTCTTTGTGCTTCCGGGAGTCCTGCTGGCCGGGCTGGCGGATCCGTTCGCCCTGGGCGACCACCTCGCGCAGCGGCTCCGGCTGCCGGCGCGACCCGTTGTCGCCGCCGTCGCCGCGATGCAACGGTTCGACACCCTGGGCGAGCAGTGGGAGCAGCTCAGACGTACCCGG
The DNA here is from genome assembly GCA_003454135.1 of Microbacteriaceae bacterium. Taxonomy (GTDB): domain Bacteria; phylum Actinomycetota; class Actinomycetes; order Actinomycetales; family Microbacteriaceae; genus Lacisediminihabitans. Next base: position 1,489 of record DMKW01000194.1, read on the forward strand.
CGAATTCGGGGCCTGGACGGCGGACGTTCGCCCATGGCGCGGGCGCGTCACGTGGCCGCCCTGACCTTCGGCCTCCTGATCCAGTCGCTGCGACAGTCGGGCCGGATGGCAGTGGCCATGGAGTCGCGGGGGTTCTCGGCGGCTCGCGTTTCCGGCGTGCGCCGCTCATGGGCGGAGCCCGCACCCTGGTCGGCGGCAGACCTTGCCCTCCTCGGCATCGGGTTGGTGGTGGCCGCCGCACCCGCAGTTCTTCTGCTGCTGGCTCGGGCGAGTAGTTGAACCCCGCCCCGATAGGCTTTCTGATTGACACGGGGTGCTCCGCCGGACGGCGAGCTGAGATTCATACCCGTTGAACCTGTCTAGTTAGCACTAGCGAAGGGATGTCGCACATGGACACGCACGCCTCAGGTCTCGCATTGAGGGCCACCCCCAGGGTCCTCAGCATCGCCGGGACCGATCCGACGGGCGGCGCGGGCATCCACGCCGATCTGAAGAGCATCGCGGCAAACGGCGGATACGGGATGGCGGTGGTCACCGCCCTCGTGGCGCAGAACACGCGCGGGGTGCTCTCGGTGCACACTCCGCCGGTGGAGTTCCTCCGGCAGCAGTTGGATGCGGTCAGCGATGACGTGACGATCGATGCGGTCAAGATCGGCATGCTGGCCGACGTCGCCGTCATCCGGGAGGTGCGTTCCTGGCTGGAGACCACCCGCCCTCCGCTCATCGTGCTGGATCCGGTCATGGTGGCCACCAGTGGCGATCGGCTCCTGGCGCCGTCCGCGGAGCAGGCCCTGCGAGACCTCGTTCCGCTCGTGCACCTCGTCACCCCCAACGTCCCCGAGCTGGCCGTGCTGCTCGATGAGCAGCCCGCGGCCGACTGGGCGGCGGCAGTGGACCAGGGCAAGCGACTGTCGGCGGCGACAGGGGTGACCGTGCTCGTCAAGGGTGGACACTTCACCGAGTCCAGCTGCCCCGACGCGCTGGTCAATACCCAGGGACTGCTGGCTGACACCGTGGTGGAGTTCGCCTTGCCTCGGGTGGAGACGAGCAACACGCATGGCACTGGCTGCTCGCTGTCCTCCGCGATGGCGACCGTCCAGGCGCGGACCGGTGACTGGGCCGACTCCCTTGGGCAGGTCAAGGCCTGGTTGCACGACGCGCTGCTGCACGCGGACGTCCTGGAGGTGGGCGCGGGCAACGGACCGATCAACCACTTTCACCGGCTGTTCGCCGACAGGGCCCCCGTAGGCGAGGAATTCAGCCGAACGCTCTGGCAGGACATCGAATCCACCAGGGCGGCTATCTTCGACCTGCCGTTCATCACGGCTCTCGGTGACGGCACCCTTGACGAACGGGAGTTCTCCTACTACCTGGCCCAGGATGCCCTATATCTGAACACCTACTCGCGCGTGCTCGCCCGGGCCAGCGCCCTTGCCCCGACCGAGGCGGCGCAGCTGTTTTGGGCCAATTCCGCTCAGGTGTGCCTTCAGGTCGAATCGGAGCTGCACCGCAGCTGGCTGGGCGAGCACACCGCGCCGCGCGCGCTGGGTCCGGTCACGAAGGGCTACCTTGACCACCTGCTCGCCGTCAGCGTGCAGGGCAGCTACGCCGTGCTGCTGGCCGCGATCCTGCCGTGTTACTGGCTGTACGCGGAGGTCGGCGTGCGGCTCCACGCCGAGTTCCTGGCGCGCGAAGACGATGCGGTTCACCCGTATGCGGCCTGGCTCGATACCTACGCCGACGAGGGTTTCGCCGCAGCCACCCGGCAGGCCATCGCCTTCACCGACGCGGCAGCGGGCGATGCGTCGGCCCAGGAGCGAGCGGCGATGAGAACGGCATTCTCCCAGTCCTCGCAATGCGAGTTGGACTTCTTCGACGCGCCCCGGCTGCATGCGGGGGCCTGAGGTGCTAGCCGAGCGGCGGCAGTTGCGCCAGGAGCAGCCGCGCGGCATCCGCGGGATCGTCCGCCTCGGTGATCGCGCGAACCACGACGACGCGAGTCGCGCCCGCCTCCACAACTTGCCCGATGTTGCCGAGGTCGATGCCGCCGATCGCGTACCAGGGCAGGATGCTCCCCGTTTCGCGCGTCCGTTCGGTCGCGTACCGCACCAGCTCCAGCCCCACCGCGGCGCGTCCAGGCTTGGTCGGAGTCGCCCACAGCGGACCGACACAAAAATAGTCCAGCGTCTCGGCGGCCAGGGCGGCATCGATCTGCGACGGCGTGTGGCTGGAGAGCCCGATCACGACCGCGTCACCGACAAGGCCGCGGGCGGAGCCCAGCGGCAGATCCTTCTGCCCGATATGGAAGACCGGGGCGCGGGACAGGGCGGCGATATCGGCCCGGTTGTTGACGGCCCACAGCCTGCCGTGGCGTTCGGCGACCTCGCGGAGAATGTCGAGGAGTTCGAGTTCCTCGGCGGCCTCGACGGTCTTGTCCCTGAGCTGGATGATGTCCACGCCCCCGGCGAAGGCCGCATCCAGGAATTCGGCGAAATCGCCGCGCTCCGCGCGGGCATCGGTGCACAGGTACAGCCGGGCGTGATGGTGGTCCATCTGACCCACCCTAAAGGCGATTTGCGAGAGGCTGAACCACACCCGGAACACGGCGACACGGAGTGTCTCCGTGGCTGAGCGCGCCGTTGACGTCGCCGTCGTCGGCGCCGGAATCATCGGGCTGGGGATCGCGTGGACGGTGGCGAAGTCCGGCCGCACCGTCACCGTCATCGACCCGGACCCCGCCACGGGCGCCACATATGCCGCCGCTGGCATGCTCGCTCCCGTCAGCGAGCTGCACTATCAGGAAGAGCACCTGCTCGAGCTGATGCTGGCGTCGGCGGAGCTGTACCCGTCATTCGTGGAGTCGCTGGGGGCGGATGCCGCCGAGGTCGGATATCGGACGACCCGAACGATCAGCGTGGGCGCCGATGCGGCCGACCGGAGATCGCTCGCAGACCTGCGCGGGCTGCAGGTGGCGCACGGACTGGCGGTGGAGCCGCTGACCGTCCGCGAAGCCCGCGCCCTCGAGCCACTGCTCAGTCCCCAGTTGTCGAGCGCGTTCAACATCGAACAGGATCACCAGGTCGACCCGCGCCGGCTGGCCGACCGGCTGCAGGTCGCGATCGCCGTGGCGGCCGCCGAGGGCAACTGGATCCACGACCAGGCCATCCGGCAGAACGCCGTCGAGATTCTGCACGAGCGCCCGGGGGATACCGCCTCCCGCGTCACTGGGGTCGCCTTGCAGGACGGCTCATCGGTGACGGCGGGCGAGGTGATCGTTGCCAATGGCCTGGCCGCCGCTCGGCTGCGGGGTCTGCCCGACTGGCTGACCCTCCCGCTGCGCCCGGTGTACGGCGACATCCTGCGACTGCGGGTTCCGGAGCACCTCCGGCCTCTCCTGACCGCCACCATTCGGGGCCTGGTCCGCGGACTTCCCGTCTACCTCGTTCCGCGCTCCGACGGAACGGTCGTGCTCGGCGCCACCCAACGTGAAGACGGGTCGGCCGCCGTCTCGGTCGGCGGTGTGTACCAGCTGTTGCGGGATGCCCAGGTGCTGGTGCCAGCCGTCGCCGAGCTCGAACTGATCGAAGTCACGGCCCGTGCTCGCCCCGGGACTCCAGACAATGCGCCGCTGCTCGGACGGGTCACCAGCGGCCCGCGCCAACCGGAGGGCGACATCCCGGGCCTGATCATTGCCACCGGATTCTTCCGCCACGGCGTGCTGCTCACCCCCATCGCGGCGCAACACTGCCTTCGCCTCATCGATGGCACGGCCGACACCCGGTGGGCCCGTTTCCGCCCTGACCGCTTCTCGCCACCCACCTCCAAGGAGTCCGCTCGTGACTGAACCCCAACCCGCCGAGATCACCCTCAACGGCTCCGTGCGCGCGCTGGTGCGCGGCGAGACCGTCTCCGACCTGGTCGAGGCGATCACCGGCAGACCGATTGGGTCCGACGGCCGGGCGACGGACGGGAAGCGCCTCGGCGTCGCCGTCGCCCGGAACGCCGGAGTGGTGCCGAGGAGTCAGTGGGCGTCGACGGTCCTCACTCCCGGCGACGACATCGAAATCGTCACTGCGGCGCAGGGAGGCTAGCAATGACATTCACCGCACAAATGGGCCGCGATTCGTTGGTGATCGACGGGGTCGCGTTGAGCTCGCGACTGATCATGGGCACCGGCGGCGCGCCCAGCCTGGACGGGCTCGGCGCCGCGTTGTTGGCGTCCGGCACAGAGCTCACCACCGTCGCCATGCGCAGGCACAGCCCGGGGGCGGCCGGATCCCTCTTCGAGCTGCTGGTCGACAACGGGATCCGGG
>DMKW01000194.1:5901-7291 GCA_003454135.1 Microbacteriaceae bacterium
GCCCGCGAGGCCCTCGAAACCGACTGGGTCAAACTCGAAGTCATCGCCGACGAGCAGACGCTCCTGCCCGACGCCGTCGAGCTCGTGGATGCAACGGAACAGCTCGTGGCGCGCGGCTTCAAGGTATTCGCATACACCAACGACGACCCCGTGTTGGCGCTGCGGCTCGAGCACCTCGGAGCCGTGGCGGTGATGCCGCTCGGCGCACCGATCGGCACCGGCCTCGGCATCCTCAATCCGCACAACATCGAGCTCATCGTCTCCCGCGCCGGCGTTCCCGTCGTGCTCGACGCCGGAATCGGAACAGCCTCGGATGCCGCGCTGGCCATGGAGCTCGGCTGCGACGCCGTGTTGTTGGCCACGGCCGTGACGCGCGCGCAGGATCCGGTCAGGATGGGCGAGGCCTTCAGGCACGCCGTCATCGCCGGCCGGCTGGCCTCGCAGGCCGGGCGAATCCCGAAACGGGAACATGCCCTGGCCTCCTCCGCGATGGAAGGACGGCCCGACCTGTGAACGCACCACCCACCGCCACGACCGGGGCGTCCATGACCGCACCGCCCCCGCTGGTCGAACCGGCCGATGAACTCACCGCGGCGGAGATCGAACGCTACTCCCGGCACATCATCATTCCGGAGATCGGCGCCGTCGGCCAGCGCCGACTCAAGAACGCACGGGTTCTCGTGGTCGGAGCGGGGGGCCTGGGTTCCCCCGTGCTGCTCTACCTGGCCGCGGCCGGCGTCGGCACCCTCGGAATCATCGACGACGACGTCGTCGACCTCAGCAACCTGCAACGCCAGGTGATCCACGGTGTGGGAGACGTCGGCCGCTCCAAACTGGTGTCCGCCGGCGAGGCCATGGCCGCACTCAACCCCCTGGTCACCGTCCGGCCTCACGACATCCGTCTCGACTCGACGAACGCGCTGGCGCTGTTCGCCGACTATGACCTGATCGTGGACGGGTCGGACAATTTCGCCACCCGGTACCTCGTCAACGATGCGGCAGCGCTGCTCGGCAAACCCTACGTCTGGGGATCGATCTACCGCTTCGACGGGCAGGTCAGCGTCTTCTGGGGCAAGCACGGGCCCACGTACCGCGACCTATACCCGGAGGCTCCTCCCGCCGGTTCGGTGCCGACCTGCGGCGAAGGCGGAGTATTCGGCATGCTCTGCGGCGTGGTCGGCGCCATGATGGTGTCCGAGGCGGTGAAGCTGATCACCGGAGTCGGACGGACGCTCCTCGGCCGGGTCCTGCTCTTCAATGCGCTGGCCTCCTCGTGGCGGGAGGTCGCGGTGTCCACAGACCCCGCCGGGGATCAGATCACGCAACTGGTCGACTATGACCTCTTCTGCGGCACATCACCCCGGTCGGACGCGGATGCCGAACACGGCCT
>DMKW01000194.1:7434-15270 GCA_003454135.1 Microbacteriaceae bacterium
ACGAGATCGTGCGCATCCCCGGGTCACGGCTGATTCCGCAGGGCGGCATCCTCTCGGGAGACGCCCTCCCCGAGCTGCGCCGCGACCGGGACATCGTGCTCTATTGCAAGGCCGGAACCCGGTCGGCCGAGGTGCTCGCCGAACTGCGCCGGCAAGGCTACGGCCAAGTGAGGCACGTGCTCGGCGGCGTGCTGGCGTGGGTGAGGGAAATCGAACCGTCCCAACCGGTCTATTAGCGGCGGCCGCCCGGCAGTTCTGGCTTAGTCGGACAGCGTGCCGGCGTGGATCTGGAGTTCGAGTCCGCTGAGCAGGAGCGTGATTCCGAAGTCGAACGCTTCGCGTCCGCGGGCGCCGGTGGTGGCGTTCGCCGGGTCTGCGGAATGCTCTTGCGGGACAACGCCGAGGCTGTCTGCCTGGAGACGCTGCTGCTCGTGTGAGACGTGGCCGAGGATGAAGTGCAGCAGCGCCGCCGCCGCAACCTCGCTCCGTCCTTGGTCGAAGCCTCCACCGCGGATCGCGCCGGAGAGCCGTTTTTGGGCCTCGCCCGCGCCGAGGCCGAGGGCCAAGGTGCTCGAGACGACCTCCGCGCCGTCCCGGAACGCCAGCAGCGCGTCGCGAAGAGCTTCCGCCTCCGCGCGGGTGGCGCCCTTCCACTCGTGCTCGGTCTGGCCGGGGAGAGTGGCGCGGGAGACGATCTGGTCGGCGATCGATGCGAGAAGAGTTTGCTTATTTGCAAAGTGCCAATAGAGCGCGCTCGGTTGCACATCGAGCGTCGCCGCCAAACGCCGCATGGTCAGGTCTGGCAGACCGTGCTCGTCGAGGATATTCAAGGCGGCGGCGACAACGTCGTCGCGGGAGTGGCGGGTGTATTTCGAGCCGACGCTTTCCGGTTTTGTCATGGTGTCCGAATCGTACCAGTTACATGTACAGTGTTCAGGTGAACAGCGTTCAGGTGAGGATAAGGGAGCACACAATGGGTCATCGAGTTCGAATCGACATTCGCGACATCACACGCATCGCGGTCTTCGCGGCGATCATCGCCGTGCTGGGGATACCCGGTGCGATACCGGTCTTCGGCGGCGCTGTTCCCATCACCGCGCAGACTCTCGGTGTGATGCTCGCCGGCGTGGTGCTGGGCCCCTGGCGGGCAGCCGCAGCCGTGGCAGTGTTCGAGGCGCTGGTTTTGGTGGGACTACCGCTTCTGTCTGGGGGACGCGGAGGCGTCGGCGTGTTCGTCGGCCCGTCAGCGGGTTACCTAGTCGGGTGGATCTTCGGCGCCTTCGTGATCGGCGCCATCGCGCGCGCCGGAACCCGGAAACCCACGTGGTGGCGAACCGCCCTCGGATGCTTCGTTGGGGGCATCGTCGTGGTGTATGCGCTCGGGATTCCCGTCCAGGCTCTCGTGACGCGCCTACCGCTCGCCCCAACCGCCCTGTCGAGCACCGTGTTTCTGCCGGGAGACATCCTGAAGGTGGTCGTCGCGACGGTCATCTCGTTGGCGCTCTGGCGTGCGTACCCGCGCGCCTTTCGCCGCGACGCCGGAGCGTCAGCCCCCGTGGCTCCCGCCGCATCGGACGAACCAGCTTCCTCCGCCCGGCAGTGAGAGAAACCGAGTGACGGAGGAGCGCGTCGCGGTATCGTGCGGGCCGGTCTCGCTGACCGAGACGCGGCTGCGGGAGCGCATCACCCGGTTCGAGAGTGAGCGGGACATCCTGCCGGGTCGCGTCGTTCCGGTCGTCGACGCCGACCGCGTCGGGGCGCTGGTCGCGGCGCTCGCGGTGCGGGCATCCGGCGGGATTCCGCTGCTCGGTGATGAGCGCTGGGACCCGAACCTGTGGGCGGGATTGCGTCGGCTGGGTGACGATGCCGAGCCCGCGCTCGGCATGGCGTGGGCGACTTTCAGCTCGGGAAGCACTGGCACGCCGCGGGTGATTGTGCGGTCCGAGCACTCGTGGTCCGCGTCGTTCCCCGGTGTGACCGGCCTCCTCGATCTCACCGATCGGGATGTCGTCTACCTCCCGGCGCCGCTCGCCTCGTCGATGTCCCTCTTTTCCGTCGCTCACTCGCGGTCGGTCGGCGCGAGCATCCTCCTTCCGCGGGCGCACACGGTCTCGGCCGCCGATCTGGCCCACGCCACGGTGATGCACGGGACTCCGCACGCGCTCCGCGCCGTCGTCGAGCTCATCGAGGGTGGTGCCCGGCACCGGTTGCGTGCGGCGCTGGTCGGAGGCGCGCACCTCGACCACGTCGTGCGGGAACGGGCAGAAGCTGCGGGCATCAGCGTCGTCTCCTACTACGGCGCGGCCGAGCTCTCTTTCGTGGCGGTCGATGCCGACGGGCTCGGATACCGCGCGTTCCCGGGTGTCGAGGTCCGCGAGGCCGAGGGCGAACTGTGGGTGCGTTCCCCCTATTTCGCATCGGGATATCTCGGCGCGGCGACGGGACCGTTCGCCACGTCACCGGGCGCATTCAGGCGAGACGAACAGGGCTGGGCGACGGTCGGCGACGCGGTCGACGCCAACCCTGCGGAGTTCCTGCGGCTGCGGGGTCGCCGAGACGGCGCGATCCTGACAGCGGCGGCGACCGTAATTCCCGAAGACGTCGAAGCGGCGCTACGCCTGATCGACGGCGTGGAAGACGCCGTGGTGTTTGGACTTCCCCACGCGGGGGCCGGATCCCTCGTTGGCGCTCTGGTTGAAACGAGCCCGGGGCGGCCGCTTCCCTCCGTGCGCGAGCTCAGGGAGCAGGCCCGCGCCCGATTGGCGCTCTCGCACCTTCCCCGCCGCTGGTTCTGGACCGAGCGGCTGCCCCGCACCGCCTCCGGGAAGCCAGCACGAGCCCAGGTTCGCGACGCTGCGTTGAGCGGGCAGGTGCGCCGTCTTGGCTAGGGATCCGCTGCCCGTGGTCGTCGCCGCGCGACGCACCCCGATCGCGACGAAGGGAACGCGGCTCGCCCACGTCACGGCGGAGCGCCTCGCCGCTCCCGTGATCCAGGCCTGTGTAAAGGATGCGACCCGTGACACCGGTGCGCGCCCATCCATCGGCGATGTCATACTCGGAAACTGCATGGGGCCCGGCGGCAATATCGCCCGGCTGGCGGGGCTGGCGGCGGGAATCGACGTGACCGTGCCAGGGATGACCATCGACCGGCANNGGGGTCGCTTACTCACGCGCGCCGTTCGCCCCCGTGGGGTTTCCCGATCCGGAGATGGGACCAGCAGCACAAGCCGTCGCCATGCGGTACGGAATAGATCGACGCCGGCAAGACGACTACGCCGCTCGGAGTCACCGTTTCGCCCTCGCCGCGCAACGGCTGGGCCGGTTCGATGACGAGATCGTCGAGATCGACGGGGTGCGGCTCGACGACGGACCCCGCGTCGGGATGCCCGCGATGCTGAACCGCTTTTCCCCGTTGTTCGCCGGTGCGGACGGGGGAGCCGACGGCACAGTCACGGCCGGCAACTCGTGCCGGATCAGCGATGGCGCCGCCGCCGTGGCGATCGTGCCGGACGGCTCCCGCGGAACCGCGCCGGGACTGGCTCTGGTGGCGATGGCCACGGTCGGCTGCGACCCGGCCCTGCCCGGAATCGGCCCGGTAGCGGCGATCACCCGCGCGCTCGCCGATGCGGGAGTGACTCTCGCCGACGTCGCCGCGTTAGAGATCGTCGAGGCATTCTCGGCGCAGACCCTGGCCGTTCTGCAACTGCTGGGTCTGGCTGGCGATGATTTCGTCGATCCGCGGGTGTGCGCCCAGGGCGGAGCGCTCGCGCTCGGGCATCCATGGGGTGCCAGCGGAGCCGTGAGTGTGGTTCGCCTCTTCTCCCGCCTCGTGCGGGGCAACGCCCCGGCGGGCACTCTGGGAGTCGCGACCGCGGCCATCGGCGGCGGGATGGGCGTGGCCGCGCTGTTCGAGGTCGTGCGGTGACGACGCATCCGCACATCGCCTTCGACGCGGTGTCGGTGGAGTTCGCGGGGCGCACAGCGTTGCGCGACGTTTCCGTCGTCCTGCACCAGAAACGCATCGCCGTCATCGGCTCGAACGGTTCGGGAAAGTCGACCTTCGCCAGGATGCTCAACGGCCTGGTCACGCCGAGCAGCGGGGAAGTCCGGGTGCATGGGCTCGATCCCGCCCGGCAGGGGAAGCAGCTTCGTCGCAGGGTCGGCTTCATCTTCAGCAACCCGGATGCGCAGATCGTGATGCCCACGGTCGCCGAAGACGTCGCCTTCTCCCTGCGCGGTCGAGGACTCTCCCGCCCGGAGATCGACGAACGTGTTTCGTCGACTCTCGAGGCCTACGGTCTCGCGATCCATGCCGAAGCGCCGGCACACAGCCTCTCTGGCGGGCAGAAACAGCTCCTCGCTCTCAGCGCGATCCTTGTCGGGAAGCCGGATCTGGTGGTTGCCGACGAGCCGACCGCGCTCCTCGATGCCTCGAACGCCCGGCGCATCGGCAATCATCTGCTCGACGAACTGGCGCAACAGTTGGTTCTCGTCACGCATGACCTGCGACTGGCGGCGCGGTGCGACATCGCGCTGAGGTTCGAAGAGGGGCGCCTGCTGGAGCACGGCGAACCCCGCGACGTCATCGCGCGCTATGAGCGGGATCACGCATGATTGCGCTGTACCGACCCGGCACGAGCCCGATCCACAGAATGCCCGCGGGCGCCAAAGTGCTCACGTTCATGGCGGTCACGCTGGCGATCACTCTCGCGGCGAACATCGTGTGGACCGTTCCGGTGGCGTTCGTGCTCGTGGTCACCGGCTATCTGCTCGCCGGTCTCGGTGCGAGAGAACTCATCGGCCAGATCGTGGCCGTGCGTTGGGTCGTCGTCATCCTGTTGGCCACGCAACTCGTGTTCCTGCCCGCCCTCGCGGCGGTGACCAACACCGGTCGCGTGCTCGCGGTGATCGTGCTGGCCGCGCTCATCACGCTCACGACCCGCATCCCCGCGCTGCTCGACGCGACGGAACGCGCACTCGCGCCACTCGGCCGCTTCGGGGTGAACCCAAGCAGTATCGGCCTTCTCCTGGGTATGACGATCACGGCAATTCCCGTGATCGCCGGGTTCGCCACCGCCATTCGCGAGGCGCAGCGCGCCCGTGGCGTCCCGATCCGTTTCACGACCTTCGTGGTGCCCCTCCTGGTCATGTCGCTCAAGCACTCCGATGACCTCGCCGACGCGTTGACCGCTCGAGGCGTCGAATGATCGTCTACGGCAAGACCGTCGATGGCGAAACCAGGTGTGTGCACTACGGAACGCCCAAGGACGTCATCGCCATCAAATTCGTCTGCTGCGGTCGCTACTATCCCTGCCACCTCTGCCACGAGGAATCGGAAACCCATGAAGCCGAACAGTGGGCCATAACCGAGCGGTGGCAGAAGGCGGTTCTGTGCGGCGTCTGCTCGACCGAGCTCACCATCGACGCCTACCTGTTAGCGGAGCGCTGCCCCTCGTGCCACGCGCAATTCAACGAACGGTGCCGGCTGCACTCGCATCTGTATTTCGAGGGTTAGTTCGTGGATGCGGCACGCAGTTCGAACACTTCACGCGCCATGCGTTCGACCCGATATTGGCGCGCTCCCGTCGGGGCGCCTCACGCAGCCCCACGCTTCAGGCGGTAACCTTATTAGCGCTGATGAGGGCAGATGTTGGGGAATTGATGCGGGACATTGCCCGGAGTGCGTTGGTGCCGGTCATGTGGGCCTGGGTGCTGGCCCAGTCGCTGGAGGTGCGAGCCTTTCCCATCCCCGCGGATTCTCCTCACGCGTACGCCTCGGGCATCGACCCCATTCGGGTGCTTCTCTTCGGCAGCGGCCCGGCGGTGGGCAGGGGCGTTGTGAGCCATTCTCTGGCGTTGCCAGGCGCCCTAGCGCGAACGCTTTCGGCCCGGACGCGGCGTGGCGTCGAGGTTGACCTCGTCAGCGAAAGTTGGCTGACCTCCGGCGCGGCCGCACGCAGGTTTGCGGCCCTGGAACTGTCGCAGTATGACGCCGTCGTCGTGTTCGTCGGCGTGGACGACGCTCTCTCGTTGGTGTCGTTGTCTCGTTGGAGACGCAACGTGTCTGCGATGCTATCCGCCGCGTTTCGCACCGCTGCGGCTTCGGCTCGCGTCTATTTCGTCGGAGTCCAGCCGATCCGCAGCCTCCCCGTCTTCGACAGCGCCCTGGGAACAGTGGCCGACCGGCATGCGATCGCGATGAACGGCCGGACCGAAGAAGAGTGTGCGCGATGGCCGCGTGCGACATTCATCCGATTTCGAGACGCAGATCGCGCCCCGAGCATGCGATTTCGCGACGCGCCCGCCTACACCCGGATTGCGCAGCTGCTCGCGGATTCGATGCAGTCGCAACTCCCAGACAGGAACTCGGCCGTCATTCGGAGCGGCCCGAGCTAGCCATTCCGGCTCTGCGCCTCGCCGGCGTTTTGTCTTCTGCGCACGAGTATGGTTAGGCTCGCCTAATCCAGCACAACGAGCTGGCGTCGAAAGAGCACGTTCATCATGAGTCTCGTCAACTTCCTGATTCTCGGGGCGATCGCCGGTTTCACGATCTTCCTGGGCCTGCCCATCGGCCGGCTTCGATCGAAATCCTTGCGTCTCATGTCGCTGCTGAACGCGATCACGATCGGCGTGCTCATCTTCCTTCTGTGGGACGTTTTCTCCCACGCGCTCGAACCCATCGACTCAGCGCTGGCGGATGCCACCGCCGGCAAGTCCGCGGCATGGCTGCCGTCCGTCGGGCTAGTCCTGGTCTTCTTCGCGGCGGTCGCCGTCGGCCTGGTGAGCCTCGTTGCCTACGACCGGTGGGTGGCGCGTCGAGCCGACGCAAGCACCATGGCGGCGGTCTCGGGTAGCGCGCCCGGAATCCTGCGACTCGGTGAGGCACCCAGCAGACTCGCCTTCCTGATCGCGGTAGGCATCGGCCTGCACAATTTCTCCGAGGGTCTCGCGATCGGGCAATCGGCGGCGAACGGCCAAATCAGCCTCGCCGTCGTGCTGGTGGTCGGGTTCGGTTTGCACAACGCGACCGAGGGATTCGGTATCACCGCCCCGCTCGCTGGACACACGATGCGCCCCTCATGGGGTCAATTGGCCGTCCTCGGAGTGATCGGCGGCGCCCCCACGGTGGTCGGCACTCTTCTCGGAAGCGTGTTCGTCAACGACGTGGTCTCCATGGTGTTCCTGGCCCTCGCGAGCGGTTCGATCCTCTACGTGATCGTGCAGCTGCTCGGAGTGTCCCAGAGATTTGGCCGTGGCTACACTCTCTACGTGGGCATGCTGATCGGGCTGTTCGCGGGATTCGCCACCGACTTCGTGGTCACGGCCGCCGGGGTGTGAGACGAGACGCGCTCCATCCGAATCGGGGCACACGCAGCGGGGGCTGCAGATCGCTCTGCAGCCCCCGTGCGACTCAATCGCCTAGTGGACGACTGGGTGTTCGTGCATGCGTCGTGCCGGTTGAACGGCCAGGGCGCCGGCGATCACGCCGATGGCGCCGCAGATCCATGACGTCCACGCCGCTCCGGCATGCGTGGAGAACGCGCCGACCCACGGGGCGATGAGCAGCAACACGCCGACAGCGATGTGCACCCACTCCATCGACACGAGATCCGGCATCGCGAGGCTCCACAGTCCTGAACCGGCCAGAACCACGCCCAGAATCATCAGCATCAGCAGGGACGCGCCCGCCTGGGTGGTCCAGATCACCGACAACGCGGCGTACGCACCTGCCGCGACGACAGCCCAGTCTTGCCACCGTACCCATTTTTTCATCGATACCAACCTCCTTGGTAAGTTGGCTCCCGGTTCGGGGGTCACTGTCACTGTAGATCTGCG
>DMKW01000122.1:0-314 GCA_003454135.1 Microbacteriaceae bacterium
ACGATCGAGAGGTCGATCCCGGACTGCAGGATGCCGGATGCCGGGCGCGAGACCGCGAGGCCGGCCGTGCTGAGCAGCGGGCGACCGATCGCCCGCGACCGGTGCGGGCGGGCGGGCGGGTAGCCGGGCACCCACACGCCGGACTCGGCGAGCGCCGCACCCTCCCGCGCGAGCACATCGGCCGGTCGTCCATCGGCGAGAACCCCGCCTCCCGGCGCGAGCACGACGACGCGGTCGACGAGGTCCCACCACACGTCCACGCGGTGTTCGATCACCACGAGCGTCGACTCGGTCTCGGCGAGCACCCGGGCGAC
>DMKW01000122.1:450-2203 GCA_003454135.1 Microbacteriaceae bacterium
AGGTTGGCGGTCGGCTCGTCGAGCAGCACGAGACCGGGTCGCATCGAGAGCACCCCGGCGAGCGCGAGCCGCTGCTTCTGGCCGCCCGAGAGCCGGCTGGTCGGATGCGCCAACGGGAGATCGAGCCCGACCGCCTCGAGCGCACCGGCCACCCTGCGCCAGATCTCGTTCCTTGCAATGCCGAGGTTCTCGCATCCGAATGCGACGTCGTCGCCCACTCGGGCGAGCACCACCTGGGAATCCGGGTCCTGCAGCACGAGACCGACCCGACCCCGGGCATCCTCTGGTCGCACCCCGCCCACGAGCAACTTACCGGCGCGTTCGCCCTCGTCGTCCCCACCGAGCACCCCGGCGAGCGCGTGCACGAGCGTCGACTTGCCGGCTCCGGATGCCCCGAGCAGCAGCACCCGCTCACCGGGCTCGATGCGAAGATCGAGACCGCTCACCGCCCAGTCGGCGCGACCGGCGTGACGCCAGCCCCACCCCTTGGCTTCGACGGCGGCCGCCGACCCGTGGTGAACGGTCATCGTGTCGTGTCCGCAGGTCAGACCGCGCCCGAGTGGGCGCGACCGGAGGCGAAACGGTTTAGCGCTCCCGTCCGCGCGAGCCCGCGCACGATGAACCACGACCCCAGCCCCGCGATCACCGCACCCGAAATCAGGGCCGACACGGTGTAAATGAGCGCGAACGCGGCGCCGGACCCCGCGTAGGAAAGCACCAGGTCGTTGATGGCCATCGCGAGGCCGGCACCCGCGCCCGCGAGCAGCGCCGTCACGAGTCGCCAGTTCGCGTAGAGGAAGGCCAGGAACACGAGCTCGGCGCCGAGTCCCTGCACGATCCCGGATTCGATCGTGAGGAAGCCCCACTGCGCTCCCATCAGCGCGGAGACGACGGCCGCGACCAGTTCGGTGAACAGCGCGGCACCCGGCTTGCGGATCACGAGCCCTCCGAGCACTCCGGCGAAGAGCCACACGCCGTAGAGCAGGGCCTGCGAACCGGGCAGGGCCGCCTCGAGCGGGGCGGTTGCCGGCGCGTAAAGCTGATTCCAGGCGAAGAAGATGAGCGCTCCGGCAACGCCGAGAACGCTCGCAACGACGATGTCGACGACGCGCCAGCGCGCGTTGATCGATCGCTTGGTCGTGGTGGGCGTTGTGTTGTGCACTGTCGTGCCCTTTCTCTTTAGAGGGCACGGGGGTGGGTCGCACAGAATGCACGAAACCCGGAGAGAATTTCTGCCTCCCTGCGCTGGCATGATCCAGATCAGGTTCGACGGTCGAAGCTTGGAGAAGCTTCCTCTCAGCCCGGCTCACCGGACTCCCGTGTTCGCCCTAATCCTACCCGTTCACCTGCCACAGCGGCGGATGCAGTTCTAGGCTCGGCCCATGACGAGTGATTTCGTGATCGCCGGGTTCGACCGCTTCACCGCGGAGCTTCACGCGAGCGTGTCGTCGCTGCCCGGGGTCATCGGTCTCGTCATGACCGGGAGCGCCGCCGAGCGGTCCCGTCTCGACGAGTGGTCCGATCACGACTTCATCGTGGTGACCACCCGGTACGCGACCGAGGCCGTGCGCACCCGGCTCGATTGGCTCCCCCGCCCGACGAAGCTCGTCTTCGTCTCGCCGGTACCCGGCGACGGCTTCCGGGCGATGTACGAGGACGGCCACGTGCTCGAATTCGACGTCGCGCCCCTCGACGAGGTGGCGGGATGGCAGGCCAACGACTACTCCGTGATCCTCGACCGCGGCGGTGTCGA
>DMKW01000122.1:2250-3656 GCA_003454135.1 Microbacteriaceae bacterium
GAGACGCTCATCGCCGGGGCGGCGGTGCGCAACGCCGCCGTCGCGCACCTCGTGAACGTGTGGCAGGAGCGGATGCCCGCGATCGCGCCGGAGCGCGCGGACAACCTCGACAATTGGCGCCGTTTCGAGTTCGTCTACCCCGACTTCGGGCCCGAGCTCTCCCGCGCCATCGCTCGGGACGTAGAGCCGGCGGCACGGGCCTTGCTGCACGTCGCGGAGCGAAGGATCGCCCCCGGCTGGACGGGCTGGCCCGACGACGCGGTCGTGGCCGTGCGGCGCCGATTCGGCTGGTGAGACCCAATTTGGCGGCCCTGTCAAGGGTTTCGTTCGGTTCGTGCACCGCGTGCGATTGGCGTTACGGTGACAACAGCACAATCAGGGAGAATCATGGAAACCTGGCCCGGATCGGCCTACCCGCTCGGCGCCACCTTCGACGGGAGCGGCACCAATTTCGCCCTTTTCAGCGAGGTCGGAGAAAAGATCGAGCTGTGCCTCTTCGATCCGGACGGCGTCGAGACGCGGGTCGAGCTCCTCGAGGTGGACGCGTACGTGTGGCACGCGTACCTGCCGTTGGTGCAGCCCGGCCAGCGCTACGGCTACCGGGTGCACGGCCCCAACGACCCGAAGTCCGGCAAGCGCTGCAACCCCAACAAGCTCCTGCTCGACCCGTATGCCAAGGCGACCTGCGGCGACATCGACTGGGAACCGGCTCTCTTCTCCTACAACTTCGGCGACCCGCTGTCCGTAAACAACGAGGACTCGGCGAAGCACATGATGATGGGCATCGTCATCAATCCGTTCTTCGACTGGGCCGGTGACCGGCATCCGCGGATCCCGTACAACGACACGGTCATCTACGAGGCCCACGTCAAGGGACTGACCGAACTGCACCCGGACGTGCCGGAGGAGCAGCGAGGAACGTTCGCGGGACTCGCCCACCCTGCCATCATCGAACACCTGCAGAAACTCGGAATCACGACCCTCGAGCTCATGCCGGTGCACCAGTTCGTTCAGGACGCGACCCTGCTCGAGAAGGGCCTGCGCAACTATTGGGGCTACAACACGATCGGCTTTTTCGCCCCCCAGAACAGCTATTCGTCGACCGGCGACGAGGGCCAGCAGGTGCAGGAGTTCAAGGGCATGGTGCGGGCGATGCACGATGCCGGAATCGAAGTGATCCTCGACGTGGTCTACAACCACACCGCGGAAGGAAACCACCTCGGGCCGACCCTCTCGTTCAAGGGGATCGACAACGAGGCGTACTACCGGCTCGTCGAAGACGACGAGCAGTTCTACATGGACTACACGGGCACGGGAAACTCGTTCAACGTGCGCCACCCGCACTCCCTGCAGCTCATCATGGACAGCCTGCGCTACTGGGTCATCGAGATGCACGTCGACGGCTT
>DMKW01000092.1:0-1005 GCA_003454135.1 Microbacteriaceae bacterium
GTCAACGACCCGCAGGGCATCACCGTCAAGCAGGGCCTGGCCTCGCTGGGCTTCAGGGAGGTGTCGGACGTCCGCATCGGCAAGTACATAGAGGTGACGCTTGACGCGGCCAGCGAGCATGAAGCGAGGCAGCGGGTCGAGGCGATGTGCCGGCAGCTGCTGGCCAACCACGTGATCGAGGACTTTCATTTCGAGATCGAGTCCGAGGCACCATCCAAACGATGAAGTTCGGGGTCATCGTGTTCCCGGGAACGTGGTCGGACCGGGATTGTGGTTGGGTGATCGACCAGGTGCTCGGCGCTCAGCTTCAATACCTGTGGCACAAGGACGCGGACCTCAAGGGGTGCGACTGCGTCATTCTTCCCGGCGGCTTCGCATATGGCGACTACCTGCGCACGGGAGCAATCGCGCGCTTCGCACCTGTGATGGAGAAGGTCGGCGAGTTCGCGGATCGCGGCGGCCTGGTGTGGGGAATCTGCAACGGTTTCCAGATCCTTTGCGAGGCCGGATTGCTGCCTGGCGCTTTGATTCGCAACACTTCCCTCGAGTTCCGCTGCGAATGGACGAACCTCGTGGTCGAGCGCAACGACCTGGCGTACACGTCTCAGTGCTCAGAGCGAGAGGTGCTTCGCGTCCCGATCTCACACGGAGAGGGCAGCTACTACGCCGACCCCGCCACGCTGTCGCGACTGGAGCAGAACGGCCAGGTCGTGTTTCGGTACAGCGATCCGAAAGGCAACGTCAACGCGAGCGCCAACCCGAACGGGTCGCTGCACGGCATCGCCGGCATCGTCAACAAGCGCGGCAACGTGCTGGGCATGATGCCCCACCCTGAGCGCTGCTCGGAGCCCGAGCTCGGTGGCAGCGACGGCCTCAAGCTGTTCCGGTCGGTCGCGGAATCCGCGGTGCGGGTCCTGGTTTCTTGAGAGTCGAGGAAAAAGAGATAGACGAAAAGCGGTTGCGCGAGGTCGCCCTCACACCTGAGGAGTACCGCGTCATCGTCGA
>DMKW01000092.1:1224-3574 GCA_003454135.1 Microbacteriaceae bacterium
ATGCTCGGCGTGCTCTGGTCGGAGCACTGCTCATACAAAACGTCCAGGGCCCTGCTGCGCCGCCTCCCATCAAGCGGGGCGGGCGTGTTGCAAGGCCCTGGCGAGAACGCCGGCGCCGTCGACGTCGGCCAGGGCTGGGCAGCGGTCTTCAAGATCGAGTCGCACAACCACCCATCCGCGATCGAGCCCTACCAGGGCGCGGCCACCGGTGTCGGGGGCATCATCCGAGACGTCATCGCGATGGGCGCGCGCCCGATCGCGCTGCTCGACTCCTTGCGATTCGGCCCGCTGCCCGCCTCGCGCCATCACTTCGACGGCGTCGTTGCCGGAGTCGGGGGCTATGGAAACTGCATGGGCATCCCGACAGTTGGCGGCGAGGTGTACTTCGACGACTGCTACGCGCAGAACCCGCTGGTCAACGCGATGTGCGTCGGGCTCGTGCCCGTGAACAGGCTCATGCGCGCCCGCGCCGAGGGCACGGGAAACAGCCTGCTCCTGGTCGGAGCCGACACCGGCCGGGACGGCATCCATGGCGCGTCCTTCGCATCGGTGGAGCTGGACGAAGCCAGCGCGGAGCGAAGACCCGCGGTCCAGGTGGGCAACCCGTTCCTCGAGAAATGTTTGCTTGAAGCGTGCATGGACCTCGCGCACACGGATGCGGTGGTGGCGATTCAGGATCTCGGCGCTGCGGGACTCACGTCCTCAGTCGCAGAGTGCGCCGGCCGGGTGGCGGGAGCGGGCGCGCGCATCGACGTATCCCGAGTGCCGCGACGCGAGAAGGGGATGACGCCTTACCACGTGATGCTCTCCGAGTCGCAGGAACGAATGCTGGTGGTCGTGCAGCGCGGGCGCGAGCCGGAGGTTGAAGCGATCTTCCGCGCATGGGACCTCACCTCGGCAGTGATCGGCGAGGTCACCGACGACGGTTGCCTGACCGTGGTCGATGGACGCCACGAGGTCGCGCGGCTGCCCATCCCGCTGCTGACCGAAGGTGCGCCTCTGCGCCGCCTCACCGGCATTGCGCCGGCGCCCCGACCCTCGCTGGACATCGATCAGCTCCGCCCGCTGGTGGATCCGGGCGCAGCGCTGCTGAAGCTGCTGGCCAGCCCGAACCTCAGCAGCCGTCGCGGGATCTTTCGCCGCTATGACCACATGGTCGGCGACTCGACCGTGATCGCGCCTGGCGGCGACGCCGCGATGCTGCGAATCAAGGGCACCCGGCTCGGCATCGCGATGACCACCGACTGCAACAGCCGCTACTGTCATCTCGATCCGAACCTCGGCGCCCAGCTCGCTGTGGCGGAGGCCGCACGCAACATAGTGGCCACCGGCGCGCGGCCGCTGGCGGTCACCGACTGCTTGAATCTCGCGAACCCGGATCGGCCCGAGGTCTATTGGGAGCTCGAGGAGACAATCGCAGGCCTGGCCCTGGCGTGCCGCGTTCTCGACCTTCCGATCGTGAGCGGCAATGTCAGCCTCTACAACGACGCCTCGGGCAAGTCGGCGATTCACCCGACGCCGGTGATCGGGATGATCGGCTTGATCGACGATTACGGGCGAAGGCTCCAGGCGGGGTTGCGCAACGACGGGGACTTCGTCTTGCTGGTCGGCTCGAGTCACAACGACCTTGGCGGCAGCGAGTACCTCAAGGTCGAGCACGACCTCGTCGCCGGCCGGCCACCCGCGCTGGACCTGGCCCGCGAGAAGGCGACCCACAAGCTCATGCTCGAGGCCGCCGGCGCCGACCTGTTGCGATCGGCCCACGACTGCGCCGAGGGCGGGATGCTCGTCGCGCTTGCGGAGTGCTGCATGCTGGGCGGCATCGGAGTCAGGTGCCCGGCGTTGAAGCCCGAGGCCCCGGTGCGCGTCGACTCCGCATTCTTCGGCGAGACTCCGAGCCGGTTTATCGTCAGCGTGCCTTCGCGTGCAATGCCCGAGATGCAGACGCTCGCGCGGCGACACCGCGTCGAGATCTCGTTGATCGGCCTCGCCGGCGGAGACGTCATCGAGTTCGAGGGTCAGTTCAGGGTGTCGATCGCCGATATGCGTCAAGCTTGGGAAGGAGCTTTGACCTAAACATGTGCGGAGTTTTCGGCATCTGCGCATCGCGGGGAATCGATGTCGCCAACCTGACCTACTTCGGGCTGTTCTCGCTGCAGCACCGCGGTCAGGAGTCGGCGGGAATCGCTGTCTCGGATGGCACGTCCGTGCGCGTGCATCGCGGCATGGGCCTCGTCGCGCAGGTGTTCTCGCCGGCGACCATCCAGGACATGGGGCCGGGCTCGATCCTCGCCCTCGGCCACACGCGCTACTCGACCACCGGTGCAAGCCGCGCCGAGAACGCGCACCC
>DMKW01000092.1:3840-7605 GCA_003454135.1 Microbacteriaceae bacterium
TTCCGGCCGCTGTGCATCGGCTACATACCGCTTCCGGGCCAACCCGCCCACGTGATCGCTTCCGAGACCTGCGCTCTCGACACCGTGCATGCCACCTTCGTGCGCGAGGTGCAGCCTGGAGAGATGGTCGTGATGGATGAGCACGGAGTGCACAGCGTCACGTTCCAGACATCCAGCAAGCACGCAATGTGCGTGTTCGAGTTCATCTACTTCGCGCGGCCCGACTCAATCCTCAAGAACTGCGAGCTCGAAGAGGCCCGCATTCGGATGGGCAACGAGCTCGCCAAGGAAGCGCCGGTCGAGGCAGACATGGTCGTCGCGTTTCCAGACTCCGGCACCCCGGCGGCCATCGGCTACGCCGAAGCGGCGGGGATCCCGTTTCGCGAAGCGCTGATGAAGAGCCGCTACATCAACAGGACGTTCATCCAGCCCGACCAGACGCTGCGCGAGGCCGGCGTGATGCTCAAGCTGAACGCTCTCCCGCGCTCGATTCGAGGCAAGCGCCTCATCTGCGTCGACGACTCGATAGTGCGCGGCACCACCTCTCGCCGCATCGTCGAGCGGCTGCGCGCGGCCGGCGCCAAGGAGATCCACATGCGAATCTCCAGCCCGCCGATGCGCTACCCCTGCTTCATGGGGGTCGACATCGGTTCTACTAAAGAGCTCATCGCGGCCAATCGATCGGTCGAGCAGGTGCGCGAGCATCTGGGGGCGGACAGCCTCCATTACCTCACCATCCCTGGGCTTATGCGCGCGATCGGCCGCGGCCCTGCCCAGGAGTTCTGCCGCGCCTGCTTCGACGGCTCCTACCCGGTGCCGGTGCCGCAGCAGCTCGAGATGGACAAGATGCAGTTCGAGATGCCGCCGAAGACCGACCACATCCCGGGCCCTCCGTCCTTAATGCTGGCCGAGCCGAAGATTTAATCAAATGCAAAGTGGAGCCGTAGGCCGAATTTACTTCGGCCGTCACCTACCCTTCTTCCAAGCGCCTCCATACAACGTGTCAAGCAGAGGGGGTTCCACGGGGGAGGCCAGCCTCCCCCGTGCCTGAAGGACTGTCGTACGCCGCCGCCGGCGTCGACATCGAGGCTTACGAGCGCGTGCTCGAACGGGTCAAGCCTCTGATCGCAGCCACCCACGGCAGAGAAGTGGCGGTCGGCGTCGGGCCTTTCGCCGGTCTTTATGAGCTGCCAGGCGGGCGCCATCTGGCCGCGAGCGCGGACGGCGTGGGCACCAAGATCAAGGTCGCCATCGCCGCAGGGGTCCACCGCGGGATCGGCACCGACATAGTCAATCACTGCGTCAACGACATTGCCACCTCCGGCGCTCGGCCCCTCTTCTTCCTCGACTACTTCGCCACCGGACGGCTAGACCCCGAGGTCTTCACCCAGCTGATCGAGGGCATGACCGCCGCATGTACCGAGGCCGGATGCGCGCTCCTAGGCGGAGAGACCGCCGAGATGCCGGGCGTATACGCCCTCGGCGACTATGACCTTGCCGGGTTCGTCGTCGGGCTGGTCGAGCCGGGCCGGCGCCCGGACCCAAATTCGATTCGCGCGGGCGACGCGATCGTCGGCCTGCCGTCGAGTGGTCTCCACACCAATGGTTTCTCGCTGGTGCGCAAGGTGTTCGAGGACGTGCCGCTGAGCAAGGTCTATCCCGAGCTCGGCCGCCCGCTCGGGGATGAGCTGCTCGAGCCGCACCGGTCATACCTGGAACCGCTCACCACGATGCGTTGGAAGGGGGCGGCGCACATCACAGGCGGCGGCATCCTCGGCAACCTGCCTCGATGCCTGCCAGAAGGTCTCGGCGCCCAGCTCGACCGCAAGTCCTGGTCGGAGCCACCGATCTTCGGGCTCTTACGGAAGCGAGGCAGGGTCTCGAACGACGAGATGCTCGGCACCTTCAACATGGGTCTCGGCATGGTCCTCGTGATGGACAGCAGCGATGTGCCTTCCGGCGCCATGGTGGTGGGCGAGGTGGTCAGCCGCTCAGGCCCTGATCGGGTCATGATTCGCTGAAGCTTCACCGATGAGATTGGGCGTGGCGGTTTCCGGTAACGGTTCGAACCTGCGCAACCTTGTCGAGCGTGGATTCGAAGTGGTCGCGGTGGCGACGAACCGGCCGGCATGTGGCGGCGCCGCATTTGCGCGCGAGCGTGGAATTCCACTGGCTGAGCTGCCGCAGAAAAATTTCGCATCAGCGCAGGAGCGTGACGCCGCGATGCGTGACTTCTTCAAAGGCCACGTTGTAGAGCTGGTTGTCGATGCGGGGTACGACCGCATTCATTCGGAGGCGTTCGTGGAAGCGTTCAAGGACCGGATCGTCAACATTCATCCATCGCTGCTCCCCGAGTTCGGCGGTGGCATGGATGCGATCGAGCAGGCGCTTGGAGCCGGCGTGAATAGAACCGGCGCCACCGTTCACGTGGTCACCGCGGACCTCGACGCAGGACCCATCCTCATCCAGGAAGCGGTCGATGTGCTGGAGGGCGATACACCGCAAGCGCTTCGCCAGCGCGTCCACGAAGCTGAGCATCGAATACTTCCCCAGGCGATCCGTTTGATGGAGACGCGACTTGCCAAGAGCCCTGCTGTCGGTTAGCGATAAGACGGGGCTGAGCGCATTCGCGCGGGGCTTGCAACGGCTCGGCTACGAGCTGTACGCCACAGGGAGCACGCTCAACGCAATCGTGGACGCCGCGATCGACGCAAGGCCAGTCAGCGACCTCACCGGTTTCCCCGAGATGATGGACGGCCGCATCAAGACGCTTCACCCCGGCGTGCATGCGGGGCTACTGGCGAGGCGTGACAAGCCCGAGCACATGGAGGCCCTCCGGCTGCACGAGCTGAAAGAGATCGATCTGGTCTGCTGCAACCTCTATCCGTTTGTCGAAACGGTGACACGCCCAGGCGTGAGTTTCGAAGATGCGGTGGAGCAGATCGACATCGGCGGACCGACGATGATCCGCGCGGCCGCCAAGAACAGCGACTCGGTGGTCGTTGTCGTGCGACCCGAGCGCTATGCCGAGATTCTCACCGCCTTGCACGCGGGGGGCCCGGACCTGATGATGCGTCGCCGCCTCGCGGCCGAGGCATTCGCGCACACCGCGGCATACGACTCCTGGATCGCGGCATATCTACATGGCGACGACGCTGGCTTTCCGCAGGAGCTCCCCTTTGCCGGACGCCTCGCGAGGAGGCTGAAATACGGTGAGAACGAGCACCAGCGCGCCGCCTTCTACGCGTTTGGCCCGGATCCAGGTGGGCTAGGCAGCGCGCAGCAGCTGCAGGGCAAGGAGCTCGGCTTCAACAACATCCAGGACGCCGCGGCCGCCTTCCAGCTCGTCAGCGACTACGACCAGCCGGCGGCCGCGATCATCAAGCACATGAACCCGTGCGGCCTCGCGATCGCCGACGAGCTCTCACGGGCTTATGTGCGCGCGTTTGAATGCGACAGAACGTCGGCTTTCGGGGGCATCGTTGCCGTGAACCGGCCCCTCGACCGGACGACCGCGGAGCACATCGTCCAGATCGTCACTCATGTCGTGATCGCGCCCGAGGTCCTCGACGAATCCACCGAGGTGCTCGCGCGCCGCAAGGGAATGATCGTCCTGTCTGTCCAACCACCCCGCCGAGGGTTGTTCGACTACGACGTCCGCTCAGTTCCCGGCGGTTTCCTCGTCCAGGATTGGGACCGCGCCGGCTTCGACCGGGCCGCCTGCGCCGTCGCGACGAGGCGATCGCCTACCGACGCCGAATGGGA
>DMKW01000052.1:0-595 GCA_003454135.1 Microbacteriaceae bacterium
GTACAAGCTCGGTCGCGCGCCGCGCTATTTGACCAAGGCATCCCTCTTCACGGTCCCCGTCCTGGGCTGGTTCCTGCGCACCTCGGGCCAGATTCCGGTCGAAAGGTCCGGTGTCTCGCGCGGCAGCGACCCTCTCACCTCGGCGGCCAAGCTTGTGCGTGAAGGGCTCGCCGTGGTGATCTACCCGGAGGGATCTCTCACGAGGGATCCCGACCTATGGCCCATGCGCGGCAAGACGGGAGCCGTGCGCATGGCGCTCGAGGCCGGCGTTCCCCTCATCCCCGTCGCGCACTGGGGCACCCAACTCGTGATGCCGCGCTACGGCAAGAAGATCAGCTGGTTTCCGCGCAAGACCATCACGGTGAAGATCGGCGACCCCGTCGACCTTTCGGCCTTCGCGGGCCGCGGACTCGATCCTGCGACCCTCAACGAGGCGACGGCCGTGCTCATGGCCGCCATCACCGCACTGCTCGTCGAGCTGCGCGGCGAGCCAGCCCCCGCCGAACCGTGGGATCCGGCGAAGCACAAGCAGAGTGAGACCGGTCGATTTGAGTAACACCATGCCCATTCGTATTACGGCGCCCGGCGCGTGCAG
>DMKW01000052.1:820-2004 GCA_003454135.1 Microbacteriaceae bacterium
GCGGAACTCGCGCGCGAGATCTCCCAGTCGAAGCGCAACAGCGACTACCTGCCCGGCATCAACCTTCCGCGCAACCTCTGGTCGAGCCCGCGCATCCCTGAGGTGCTCGACGGAGCCGAGGTCGTCTTCGTCTCGATTCCAAGCCAGTCGCTGCGGGAGAACCTGCGGATCATCCGCGATGTGATCCCGAACGACGCGATCGTCGTGAGCCTCATGAAAGGTGTCGAAACGGGCACGAGGTTCAGGATGAGCGAGGTGATCCACCAGGAGCTCGAGATCGACGTGAGCCGCATCGCCGTGGCATCCGGCCCGAACCTCGCGCTCGAGATCGCGAAGGAGCAGCCGACCGCGGCCGTCGTCTCGTCCACGAGTCTCGAGACCGCCACGATCGTCGCCAAGCTCGCGACCAACTCCTACTTCCGCTCCTTCGTCAACACCGACGTGATCGGCACCGAGTTCGGCGGCGTGCTGAAGAACCTCATCGCCGTCGCGATCGGTATCGTCGACGGCGTCGGATACGGCGAGAACACGAAGGCATCGATCATCACCCGCGGGCTCGTGGAAATGACCGACTTCGCGGTGGCCTACGGCGGACTCGCGCAAACCCTCTCCGGCCTCGCGGGGCTCGGCGACCTCATCGCGACGTGCGAGTCGCCGCTCTCCCGTAACAACACCGCCGGGCGTCTCCTCGGGCAGGGCTACAGCCTCACGGATGTCGTGGCCCAGATGAACCAGACGGCCGAGGGCCTGTCGTCGGTCGCCCCCATCCTCGAGCTCGCCGCCGCCAAGGGCGTCGACATGCCGATCGTGCTTCAGGTGGCCGAGGTGCTCGCCGGCACGATGAACCCGCGCGACATCGCGCCGCACCTCACGACCGACAGCGACAAGCCGGCGATCCTCGTCGAGTAGCGCCCGCGCTACTTCGCAGGGGTCGGGCTTGGCGTTGGTGTGGTCGTGCCGAGAACGTCTTCGCGGTTGAGGCACTTCGAGGTTTGCTTGATCGTGCCGACCGCGTTGGAGAGTTCGTCGAGCACGATCGTGCCCTGGCCGTTGGTGAGGTTCGAGTCGACGATGACCTGCACCGCGGGGCTTCGCCCGAACGTCGTGAACACGTAACGCGGCTTCGCGGAGTCGTCGATGAGCCAGTCGATGCCGTTGACGGTGTAGCAGGTCTTGGTGGTCGG
>DMKW01000052.1:2134-4724 GCA_003454135.1 Microbacteriaceae bacterium
GTCTCGCGGATGGCCTCGCCGGCAACCGACGCTGGCAGGCGCACGATGACCTCGGCGCAACCGGGATCGGTCGAATGCGCCGCGGGGGTGAGGGGCACAGTCGGTGTGCAGGCGACGACCGCCACGAGAATAAGAGGTGCGAGGGCGCCGGCCCTGAGCTTCGAGTTCATCGCTTTCAGGCTATCGTTTCGCGCGAGTGGCAACCTGCGCGCGGGCGGTCGGGTGACGTCACACCTCGATCTCGCCCCCGACGATGCGCAAGTGGTCTCGAAAGCTCAGGCCGGGAGTGCGCTCGCGGCTGGCCAGGAAGTCGTCGAAATGCACCTGGCTGCGCAACGAGACGCTGGACCGGATTCGTTCCGCCTGGAGTCGCTCGGTGTCCCGAATCGTCTCGGCGAGTCCGAAGATCTGCTCGGCGTGATCGGCCGGAACGAAGAGCACGCCGTCTTCGTCACCGAGGACGAGGTCGTCGCGGCTCACGGTCCACTCGCCGACGGTCGCGGCATCCATTGCGTCCGGCGCACGTTCGCCCACGCCCAAAGGTCCCGTCGGGATCGCGCCGAGGCTGAACAGCGGCACACCGATCGCCAGGATGTCGACGGTGTCGCGATGGAGCCCCCAGATCGCGATGCCGCCCAACCCGGCCGCCTCGGCCTCGAGGGAAATCAGATCGCCCACGCAGCTTTCGTCCAGCCGCCCGCCGTTGTCGACCACGAGCACGTCACCCGGCGCGCAGGCCTCGAAGGCCTCGAGAAAGATGTCGACGCTCCCGACGTGACGGACGGGAATCACCCGTCCCGCCAGCCGCATTCCCGGTGCGAGCGCGTTGAGGCCGGTCGGCGCGCATCGCACCGTCGCCCCGGCGCGAACACAGCCGTCCGCGAGGTGGGCGGTCGTGAGCATGGCGAATCGCCGCGCTACCGTTTCGTTGTCCATGCGTGCGCTCTCCTCACCTCGTTGACGACCCCTCCCGCGGAGGGGCACCGTCGAACATAACGGTAGCGTTTGAGACATGCCTTCCCCGCTCGACCACGACACCCTTGCAAGCATCGGGGAGGGCGCGGTATTGCTCCGGATCTTTCCCCGGCTACCCAGGGCGGCATCCGGCCTGCTGGGGCCCGGTGACGATGCGGCGGTGATCTCCGCCCCGGACGGCCGCTTCGTGGTGACGACGGACATGATGATCCACGGCCCCGACTTTCGGCTGGCCTGGTCGACGCCGCACGATCTCGGCTGGAAGGCCGCGGCATCCAACCTCTCTGACATCGCCGCGATGGGCGCCGTGCCGACCGCACTCGTCGTGGCGATCGCGGCGCCGGCGGACTCTCCCGTTTCGCTGCTCGAGGGAATCGCCGACGGACTGCGGGACGCGTGCGCGGCCCTCGCTCCCGGCTGCGGGGTCGTCGGCGGCGACCTCTCCGTGTCGCCGACCCTCACGATTGCCGTGACGGCGTTTGGTGACCTCGAGGGCCGCGCCCCGGTGCTGCGCTCCGGTGCCAGGCTCGGCGACATCGTGGCCGTGGCCGGCGTGCTCGGCGAAGCGGCGGCCGCCCTCTCGGTGCTCTTCACCGAGGCCGTCGACCCTCTCGGGCGCCCGGATGCCCGGCTCGCGGCCGCCCTGCGCGCCCGCACCGCGGCCCAACTCGCTCCAACGCCGCCGATCGCCGCCGGGCGGGTCGCCGCCCTCGCCGGTGCCACCGCGATGCTCGACCTGAGCGATGGACTGGCAATCGACTCGGCCCGGCTCGCGCGGGCGAGCGGGGTCGGGATCGACTTCACTCTCGCATCACTCGGCGCAGACCCGGCCCGGGCGCTGGGCGGTGGCGAGGACCACGCCCTGCTTGCGACCTTCCCTGCCGGGGCGCAGCTGCCGCAGCCGTTCCGCCGCATCGGCATCTGCGTGGCCGGCGAGGGTCTCACTGTCGATGGTGAGCCCCACGACTCGGCCGGATGGGATCCGTACCGCGACTGGGCCGGGTCTGCCGGCTAGGTCCGGTTCGATCAGACCGCGCGGGCCCACCACAGCGTCGTGTCGCCGTAGGTCTTGCGGCGGTCGAGTTCGATTCCGGATGGCCAGGCCGGTTCGGGGGATCGCGTGCCGCGTTCGAGCATGACCACGGCATCCGGATTCAGGCGTGGCGCGAGGGACTCGAGATTCTGCAGGAGTTCCGCCTCGCCGAGCTCGTAGGGCGGATCCATGAAGACGACGTCCCAGGTGTCGAGGCTCGCTGCGAGGAACGCCTGCACGGGCTGGCCGGAGACGTCTATTCGCAACGCGCCGTCCTTCGGCGCCTGCCGCAGCACGACCGCTGCATTCTTGCGGCACGCATTCACGGCGGCGGCGACCCGGTCGACGAGCGTCACGTGGGAAGCCCCGCGACTCGCGGCCTCGAGGCCGAGCGCCCCGGAGCCGGCGTACAGGTCGAGCACGCGCGCGCCGTCGAGCACCCCTCGCGCGTCGAGTGCCGAGAAGATTGCCTCACGCACGCGGTCGCTCGTGGGGCGCGTGCCGGAGCCCGGAGTCGCGAGGGTGAGGGAGCCGGCGAAACCGGCGATGATGCGTGTCATGGCGCAACGAGCCTACCGGCGG
>DMKW01000206.1:0-3754 GCA_003454135.1 Microbacteriaceae bacterium
GGCCCCGGCCACCGAACCTTAGACGGCCACCGCGATCAGTCCGAGCTCCGCGGGGCTTGCGAGGAGCGGATGACGGGGAACGACGCGCACGTTGTAGCCGAAACTCCCCGCGCGCGACAGCACGACAGTGCCGGTGAACTGCACGGGATTGCCGGATCCCTTGGTCGCCACTAGTTCGACCCGTCCCAGATTCTCCAACTGGTCGCCCTCGCGGGCCCGGCCGTAGACGACCTCCACGGCGACGTCATCCGGTCTGAGCCCGTCGATGTTCACATGGGCTCGCACGTGAAGTTCGTCACCGACCTGGGGCACGGCATCCACTCCGCCCGACTCCACGTGCGCGACGGAGACGCGCGGCCACGCGGCCGTGACCTTGGCCTTCCACTCGGCGAGAGCGCGCGCGGGCGCGTACGAATTGGCAGAGATCGTGCGGGCCGCCGCCGCCGCTGGCAGGTACAGGCGCTCCACGTATTCGCGAACCATGCGATCGGCGGACAGCTCGGGCGAGAGCGTCTTCAGGGTGTGGCGAATCGCCTCGACCCAGCGCACGGGCACTCCATCGGCATTGCGATCGTAGAACCGCGGCGCGATCTGGTGCTCGATGAGGTCATAGAGCGAATCGGCCTCGAGCTTGTCGCGCTCTGCCGCATCCCCGGCCGAGTCGGCACTCGGAATGGCCCAGCCGTTCTCCTGGTCGTAGAACTCGGCCCACCACCCGTCGAGAATCGAGAGGTTGAGCGAGCCGTTGAGCGCCGCCTTCATGCCTGACGTGCCGCACGCTTCGAGCGGGCGCAACGGGTTGTTGAGCCAGACGTCGGTGCCGGGGTAGAGCAGTTGCGCCATGCCGATGTCGTAGTTGGGCAGGAACACGATGCGCTTGCGCACCTCGGGCTCCTGCGCGAACTCGACGAGCCGCTGGATGAGGCGCTTGCCTTCGTCGTCCGCGGGATGCGACTTGCCGGCGATCACGATCTGCACCGGACGCACGGGGTCGAGCAGGATCGACCGCAGTCGCTCGGGGTCGTGCAGCATTAGCGTGAGTCGCTTGTAGGTGGGCACGCGCCGCGCAAACCCGATGGTGAGCACCTCGGGATCGAGCAAGTCCACGACCCAGGCGGGATCGCCGACACCCGGATTCTGAACGCCCCACGCCGCGGCGACCCGGCGCCTGGCGTCCTTCACGAGCTGGTCCCGCATGCCGTTGCGCACCGTCCACAGTTCGCTGTCGCTAACCGCGGGCGACGCCCAGTCGGCCGCCGTCGTGTCCGACGTGCCGAGCTTCGCCTCGGCGAGCGCCACGAGCGACGGATCGGTCCAGGTGGGGGCGTGCACGCCGTTCGTCACCGAGGTGATGGGAACGTCGACATTGTCGAAACCGGGCCAGAGCGCGCCGAACATGCCGCGGCTCACCTCGCCGTGCAGTTGCGAGACGCCGTTGGCGCGCTGGCCGAGGCGCAGCCCCATGACCGCCATGTTGAAGGTGTTCGGGGTTCCCCCGTCATAATCCTCCGCGCCGAGCGCGAGCACGTCCCTCACCTCTACTCCGGGGAGCAGGTCGGTCGAGAAGTACTGCTCGATGAGCGCGGAGTCGAACCGGTCGATACCGGCCGGCACCGGGGTGTGCGTCGTGAACACCGTGCCCGCGCGAACCACCTGGAGCGCCTCGGTGAACGAGAGCCCCCCGCCGATGAGGTCGCTGATGCGCTCGAGGCCGAGGAAGCCGGCGTGGCCCTCGTTGGTGTGGAACAGCTCCGGTGGCTCGGCGTCGGTCAGTTCGGTGAGGAGTTTGATCGCGCGCACTCCCCCGATGCCGAGAAGCAGCTCCTGCAGGAGCCGGTGCTCGCCGCCGCCGCCGTACAACCGGTCGGTGACCGAGCGCATCGCTTCGACGTTCTCGGGGATGTCGGTGTCGAGCAGCAGCAGGGGGATGCGGCCGACGGCAACCTGCCAGATTCGCGCGTAGAGCGCGCCACCGCCCGGAAGCGCGAGCGCTACCTGCGCCGCGGTGCCGTCCGGATGGCGCAGCACCGAGAGCGGGAGGCCGTCCGGGTCGAGAACCGGGTACGCCTCCTCCTGCCAGCCGTCGGGAGAGATGGACTGGGCGAAGTAGCCCGAGCGGTAGAAGAGTCCGACGCCGATGATGGGAACGCCGAGGTCCGACGCGCTCTTGAGGTGGTCGCCGGCCAGGATGCCGAGACCGCCGGAGTATTGCGGCAGGGCCGCGGCGATGCCGAACTCGGGCGAGAAGTACCCGATCGCCTTCGGGGCGTCGGTCGCGAAGGTCCGCTGGTACCAGCGCGGCTCACCGAGGTATCGGTGAAGGTCCTCGCGAAGAGCGTTCGCGCGCGCCACGAACTCGCCGTCGGATGCCAGTTCGGCCAGGCGGCCCGTCTCGATTTCGCCGAGGAGCGCGATCGGATCGTGTTCGCTCGACTCCCACATCTCGGGTGAGACATATTCGAACAACTCGCGGGTGGGGAGGTGCCATGACCAACGGAGGTTGGTCGCGAGTTCCCCGAGGGCGCCGAGTGCATCGGGCAAAACGGTGCGGACAGTAAAACGACGGATAGCCTTCACCGTTACACCCTAAGGGAGCAAGGTACCGATTGATCACGTTGTTTCAATCAACCCGTGCGTGACCCGAACTCTGACGGCGCCAGGACGGTTCGTCAAGGGGGAGCGATTTCGCTGCCGAGACGCTACGGTCAGAGTGTGGCTATGGAATACGAACCAAAGATGGGTCGAATCCCGATCAGGGATCTTTCCCCCCAACAACCGGAGAACCATTGGCCGGCAAAGGCCTTCGTCGGCGAAGTTGTTCCCTTCGAGGCCACCGTGTTCAAGGAAGGCCACGACGTTCTCGGAGTGGACCTTCTCCTCACCGACCCCGAGGGCACGCAGACAAAGCACCGCATGCATGAGGTCGGCGAGGGCTTCGATCGCTGGCACGCGAAGGTGTTGCTGGATGCGCAGGGCACGTGGCTCTATAGCGTGCAGGCGTGGAACGACGATTGGGCGACCTGGTTGCACAACGCCGAAATCAAGGTTCCGGCCGGCGTCGACGTTCCCCTCATGCTTCTCATGGGCACCCAGCTTCTCTCGCGAGCCGCTAACGCCGACCCGGAAAACAAGGTGCTCACGGATGCCGCGAAGGCGATCGCGAGCAAGAGCGTCGCTCCCCTCGTGCGCCTGGCGGCCGCGACGGACCCTCGCGTGACGGTCGAGATCGAGAAACAGCCCATTGCCAGCCTCGTAAGCCTGAGCATGCCGCTCGAGGTGCGGGTCGAACGGGCTCGCGCCGGCGTGGGCAGCTGGTACGAATTCTTCCCGCGGTCCGAGGGCGCCAAGAAGGCAATCAACGGCACGTGGACGAGCGGCAACTTCCGCACGGCCGCTCGGCGACTCCCCGCCGTGGCCGGCATGGGCTTCGACGTCATCTACTTGCCGCCGATACATCCCATCGGGGTGAGCTTCCGCAAAGGACCGAACAACACGCTCAACCCCGGGCCGGCCGACCCCGGCTCGCCGTGGGCCATCGGGTCGAAGGAGGGCGGCCACGACGCCATCCACCCCGAGCTGGGGACCGTCGCAGACTTCACGGCTTTCATCGACACCGCCAGGAAGAGCGGCCTCGAGGTCGCGATCGACCTCGCCCTGCAATGCTCCCCCGACCACCCGTGGGTCACCGAGCACCCCGAATGGTTCACGACCCTGCCCGACGGCACGATCGCCTACGCCGAGAACCCGCCGAAGA
>DMKW01000206.1:3869-24852 GCA_003454135.1 Microbacteriaceae bacterium
TACGCCGAGAACCCGCCGAAGAAGTACCAGGACATCTACCCGCTCAACTTCGACAACGATCCCATCGGCATCCGCGAAGAGATCCTGCGAATCGTCAAGTATTGGATCGGCCTCGGGATCAACATCTTCCGCGTGGACAACCCGCACACGAAACCGCTGCAGTTCTGGGAGTGGTTGCTGCACGAGATCAACACCGAGTTTCCGGACGTCGTGTTCCTCGCCGAAGCATTCACGCGGCCGGCGACCATGTACTCGCTCGCCCAGGTGGGGTTCCAGCAGTCGTACACGTACTTCACGTGGCGCAACACCAAGCTCGAGCTCGAGGAGTTTCTCACCGGCCTCTCCCACGGGCACTCCGACTACCTGCGTCCCAACCTCTTCGTGAACACCCCCGACATCCTCACCGAGTACTTGCAGTTCGGCGGGCCCGCCGCCTTCAAGATACGCGCGGCGATCGCCGCGACCGGGTCGCCGACGTGGGGCGTCTACGCGGGCTATGAGCTCTACGAGAACGTCGCACGGCCGGGCTCGGAAGAGAACATAGACAACGAGAAGTACGAATACAAGGCGCGCGACTTCGCGAAGGCCGAAGCCGAGGGCAATTCGCTCGCGCCGTATCTCAGCCAGCTCAACAAGATCCGGGCCGAGCATCCGGCGCTGCGCCAGTTGCGCAACCTCGACCTACACTGGAGCGACGACGCGGCGATCCTCGTCTACAGCAAGTACCTCGACGGCCGGTTCACCCGGTCCGGCCGCGGGGACGCGATCATCGTGGTCGCGAACCTCGACCCGCACTCGGTGCGGGAGACCACCGTGCACCTCGACCCGACCCGCTTCGGCATCGAACCGCGCGAGATCTTCGAAGTGGCCGACCTCATCACCAAACAGAAGTTCAGTTGGGGCACAGACAACTACGTCAGGCTCGATGCCTTTACCGAACCGGTACACATCCTGCGTGTCGAACTCCCGAGAGGCAAGTAAATGGCCAAGGACGTCGACAAGAAGTCGCCCAAGAGCACACAGCCGGACAAGGTGAAGCCGATCGCCAGGGCGACCTCCCCCAGCGAACTCCCGACGGTCCTGCCCGAGCTTCACCCGGGCCTGATCCGGTCGCTCGTGGAGGCCGTGCATCCGCAGCCCCACGCGACCCTCGGCCAGCATCCGGTGGAAGGCGGGTTCGTCATCCGCACCGTTCGGCCCCTCGCGCACGCGGTCACCGCGATCCGCACCGACGGATCGCGTGTGCCGCTCGAACACGTCGCCGACGGCCTGTGGCAGGGATTCGCGCCCGGCGTCGGCCAGGCGTACGCGCTCGAAACGAAATATTCGAACGGTCCGGACTGGGTCGCCGACGACCCGTACCGTTTCGTGCCGTCGGTGGGGGATGTCGACCTGTACCTCTGGGGGCAGGGTCGCCACGAGCAGCTCTGGAAAGTCTTCGGAGCGCAATACCGCCCGCACGAAGACGTCGAGGGCACGAGCTTCTCGGTCTGGGCACCGCACGCCACCGCCGCGCGCGTGCTCGGCGACTTCAACGGGTGGAACGGGGTCGGTCACGCGATGCGTCGGCTCGACGACAACGGCGTGTGGGAGCTCTTTGTTCCCGGACTCACCCCCGACAACGCCTACAAGTTCGAGCTGCGTACGGCGGGCGGGGCGTGGGTCACGCGCGCCGACCCGATGGCGCGCTACACCGAGATTCCGCCGGCCACGGCATCCAAGGTCGGCCAGACGCTCTTTGAATGGAGCGACGGCGACTGGTTGGCCGCGCGTGGTGCGCGCGACCCGCACAACTCCCCCCTGAGCGTGTATGAGATCCACCTCGGATCGTGGCGCCCCGGCCTCGGCTATCGCGAACTCGCCGACCAACTCATCGACTACATCCACGAGACGGGCTTCACCCACGTGGAGTTCATGCCGCTCGCCGAGCACCCGTTCGGCGGATCATGGGGCTATCAGGTCACCGGCTATTACGCGCCGACCAGCCGCTTCGGGCATCCGGACGACCTGCGCTACCTCATCGACCGCCTGCACAACGCCGACATCGGCGTGATCATGGACTGGGTGCCCGCCCACTTTCCGAAAGACGAGTGGGCACTCGCCAACTTCGACGGCCAGCCGCTATACGAGCACTCGGACCCCCGCCGCGGCGAACAGCCCGACTGGGGCACACTCGTGTTCAACTTCGGCGACTCGCACGTGCGCAACTTCCTCGTCGCGAACGCGCTGTACTGGCTCGAGGACTTCCACATCGACGGCCTGCGGGTCGACGCCGTCGCATCGATGCTCTACCTCGACTACTCGCGCGAGCACGGTGAGTGGGAGCCGAACCAGTTCGGCGGTCGAGAGAACCTCGAAGCGATCGGCTTCCTGCAGGAGGTCAACGCGACGGCCTACAAGCGCAACCCGGGCATCCTGATGATCGCCGAAGAGTCGACGGCGTGGCCGGGAGTCACCAAGCCGACCGACGCACCGGGTCTCGGGTTCGGTCTCAAGTGGAACATGGGCTGGATGCACGACAGCCTCGCGTACATGGAAGAAGATCCCATGTATCGGTCGTACCACCACAACGAGATCACCTTCAGCATGATCTACGCGTACACCGAGAACTTCCTGCTGCCGATCAGCCACGACGAGGTCGTGCACGGCAAGGGCTCGCTGCTGCACAAGATGCCCGGCGACCAGTGGCAGAAGCTCGCGAACATGCGAGCCTACCTCGCCTTCATGTGGGCGCACCCCGGAAAGCAGCTGCTGTTCATGGGCCAGGAGTTCGGCCAGCCGAGCGAGTGGTCTGAGCAGCGCGGGCTCGACTGGTGGATTCTCGACCAGCCCATTCACCGGGGCCTGCTGACGCTCGTCGGACAGCTCAACCGCATCTACCGCGATCAGCCCTCCCTGTGGTCGCGCGACAACGATCCGGGCGGGTTCGAGTGGCTCGACGCGAGTGACGCCTTCCACAACGTCGTGTCGTTCCTACGCTGGGACAACCACGGAAATCCGATCGCCATCCTCATGAACTTCTCCGGCAATCCGGTCGGCCCGTATCGCGTCGGCCTGCCGTTCGCCGGCGAATGGGAGGAAATCCTCAACACGGATGCCGCGGAGTACGGCGGTTCGGGCGTGGGCAACTACGGCTCGGTCACCGCGGTCGAGGAATCGTGGGGCGGGCGCCCGGCTTCGGCCGAACTGACGCTCCCGCCGCTGGCCGGCCTCTGGCTCAAGCTCAAGAGGTAGCCGGCTCCGCCCCGGAAGAAAGCGAACCCGGGGCGGGTCAGTACAGCAGCGTCGTGAGGCGTCGTCGTGCCGCAACCACGCGGGGGTCGTCGACTCCCGCGATCTCGAAGTAGTCGAGCAGGCGCGTGCGCACCCTGTCTTTGCCTGCGGCGTCGAGCGTCGGGAAGAGGTCGAGGAGGCGTGCGAACGCGTCCTCGAGGTGGCCGCCGGACACGTCGAGGTCGGCGACGGCGAGCTGCGCGGCGAGGTCGGTGGGAGCCGCCGCGGCGGCGGAACGGATGTCGGCGGCGGTCGCCGTGCCGAGTCGCGCGAGCAGCGACACCTGCGCGAGCCCCGCGACGGCGAGACGGTCGCGAGGATCCTGGGCGATCGCCGTCTTGTATTCGGCGATCGCGGTGTCGTAGTCGCCGGCCGCGATGGCGTCGTACGCCTCCTGGTGGTGCGGCGGAAGCGGCTCCTCGACGGGCTCTGGCGCCGCGCCCGGCTCGGTGGGCGACACCGTGCCCGTGACGCCGTTCTGGGCGGCGAGGGTCGCGAGCTGCTCGAGCACCTGGCGAACGTCCGCCTCGGGGAGCTCACCCTCGTAGAGCGCAATCGGGCGTCCGCCGATCACGGCGGCAACGGTGGGGGCCGCCGTCGCGTGGAAGGCCTGTTGCAGCTGCGGGTTGGCCGCGGCATCCACCGTGGCGAGGACGAAACGACCGGCGTATTCGGTGATGATGCGCGTGAGGGTGGCCGACGGCGCACCGACGTAGAGCTCCACGACCACTGGCACGGTCTGCGAGAGGTCGAGGATGCCCGTGAAGTTGGCATCCGTGCCGTCGACGACGAGGGAGGGAACCGCGGCCCCGGCCGACGGTGCTCCGGCCGGCGGCGCTGGCGGCCGCACGAGGGACGACAGGTCCACTGCCCCCCGAAGGTTGGCCGAGGACGGCGGGATGTTGGTCACGGAAGCTCCTTAGCTGAGACGAGGCCAGTGGCGAAACCGAGCAGCACGATCTTGTTCTTGCTGCTCGCCGGCGGCACATAGAACAGCAGTTGGTCGCCGTACACCGCAACCGTACCCTTTGTGGTGCCCGTGATGCCCGACAGCGACTTTACCGCTCCCTCGGGGTTCACCGATGCTCCGGCCTCGACCGGCTTGACCGTCACCGTCTCGTTGAGGTACACCGCGACGATCGCGCCGGCGTTGTTGCTGCCGAGCGCGATGCTGTCACCCGGGCCGTCGCTGTTGGCAAAGGTCATCGCGGCGGTCGCCGGCACCTTGGCCTGCAACGCCTTCCTCGCCTCGAATCCGATGAGCCCGATGAGCGCGTCGTTCTTCAGGTCGAAGTCCTTGCTGAACTTGCTCTCGGTGCCCTTCTCGAGGATGTCGCCGTACGCGAGAGCGACGTCCGACGGCGCCATCGCGAGCAGCTTGGTGCCCGGCTTCAATCGCGGTGCCCCGACGTTCGCCGGTGCGACATCGGGGAGCTTCGCGCCCGCCTCGAGCGCCGTCGCGTAGTCGACCTTGAAGTTCGCGCGAGGCGTCGCCTGCACGAGCACGAGAGCCACGGGCGCGACCGTCTTGTCGGAGGGAATGACGACCGTGAACACCGTGCGCGGCCAGGTGTTCGACTGCTGCGGAAGGGTCACGTTGACTTCGCCGGCCGGGATCACCGCCGCCGGTTGAGCCGTGCTGTCCACCTTGCGGATCGCGTAGTTGGCGGTCCGGAGTTCGAGCGCGGGCCCCTCGAAACGGCTCTTGAGCATCCCGGGGTCGATCGCGGCATCCGCCTTGGCCGCGGCGACGGAGACCTTAGCGACGATTTTCTTCAACTGGGGCAGGGTCACCGCGGGAGCCTGCAGCTTCTCGCCGGCCGGCAGGGTCGGAGTGGGCGTGGGGGTGGCCGACGCGCTCGATCCGCCCGTCATGAATTCCGGCCACAGTTCGGGGGAACAGCCGCTCAGCGCAACGGTGCCGACGAGAAGAAT
Organism: Microbacteriaceae bacterium; assembly: GCA_003454135.1. Taxonomy (GTDB): domain Bacteria; phylum Actinomycetota; class Actinomycetes; order Actinomycetales; family Microbacteriaceae; genus Lacisediminihabitans. Next base: position 9,078 of record DMKW01000206.1, read on the forward strand.
GGGAACGATGGCGACCATTCTGCGCGCATTCGACCGGCGACCGCCCTTGGCGGCGACCGTACCCGTCTTGCGGGGCTTGTACCCGCGCTGCTTCGGCACCTTGGGCATCTTCGGCGTCTTGCGCCGCGGTCCGCGCGACCGGCGCAGGTGGGTGAATGCCCAGAGGTAGATTCCGAGGCCGATGAGCAGCAGGATTCCGCCGCCGACGATGAGCGGGCCGGACCAGGGCGTGCGGTTGTCGAGCGGCCAGCTGATCGAGAAGCGATTGGGCGCCGGCTTCGTGCCGTCGGAGACCACGACGATGGAGATGTCGTCTGGCACGTTGACGAAGAAATTGAGGCTGTTGGAACGCGAGTACTCGTCGAGCCAGAGATCGGAACCTCGGGGGTCGGGCACCTTGGTTTCCGAGCCGGACACGAGCTTGCTCGTGAGCGCGGTCTTGGCCGAGTTGATGCCGATGCGGTTGTAGCTCGCGTCGCCGACCCAGGCAAGAACGTCTTCGGTGCGACCGTAGGCGGCGAACACCCTGCCCGGCCCCCCGATGGTCACGCTCTGACGCCCGTCGAGCGCCTTCAAGGTCTTGCTGCTGATGACAGACACGGTCGCGTCGTCCGAGACGACGGTCGACGCGGTGATGCTGTCCGGCTCAGCCAGGATGGTTCGCTGGGCGATGCCGTAGGCAATCATTCCGAAAGCGATGACGAATGTCACAATGGCTGCGATAAATCGCACTTGGGTTACTCCTCTCGTGTTGCCTTGCTCGACCGGCGGTCGGCAGCCCCTGAATCGCAATGGTCGCGACGGCTCTCGCCGGGAGTCGGGCCCCGGTGGCCGCGGGCAAAGTGCCCGGGGTGGCAACAGACAAAGACAACCCAGACTAGCGCAACGACCCTGAGAGCCGCCTTATTAGCCCGGAAAGACCGGGGAATGGGGCACTCGCCGGGCACCGAAAATCACGCCAGTGGCAGCCGCTGCCGCAGGCTAAACTCAAATGGCTCGGCCATGGTCGCCCGGCGGCCGACCCAGAAACGCACGAGGAGACACCGTGGCTACTGACGACGAAACCTTCAGCACTGCCATGCGCGGGTACAACCGAGACGAGGTTGACAGCGCAATCCAGGATCTGCGGCGGGAGCTGATCAAGGCCAACCACGACAAGGCGGAAGCCGCGAAAGAGCTCAAGCGGCTGGGCGCCACCGTCGAAGACTTGCAGGCCGAGATCGAAGAGACCGGCAGCCCCACCTACAGCGGCCTGGGCACCAAGCTCGAGAACACGCTCCGCGTGGCCGAGGAACAGTCGACCCGCCTGATCAGCCAGGCCGACATCGACGCCGAGCGGCTGCGCAGCGGCGTTCAGGCCGAGGTCAACCGCCTGCGGGTCGAGTCGATGGAGAACGCGGAGAAGGTCGTCTCCGATGCCCACGCGAAGGCGGACGGCATCCTCGATGCCGCGACGCTCGAAGCCACGGAGCTGCTCGAACGAACGAGGGACGAAGCAGAAACCGTCGCCCAGGACGCCCTGCGCGAGGCGGCGGCCATCCGCGGCGCCGTGGCCACGGAGGCCGCCGAGGCGCGTACGACAGCCAAGCGGGAAGCCGCGGCGGTGCGCGCCGAAGCCGAGCGGGAGGCCGCCGAGTTCCGGCTCGTGGCCAGTCGCGAAGCGACCGAGGCCCGGGACGCCGCGGCGAAGCTCGCGCGCGAGACCGAGATCGGTCGTGCGGAGTTCACAAGCGAGAGCGAAAAGCAGTGGGGTGACCTCGCGCGGGACGTCGAACAGCAGAGGACCGACCTCGCGAGAGACATCGAAGCGAGTCGCACCGAACTCGAACAGACCGCCGAGACGCGCCGGGCCGAATTGACGCGCGAAATCGAGGAAACCCGCTCCCAGCTCGAGCACGACACCGCTGCGGCGCGAGTCGCCCTCGAACAGGAGATCGCGGAGGGGCGCGCGAGCCTCGAGCAGGAGATCACCCTCGCGAGGGCGACTCTCGAGCACGACACCGCCGCTGACCGTGCGGCGCTCGAACAGGAGACCGCAGCGGCTCGCAACGCCCTCGAACAGGAGACAACCGCCGCGCGCAACGCCCTCGGCGAGGAGACCACGGCGGCCCGCAACGCGCTCGAGGAGGAGACAACCGCCGCGCGCAACGCGCTCGTGGAGGAGACCGACGCCGCCCGCAACGCGCTCGAGCAGGAAATGACCGTGGCGCACGCCACACTCGAACAGGAGACCGCGGCGGGCCGAGCGGCCCTCGAACTCGAGACCACGGCCGCCCGCGACGCCCTCGAGCAGGAGACGACGGCGGCCCACGCCAAGCTAGACCAGGAGAAGAAGTCGGTGCGCGCGAAGCTCGAACTCGAGACGAAGCGCACGCGCAAACAGCTCGCGCAGGAGACGGCAGAAGCAAAGGCGACACTCGAGGCAGAGGTTGCGGCCGAGAGGGCGAGCGTCGTCCACGACGTGGAACTCCAGCGCACGAACGTCTTGCGCGAGGTCGAGCAGAAGCAGGCCGACGTCACCCGCGAGGTCGAACAGACGCTCGCCCGGCTAGCACACGACACCGCGGAGTCGCGCACGCGACTCGCGCTCGACGCCGAGCAGGCCCGCACCGACCTCGACGTCGAACTCAAGTCGCGCCGGGATGAGGCCGAGAAAGAGTTTCTGGCCAAACACCAGGAGGCCGTCTCGCAGACCCAGAAGTATCTCGAGGAGGCCAACGCGCAGCTTGCCGAGGCCACGCGAGCAGCGGCCGAGAAGCGCAAGGAGGCCGACACCGTGGAGGTGGATGCTCGCGCCGAGGCAAAGGCGCTGCGGGCCAGAACGGGCGACGAGGCTGCCGAGATCCTGTCGAACGCCGAGGCCCGGGCGAAGGCGATGGTGAAAGATGCGGAGAAGCGCACCGCGCAGCTCGTGTCTGACGCAGAAGAGCGACTCTCACAAATTAGAATCGAACGCGAAGCGGTCGCCGGCTACTTCGAGAGTCTTCGCAGTGTGCTGACGCAGGCCGAGAAGGCCACGACCGAGAACTAGTTCACGAACCGGGGAGTCGCCGTGAAGATCCAGAACGCGTTTCGACTCGGACTCCTCGGGGGGCTTGGCGTTCTTGTCGCCATGGCGATCGGCGGGGCAATCACCACGCTCTCCACCATCCTCACCTACATCGGTGCCGCGCTCTTCCTCGCTCTCGGCATAGACCCGGCGGTGTCGTGGCTCGAGAAGCACAGGTTCCCGCGCTGGGCCGCGATCCTCACCGTGCTCCTCGGAATCATCGCCGTCTTCGTCGGCCTCGTGTTTGCCGTCGTCCCCGTCATCGTCGACCAGGTCAACAACCTCCTGTCGAACCTGCCCGACTTCATCAAGACGGTCACCAAGTCCACCTGGATCGCCGACACCCAGAAGAGCCTTCCCAGCTGGATCGACCTCAACCAGCTCATCTCGGGCGCCGGCACCTGGATCAAGGACCATGCCGCGACGATCGGCGGAGGCATCTTCACCGTCGGGCTCGGCATTTTCAGCGGCGCTGCCGGATTCGTGATCATCCTCATCCTTACGCTCTACTTCGTCGCATCGCTGTCGAGCATGAAGCGCGGACTCTACCGCCTCGTTCCGGCGTCGAAGCGCGCCCGGTTCTCCGACCTGTCCGAGCAGATCACGGCATCCGTCGGCCGATACGTCGTCGGCCAAGGAGCGATCGCGCTTGCCAACGGAATCGCGAGCTTCATCTTCCTCTCGCTCCTCGGCGTGTTTGGGGCCGACGTCAAGTACCCGGCCCTCTTCGCGTTCATCGCGTTCCTGTTCGCCCTCGTGCCCCTCGTCGGCACCCTGTCCGGCAGCATCCTGATCACCCTCACGACCCTGCTGCTCGCCGGTCCGGGCACGGCACTCTGGGTCGGCATCTACTACCTCGCGTACATGCAGATCGAGGCATACGTGATCAACCCGCGCGTGATGAATCGCGCGGTGAAGGTGCCGGGCGCCGTCGTCGTGATCGCCGCGCTCGCCGGCGGTTCGCTTCTCGGCATCCTCGGGGCGCTCATCGCGATCCCCGTCGCCGCCGCGGTGCTCCTCATCATCGGCGAGGTTGTCGTGCCGAGACAGAACGAGCTCTAGACCCGGCCCGTGCCCGCCGTCAGACCTCGAGTGACTCTGGCAGTGGCAGTGCAGCCGGATTGAGCCGCATCACGATCTCGCTCAGCACCCGGCGCGTCTGGCTCTCTCCCACCCAGAGGTGTTTTCCTCCCGCGACGGCCACGAGTTCGGCGCCGGGCACGAGAGAGAATCTCTCGGCGGCTTCCGGCGGCCTCAGGTAGTCGTCGAGCTCCGGGATCACGGCGACGAGCCGCTTGCCGCTCCCCGCCCACGCGGCGAGTTCGGCATCCGATGTCCGGTGCAGGGGCGGCGAGAGCAGGATGGCGCCGTCGATGGGGTAGTCGAGCCCGTATTTGAGCGCCACCTCGGTGCCGAACGACCAGCCGACGAGCCACGGATGCGGCAGACCACGCTCGGCCACGAACGCCATGACCGCGGCGAGATCGTGCCGCTCGTCAATGCCGTTGCCGAACTCGCCTCCCGAGACCCCGCGCGGAGAGGTGACCCCCCGAAAGTTGAAACGGAGCACGGCGAGGTCTGCGAGCGCCGGGAGCCGGGCGGCCGCCTTGCGGATGATGTGCGAGTCCATGAAGCCGCCGTGCGTGGAGAGCGGGTGCAGCGCCACGATCGTTGCCACGGGTGCCGCTGACAGCGGAAGAGACAACTCCCCCACGATCGTGAGGCCGTCCTCGGTGTGAAACTCCACGTCTTCCCGGCGAGCCGGAAGCTCCACACCACCCTTGATTTCCACGATCCCCTACTTGATCTTCCAGCAGTGCGAGTGCCAGTGGCGCCGCGCCGCGATGTCGTCCGCTTCGCCCATGAGCCCGTCCGCACGCCAGGCGACCGTGTGGGGCGTGCCCGGTGTGATGTCGAGGCCGCATCCGGGGCACGTGTAGTGCTTCGCCGCCGCCGTCGCAGACACCGGCTGCACATTCCAGAGCCCGTCGCGCTTCGCCTCGGTGCGCAGGCTGCCGTACAGGGCACGATTCAGATCGAACTCCGAATCGTCGTCTCCTGCCGGTCGAGCCCCTCGAGGGCGATTGGATCTGGGCATTGCTTAACTCTAAGACCCGCTCGGGTTAACGAAAATCTCGAGCACCCCGCCAAGCGCCATCGGCGAGGACGCGTCTACGGTTCTGCTGGCGCCTAATACCAGCCGGTCGACTGGCTGTGCCCCCACGCGCCACACGGCGTGAGGTAACGACCGGCAATGTAGTTGAGACCCCAGGTGATCTGGGTGCGCGGGTTCGTGGCCCAGTCGGCCCCCGCCGACGCCATCTTCGAACCGGGAAGCGCCTGCGGAATGCCGTAGGCACCGCTCGGGTTGCTCGCGTACACGTTCCAGTGCGACTCGCGGTTGAAGAGGGAGACGAGGCAGGCGAACTGGTCGTCTCCCCACCCCCGAGCGTGAACGAGTTCGTAGCCGATGGCCTGCGCTGTGCCGGGATCGGGAACCCCGACCGCCGGGGCGGATGACTTCGAGGCCGCGGCAACCTTCTTGGTCACCTTGTAGCTGTCCCGGGTGATCGTGCTCGTGAAGCCGCCGGAGACCGCGAGGCTCTGCACCTCTCCCGGCGCGAAAGGCGCGGGCGCTGCACTCGCCGCCGGGGTCTGGTCCGGCGCGAAAATCAGCACGAGAACGAATGCGAGAGCGGCGGTGAAAGCGAACGCCGGGAGCGAGTTTCGGCGCCGCATGTAGTGCCCACGAGGCCCGGCCCCGGCCCCCTTCGCGAGAACCTGGGGAGACGAAAACCTCTGGCGACTACCCACGATGTTTCGATTTTAGCCCAGAAGGGCCGAAAAAGCCCATCGAGGGGTCAGCGCACCGCGAGCATGACGTCGACGACGGCGTCGATCAAGAGGTCGACTTGCGCTTCGCGGTAGCCGCCCTTCTTGGGTCGGAAGGTGATTGTGCGCACTTCCTCGATGCTCATCGGCTTGCCATCCTGGAAGTATTTGACGAGGCGGTCGGCGAACGCGTCCACGTCTTTTCGGTGGTATCCGTTGGTGAGAAAGCTCGTGCGATCGAAGCGATGCCCGACCGGGCGCGCGAGCCGATTGAGAATCTCCTGGGCGATCGCCTTCGCCTCGGTGTACCAGGCCTCGTCGCCCTGCACCTGGATGGCGCGCTCGCGCTCGCGGCTCGCGAAGGCGTCTTCGAGGCGCTCGAGCGCCGCGTCCACGTGCACGGCGGAGTATCCGCCCTTCTGCATGTCGAAGGCCATCTGCCGGATGCTTTGCGACGTCACGACGGCGGGTACCGTGACCTCGGCGGAATACGCGCGCCGAGCATCCTCGAGAAAGTCCTCGACCTGGTCGATGCTGTAGCCACGGCGGGAGTTGCGGGTGCGGGGAAAGGTTGTGCTCACGCGCCTATTCTGCCCTATCGCCCCTACTTGACGATGAGAAACAGGATGTAGGCGGCGGCGGCACTGGGCAGGATCGAGTCGAGGCGATCGAGAAAGCCGCCGTGTCCGGGAAGCCACGTGCTGATGTCCTTGATTCCGAGGTCGCGCTTGATGAGCGACTCGGTGAGATCGCCGATCGTGGCGGTGAAGACAATCACCGCACCGAAGATGAGTCCGAACCACCAGGGCTCGTGGATCATGAAGATCGCGAGCAGCACGCCGCCGATGAGGGCAGCGAGCACCGAGCCGGCGAAGCCCTCCCACGTCTTCTTAGGGCTGATGCGCGGCGCCATCGGATGCTTGCCGAAGGCGAGTCCGGTCGCATATGCCCCGGTGTCGATCGCGATCACGAGCAGCAGGAAGGCCAGCGTCCACCACTCTCCACCGTCCTGCGCGGCGAGCAATACCGCGAAGCTGCCCAGAAACGGCACATAGACCTGAATGAGGGTGCCGGCTGCGATATCCGCGAGAACTTCGCGCGGGCTCGCCCGGTGGGTTTCGCCCGCGAGCTCTGCGAGGCGCCAGAGCGCGACGAACACGATCCCGCCGAGGGTGACGAGCCACTTTCCCTGGTCGTGCAGGTAGAACGCTGCCGGCATGGTCGCGAGTGCGGCGACCACGGTGGGCCAGCGCGGCACGTCGCGTCCGGCGAATCGCAGGGCACTCGCAAGTTCGAACGACGTGAACCCGATGAGCGCGCCTGCAAAGATCATGAAGAGCGCCTTGATGAAGACGATGCTGAACACGAGTGCGAGGCCGAGGCCGACGCCGATGAGAATCGCGAGGGGCAGGTTGCGCCCGGTGCGCGCCTCGATCTTCACATTCGTCGCGTCGATCTGGGCGCGCGTCGCCGCCACCTGGGTCTTGAAGTCTTCCTCGAAGGCGTGTGCGCGAGCCTCAATGTCTTCGCGTTTGAGGAGGCGCTTGAGCCTCGTGAACGCGGGCGGTTTGCCCTCGGGAGCATCCGTCATCTAGACCTCGAGAAGCTCGGTTTCCTTCTTCTTGAGCGCGTCGTCGATGGCGTCGATGTTGTTCTTGGTGAGGGCTTCGAGATCCTTCTCGCCCCGGGCGACTTCGTCGTCTCCGACCTCGGACTTGAGAGCGTCGAGGTCATCCTTCGCCTTGCGCCGGATGTTGCGGATCGACACCTTGGCGTCCTCGCCCTTCGAGCGCACGATCTTCACGAACTCCTTGCGGCGCTCCTCGGTGAGCTCCGGCAGCGTCGCGCGGATGATGACGCCGTCGTTGCCGACGTTAGCGCCGAGGTTCGGGGCATTCACGATCGCCCGCTCGATTTCTTTGAGCGCCCCCTTGTCATACGGGGTAATCACGAGGGTGCGGGCCTCGGGGTTGTTCATGCCGGCGAGCTGGCCGAGCGGGGTCGGCGTTCCGTAGTAGTCGACCAGGATCTTCTGGAAGAGAGCGGGATTCGCCCGACCGGTGCGCACATTGCTGAAGTCGTCTTTGGCGGCTTCGACCGATTTGTGCATTTTTTCTTTTGCTTCGGCCAGGACGTCGGAAATCACTGAGGTCTCTCCTTCAGGGGATTGGAACTAACTGAGTTTATCGACCTAGTTGGAGACGCGCGTGCCGATGCTCGCGCCGCGGATGGCCGCGGTCACGTTGCCGTGCGGCTCCATTCCGAACACGACCATGGGCATCTTGTTGTCCATGCAGAGGCTGAAGGCGGTTGAGTCGACGACCTTGAGACCCTGCACAAGGGCCTCCTGGTAGGTGATGTGGTCGAGCTTCTGCGCGTCCGAGTTGGTGCGCGGGTCCGCGTCGTACACGCCGTCCACGCCGTTCTTGGCGACGAGCACCACGTCCGCACCGATCTCGAGGGCGCGCTGCGCGGCGACCGTGTCGGTGGAGAAGTAAGGCAGACCAGCGCCGGCGCCGAAGATGACGACTCGGCCCTTCTCGAGGTGCCGTTCCGCGCGGCGCGGGATGTACGGCTCGGCCACCTGCGTCATAGAGATCGCGGACTGCACGCGCGTAGCCGCCCCGGCCTGTTCGAGGAAGTCCTGGAGCGCAAGCGCGTTCATGACCGTGCCGAGCATGCCCATGTAGTCGGCGCGGCCACGGTCCATGCCGCGTTGGCTGAGTTCGGCGCCGCGGAAGAAGTTGCCTCCACCGACGACGATCGCGATCTCGACGTCTTTCGCCGCCTCGGCGATCTCCTTGGCGAGCTCGCTGACCACGTCGGGGTTGACCCCGAGGGCGCCACCGCCGAAGGCTTCACCGGAGAGCTTGAGCAGAACCCGTCTCTTGCGCGCGTCTGTCATGCTGTCTCCTTCGTTTGTGGCTCGTTACAGGTTATCCGACGGGCGTCGGCCGACCATCCGCTATTCCGGCGGACCGACGAGCGCGCCGGGCAAATGGGTCATCGCGTGCAAGAGGGGCTAACACGTCGGCCCCGCTTGCGCGCATTGGCCCCATCCGTCTTCGCCACCACCGCTAGCGCGACGCGCGAAAGGGCCCGGACCGCGTGAGCGATCCGGGCCCTTTCGCGCGGGTGTTAGGCGCCGACCTTGAAGCGGGCGAACCCGTTCACGGTGAGTCCGGCATCCTTGAGCACCTTCGCGACGGACTGCTTGTTGTCGCGCGCGTAGTCCTGCTCCGGGAGCACGACCTGCTTGAAGAAGCCGTTGACGCGACCCTCGATGATCTTCGGAAGCGCGGCCTCCGGCTTGCCCTCGTTGCGGCTGATCTCCTCAACGATGCGACGCTCGGTCTCTACCTGCTCCGTCGGGACCTCGTCGCGGCTGAGGTACTGCGGGTCGGCGAACGAGATGTGCTGAGCAATGCTGCGAGCGGTCTCCGCATCGCCACCCGAGTAGCCCACGACGACGCCGACCTGCGGTGGCAGGTCCTTGTTGGTCTTGTGCAGGTAGACGGCGAACTTCTCGCCCGAGATCACGGCAACGCGGCGAAGAACGATCTTCTCGCCGAGGATGGCCGCTTCGTCGCTGATGACGTCGGCCACGGTGCGCGATCCGACGGGAGCCGCGAGGCCCTCCTCCGGGGTCGTCGCGCCGGCGGCGACGATGGCATCGAGAATGGTCTCGCCAAGCGTGACGAACTTCTCGCCCTTGGCGACGAAGTCGGTCTCGCAGTCGAGCTCGATGAGCGTCGTCGAGGAGCCGCTCTCCTTGGCCGCGACGAGTCCCTCGCTCGTGGAGCGGTCGGCACGCTTGGCGTTGCCCTTTGCACCCTTGAGACGCAGGAGCTCGGTGGCCTTGTCGAGGTCACCACCCGCCTCGACGAGCGCGTTCTTGGTCTCGACCATTCCGGTGCCCAGGCGCTCGCGCAGGGTCTTGAGGTCATCCAGGCTGAAGTCTGCCATGGCGGGTTCCTTACTTGGTCTCGTCGGCTGCGGCGGCAGCGACTGGCGTCTTCTTGGCGGCGGCAGGCTTGGCCGCGGTCCTGGGGGTCTTCTCGGCCTCGGTGGCCTCTGCCTCGATCTTGGCCTCGGCGGCCTCGTCGGAGACGACGTGGTGCTCCGGAACGATGGTCGCGTCTGCGGCGGCCTCGTGCTCGGCGGCGGCGACATCCGCATCGTTTTCTTCGACCGGCGTTTCGGCGGCGATTACCTCGGCGACCGCCTCGGTGTCCGACTCGACGGACTCGACGCGGCCGTCAACGGCCTCGATCTTCTCGGCCTCGGTCGACGGCGTCTCGGACGCGGCAAGCAGTTCGGCTTCCCACGCGGCGAGCGGCTCGACCTCTGCGCCCTCTGCGGGCTTCTGGTGACGCTGGATGAGGCCCTCGGCAGCGGCATCCGCAATGATGCGGGTGAGCAGGCCGACGGAGCGGATGGCGTCGTCGTTACCCGGGATCGGGTACTGGACCTCGTCCGGGTCACAGTTGGTGTCGAGGATCGCGATCACCGGGATGCCGAGCTTGTGCGCCTCGTCGATCGCGAGGTGCTCCTTCTTGGTGTCGACGATCCAGATCGCGGACGGCGTCTTCGTGAGGTTGCGGATACCGCCGAGGCTCTTCTGCAGCTTCACCAGTTCGCGGCGCTGGATAAGCAGCTCCTTCTTGGTGTAGCCACGCGTGGTGTCGTCGAAGTCGACCTCTTCGAGTTCCTTCATGCGAGCGAGACGCTTCGACACGGTCTGGAAGTTGGTGAGGAGGCCGCCGAGCCAACGCTGGTTGACGAACGGCTGGCCGACGCGCTGCGCCTGCTCCTGGATCGAACCCTGGGCCTGCTTCTTGGTGCCCACAAAGAGGATGGTACCGCCGTGCGCGACGGTCTCCTTGACGTAGTCATAGGTCTTGTCGATGTACTGCAGCGACTGCTGCAAGTCGATGATGTGGCTTCCCGAACGCTCGGTCAGAATGAAGCGCTTCATCTTCGGGTTCCAACGGCGGGTCTGGTGTCCGAAGTGCACGCCGCTGTCGAGCAACTGGCGGATGGTTACAACGGCCATGAGCCGTCTCCTTATCTGCGTCGGCCGACCCCGGGCTCGTACACGCTCGCGCTTTTCGGGCACGTGCGTGTCACAACTCGGGACAGCGCATGACGCTATTTCAGTTTGTTATGGCCGCCGGTTGGAGGCCAATCCTGGTGCCCGGCGCGCATCCGCCCTGTTCAATTGAATGAACCCGGGACTGAGTGGATGTGGTGGCGTGTCTGTGAAGACTGTGGGCACGCGTAGTCACCCCGCGCGAAGCGGGATGCTCAGAAAAGTGTAGCACCGCTCCCACACCGGCTCGCATCCCGGCCGATCTCTCACCATCGGGCGGCGATCTCGGTGCGCAGTGACGATTTCGCCGCAATATTGTCGGGTGTTGCCCCCGATTGCGGCCGCCAGGTCAACCCGGCTTAGTTGCCTGGCGATCCTGCTCGCGCTCGTCCTGGCGTTGGTCTCCCCGGCGTCGTCGACCGCCGAGTCCGCGGCGGGGGCAACTCCCCGGTGGGGCTGGCCGGTGAACGTGCCGCACCGAGTCATCCGGCCGTTCATCGCGCCCGAGACGACCTACGCGGCCGGGCACCGCGGGATCGACATCGCGTCGGCTCTCGGTTCGCCCGTGTTCGCTCCCGCGGATGGGGTGGTCTACTTCGTCGGCGTGGTCGTCGACCGTGCCGTGCTTTCGATCCGGCATCCGGGCGGTCTCGTCTCGAGCTTCGAGCCCGTCGACTCGCCCCTGGCCGCCGGAGCGGTCGTGCGTCGAGGCGATGTCGTCGGAACGGTCGGTGCCGGCGGCTTCGGCGACTCCGCTGGCGCTACCGGCTCAGGCCATTGCGCAAGCGCGTGCGTGCACTTCGGCGTTCGGCTCCTGGGGCAGTACGTGTCACCGCTCAACTATCTTGGCGGCATCCCCCGATCGGTGCTGCTGCCGACACGGTCGCCTCGGTGACGGCCGAGGACGCCTACGCGCGAGGGTGCGCCGAACGATAACTCTCCGTGAGCCTCTCGGTGGAGACGTGCGTGTAGATCTGCGTCGTTCCGAGGCTCGCGTGGCCGAGGAGTTCCTGCACCGCGCGGAGGTCGGCTCCACCATCGAGAAGGTGCGTCGCCGCGGTGTGACGCAGGGTGTGGGGCCCGGACGGCCCGCTTCCGGGCAGTTCGGCGAGCAGAGTGGAGACCAGGGTGTAGACCGCTCGAGTGCCAAGCCGCTTTCCGCTCGAGGTGACGAAGAACGCCGGCGTAGGCTGCTCCGCGCCGTCGACGAGCCGCGGTCGCGCCTGCTCGAGATAGCGCACGATGGCGTTCCTGGCGGGCACGCCGAAGGGAACGACGCGCTCCTTCGACCCCTTCCCCACGACGCGCACCGTGAGCCGCCCGAGGTCGACGCTGTTCGTGTCGAGTCCGGTGACCTCGCTCACGCGGAGCGCGGACGCGTAGAGCAGTTCGATCACCGCGAGATCCCGGAGCGGCCCGGGGTCACCGCCCTCGGCGCGCGCCGCGAGCCAGGCGAAAATCCCATCGATATGGCCGCGGGTGAGCACTCGCGGTAGATGCTTGTCGGCCTTTGGTGCTCTCAGCCGGGTTGCGGCATCCGCGGCAAGTTCGCCCGTGCGTGCGAGCCACGCGGTGAGGCTTCGGGCGGCGGCGGACCGTCTCGCGAGGGTCGACTTGGCGAGACCGTGTTGCGAGCCGTCCCACAGCCAGTCGCGCAGCAGCTCGAGGGAGACGCCCTCGGCGCTCTCTACGCCCCGTGTGCGGGCGAAGTCTGCAAGCTGGGCCAGGTCGGACCGGTACGAGCGAACGGTGTTCTCGCTGAAGCCGCGTTCCGCGGAGAGATACACCGCGAACCGGCTGACGGCGTGATCGAGTTGCACACCTCCATGGTGTCCCATCGGGCCGCGATTGGCGGGCTCCCGTCTGGCGCGCCGATCAGCCCGGCACCGCGGGGTCAGGCTTCCTGGGCGGCGACCTCGGCAGGCGCGGACACCTCGACCGCCTGGGAGGCGCGCGGTGGCATCTTGCGCGAGAACGCCTCGAGCCGCTGTTCCGCCGTCATCGCCGATAGTTGCTCCAGGAAGGTGTCGGTGAATCGAGTGACCTCGGGAAACGCGCCGATGGGTACCACCGAATGCACGACCTGGTCGGCGTACACGTGTACCAGATTGAAGGCTTGCGACCCGTCGACCCCCGACAGATGATTGCGAGGTGCGCTCAGGTCCATTGTGTAGCAGGTCGCCGCGGCGACCGACACGGGAACGCCGGCGAAGACGCCGTGGGTCGTGTAATGCAGGTGGCCGGCGAGGATGCCGCGCACGTCGGTTCCGCGAATCACCGCGCCGAGCCTGTCTTGTCCGCGCAATTCGAGGAGTGCCATGAGCGCGAGTGGGGTCGGGATGGGCGGGTGGTGCAAGGCGATGATCGTGCCGTGCGCTGCGGGGGCGGCGAGCTCCCCGGCGAGCCAGACGAGCTGGTCGTCGGTGAGGTCGCCGTGGTGGTAGCCGGGCACCGTGCTGTCGAGAGCGATGATGCGCAATCCGTTGATGTCGTAGACCCGGTCTTGAGAGGGCACGACCGCACCTCGCACGGGAACCTCACCGAGCAGCTCGGTCGCGAACTGCAGTCGCTCGTCGTGGTTGCCCATGACCCAGATAATCTGCGCCCCCATGCGTTCGGCCGCGGGTTCGACGATCTCGCGCAACCGCACATAGGCGTCCGGCTCGGCGAGGTCGGCGAGGTCGCCGGTGAAGACGATGGCCTCGGGATTGGTGCCGGATCGCTCGAGCTGGGCGAGAGCCCGAATCAAGTTCTCGTGCGTTGGGATCTTGCCGTAGAGCGGACGCTCCCCGCCCAGGAAGTGGGTGTCGCTCACGTGCGCAATCACGTGGGCTGGGGCTGGATACTGTCCGAATTGGGTCACGCGACAAGACTAAAGGCGACCACCAGCAATCGCCGCCGGCCCTCGCCCCGGCCACCCCGCAGCTCCCCGCAGTTCCCCCGCGGCTCCTCGCCCGACTCATCGCCGCCGGTTCCACTCCCGATCGCTCTCGGACGCGAACCCCTCGAGCTCGATGGCCCCCAGCACCGCCGTGACGGTCGCCACGGAGAGCCCGCACCGGCCGGCGATGTCCACGACGGAGCGGGGCGATCGCGAACTCATCGCATCCAGCACACGCCCGCGTTCAGGCAACCGATCACCCTCTGCGCGCGAATCCGGCGCGCTCGACAGCGGGCGCAGTGGCGCAAGCTCGGCCATTTCGTCGGCGTTGGTCACGCACACGGCGGCGAACTCCCGGATCAGCCGATGGCAGCCCGCGGACGCGGCCGAAGTAACCGGCCCGGGCACCGCTCCCAGTGGTCGACCGAGAGTGCCGGCGTGACCGGCCGTATTGAGCGAACCCGACCGCCAGCCGGCCTCCAGAACAACGGTCGCGAGGCTCGACGCCGCGATCAGCCGATTCCGCTGGAGGAAGCGCCACTTCGTGGGCGGGGATCCGCACGGCAGCTCGGAGACGACCGCGCCGGTCTCCACGATGCGAGTCAGGAGCGCGTCATGGCCGCTCGGATAGAACCGATCCACCCCACCGGCGAGAAATGCGACGGTCTGGCCGCTGCTCGCGAGCGCCGCCCGGTGCGCCATCCCGTCGATGCCGTATGCCGCGCCGGACACGATCGTGTACCCGCGGTCGACGAGGCCGGCGGACGCCTCCATCGTGACGTGCTCGCCGTACCCGGTTGCCGCGCGTGCCCCAACGAGTGCAATCGAGGTCGGCAGGGTCTCGAGCGTCGATCTGTTGCCTCTGAGCCACAGGCCGATCGGGGCGTATTCGCCGAGATCGTCGAATCCCGCCGGCCAGACCGGATCACCGGGAACGAGCAGTTGCACTCGGAATCTCGCCGCCTGCCGAAGCGCGGTGAGAGCGATCGCCGCCTTGAGCCTCGGTTCCCAGCGCTCGAGCGCCGCCCGGATCTCGTCGAGCCGCACGATCACGCCGGCCTCGGCAAGGGTGCCGGCGATGCGCTCGACCGACCAGTGTTCGATCACGGCGGCGAGCGCCGCGCCCGCCCCGAGGGCGCCGACGAGTTCTCCGGCCGTGCGATCGCCCGGTTCGGCGATGCCCGTCCAACTCGCGCGGGCAAAGCGATCCCCCGCCTCGCCCTCCGACAGCTCTTCCCCCGCGATCGCACGCACGAGCGGCACCACGACGGCTTCATCGAGCCCGAACAGAGTCACAGTATTCCCCTTCTGAGGTAGAGAGCCCGGCCAACGTGCTCCGTCGTCGGGCGCGGTGAGCCGTCGAGATCGGCCATGGTCCAGGCCAACCGCAGCACGCGGTCGTAACCGCGCATCGTGAGACCGCCGCGTTCGAGGGCGCGGTCGATGGCTGCCGTCGCGGCCGACGGCAGCCTCGCGAACCGACCGCGCAGCCACGCCCCCGGCACTTGCGAGTTCAGTTGCCACGGCGTGCCGGCCAACCGCTCGCCCGTGGCGCTGCGCGCCGCCGTGACCCGTTCCCTGGCTCGCCCGGTGGAGAGACCGGACGTGTCGCCGTCGATTCTCAGGCGCACGGCCGTCACGCGGGAGATTCGCAGCTGGATGTCGATGCGGTCGAGCAGGGGACCGGACAGCCGCCCGAGATACCGTCGCCGAGCGTTCGGCGGACACACGCAGTCCGAATCGCGAGCACCGTACTGCCCGCACGGGCACGGATTCGCCGCCATCACGAGCTGGAACTGCGCGGGGAACTGCGCGACGGCATTGGCTCGATGGATGCTCACAACGCCGGATTCGAGCGGCTGGCGAAGGGCGTCCAGCACCGCCGGTTGGAACTCCGGGGCCTCATCCAGGAAGAGCACTC
>DMKW01000038.1:0-8999 GCA_003454135.1 Microbacteriaceae bacterium
CTTAGTCTCGGAGCAGTCATGGTCGGGATTCAGCTCGCGCTCGGCCGGTAGGTGATGGGCAGTCGACGGTCCCGACCGAAGGCCATCCCGCTGATCTTGGGACCGATCGCGCCCTGGCGTCTCTTCCACTCCGAGCGGTCGACGAGCTTCGTCACGAAGTCCACGGTCTCTTCGTCGAACCCGAGCGCGATCACGTCTTCCCTGCCCAGGGCGCGCGTGATGTACGCGTCGAGAATCGCGTCGAGCATCTCGTAGGGGGGTAGCGAGTCCTGGTCGGTCTGGTCGGGCCTCAGCTCGGCGCTCGGCGGCTTGCTGATCGAGCTCTCGGGGATCGGAGGCGTCTCGCCGCGCTCGACCGCGACGGCGTTTCGCCAGCGGGCGAGCTCCCAGACGAGCAGCTTCGGCACGTCTTTGATCGGCGCGAAACCGCCGGCCGAGTCGCCGTAGATCGTCGAGTAGCCCACGGAGAGCTCGGTCTTGTTGCCCGTCGTGAGCACGAGGTGACCGTCGAGATTGGAGAGACTCATGAGGATGATGCCCCGGATGCGCGCCTGCACGTTTTCCGCGGCCGTTCCGGAGAGCTCGAGTTGCGTCTCGATCGGCATTACGAGGTCCGCGATCGGTTCGACCGAGTAGTTCAGGCCGATGTTGTCGGCGAGTTCGTCGGCGTCGGATCGGGAGTGCCCGGAACTGTAGCGGCTTGGCATGCTCACGCCCCACACCCGATCCGCCCCGATCGCGTCGGCGCCGAGGGCCGCGCACACGGCGGAGTCGATGCCGCCGGACAGGCCGAGAATCACCGAGGGGAACCCGTTCTTCGCGACGTAATCGCGCAGGCCGAGCACGAGCGCGTTCCACAGCTGCTCCCGGTCGTCGGGCGGCACGGCGATGTCCTCGAGCGGGGCCGGACCCGTCGAGTCCGCCGTCTCGAGTGCCACCCGCACGACGTAGTCGGGGAGGGATGCCGCCGTCGCCTCGGCGACGTCGAGGTCGAGCACGAGAAGGTGCTCCCGAAACTGGGGCGCTCGCGCGAGGATCGCACCCGTGCCGTCGACCACGACGCTGTCGCCATCGAAGACGAGGTCGTCCTGACCGCCGACGATGTTGACGTAGGCGACGGTGGTGTCCGTTTCGAGGGCGCGTCGAGTGACGAGCGGCAGCCGTACGTCGTCCTTGTCGCGTTCGAACGGGGATGCGTTGATCACGAGGAGAAGTCCCGCGTCCGCTTCGAGCACTCGGCCGAGCGGGCCGCCGTCGCGCCAGAGGTCCTCGCAAATGATGACGGCGACATCCGCGCCCTTGATCCGGAGAACAAGCAGCTCGTCACCGGGAATGAAGATGCGGTACTCGTCGAACACCGAGTAATTGGGAAGGTGATGCTTGGCGTAACGCGCCTTGACGTGCCCGTGTTGCAGCACGCTCGCGCGGTTCTGGGCGATC
Source organism: Microbacteriaceae bacterium (assembly GCA_003454135.1). Classification (GTDB taxonomy): domain Bacteria; phylum Actinomycetota; class Actinomycetes; order Actinomycetales; family Microbacteriaceae; genus Lacisediminihabitans. The sequence continues at coordinate 1,441 of DMKW01000038.1, forward strand.
GCTGTCGGGGCGCTGCTCGTGCCGATGAGCCTCGGCTCGAACGGGCCGTCCGGGTGGCCGACCACCACAACGAGGTCGCCGAACCCGGCATCCTGAAGCCGTTTGGCCAGGTGGTCGACCGCGGCGTGGGCCTCGGCGAGAAAACTCGGGCGCGACGCGAGGTCTTCGATGGGGTAACCGCTGAGCGCCATCTCGCCCACGGCGAGAATGTCTGCACCCTGCGCCGACGCGAGCCGCGCGGCCTCCAGAATCTGCTGGGAATTGCCCGCCAGGTCGCCGACGATGGGGTTGGTTTGGCCGAGCGCCAAGCGGAGTCGAGGCATAGCCACTAGCCTAATAGCCGGGGCAGAGGCCCAAGAATCAGCAGGTTAGAGGAGCAAATGGACAAGCAGCGTGACTTCGTTCTCCGTACGATCGAGGAACGCGGCGTCAAGTTCATCCGTCTCTGGTTCACGGATGTCGTCGGCACCCTGAAGTCGGTTGCGATCGCCCCGGCCGAAGTGGAGGGCGCCTTCGCCGAGGGTCTCGGATTCGACGGCTCGGCAATCGAGGGCCTCACGAGGTCGTATGAGGCAGACGTGCTCGCCCATCCCGACCCGGCGACCTTCCAGATTCTGCCGTGGCGCGGCGAGATCGATCCGACCGCCCGCATGTTCTGCGACATCACCACGCCCGATGGCCAGCCGGCGGTCGCCGACCCCCGCAACGTGCTCAAGCGCACCCTGGCGACCGCCGCGGAGCGCGGCTTCACCTTCTACACGCACCCCGAGGTCGAGTTCTACCTGCTCAAGAGCTCCCAGTTCGGCGCCGAGGGACCGGAGCCGGTGGACAAGGCCGGCTACTTCGACAACGTGCCGGGGGGTACTGCGCACGACTTCCGCCGCCGCTCCGTCCGCATGCTCGAGGATCTCGGCATTTCGGTGGAATTCAGCCACCACGAGGCCGGCCCCGGCCAGAACGAGATCGACCTGCGCTACGCGGACGCCCTCACCACCGCCGACAACATCATGACCTTCCGCACCGTCATCAAGGAGGTGGCGATCGAGCAGGGCGTCTACGCGACGTTCATGCCGAAGCCGCTCTCCGGTGAGCCGGGCTCGGGGATGCACACCCATATGTCGCTCTTCGAGGGCGACTCGAACGCATTCTTCGACGCCGGGGGGCAGTACCAGCTCTCCAAGATCGGCCGCCAGTTCATCGCGGGCCTGCTCAAGCACGCCCCGGAGATCACCGCGGTCACCAACCAGTTCGTCAACTCCTACAAGCGGCTCTGGGGCGGGGCATCCCAGAACAAGCTCGGCGAGGCGCCCAGCTTCGTCACATGGGGCCACAACAACCGGTCTGCACTCGTGCGGGTGCCCCTCTACAAGCCCAACAAGGGGCAGAGCGCCCGGGTCGAGTACCGAGCGATCGACTCGGCCGCCAATCCGTACCTCGCGTTCTCCCTCCTGCTCGCCGCCGGGCTCAAGGGCATCGAGGAGGGCTACGAGCTTCCGCCCGAGGCCGAAGACAACGTGTGGGAGCTGTCAGACTCCGAGCGTCGCGCGCTCGGCTACAACCAGCTGCCCGCGAGCCTCGACCACGCCGTGTCGCTCATGGAGGAATCGGAGCTCGTCGCGGAGACCCTCGGCGAACAGGTATTCAACTTCGTGCTTCTCAACAAGCGACAGGAGTGGCGCGAATACCGCGCCCAGGTGACGCCATACGAGCTCAAGAGCAACCTGGAGATGCTGTAACCAACAGCTAGGACCGTTCGATGGCACGCGAACTCACCACTCTCACCGAACTCGCGAGGCTCGGTTTCGCCGAGCTCGATGAGACGGCGTCGCTGTTGGCTGAGCTCGGGCAATCCCGACCGGTCGACGGGCTCGTCGCGCACTTCGCCGACGCCGCGAATCCCGACCAGGCGCTGCGATCGCTCGTCGCGCTGCTCAGACAGTCGCCGGAACAGGCCGGAGCGCTCCTCGACCGCGGGGACAGCGCTCATCGCTTCATCAGGGTGCTCGGGGCATCCGAGGGGCTCGCCGAGTTCTTCCAGCGCCGACCGCACGAACTCGACGCCCTCGCCGAGGCGATCGATCGGCCGCCGTCGGTGGACGAGTATCGGGCCGACCTGCTCGCCGCCGTCGAAGATCGGCCCCAGGCCACGGAGGAGGCGGCGTGGAACGCCCTGAGGGCTCGCTATCGTCGCCATTTGAGCCAGCTCACGGCGTTCGACCTCGCCCAGGCCGACCCGCTCGCCGCGCTCGACGGCGTGGCCGCAGCCCTCGCCGACCTCGCCGCGGCGGCCCTCGACGCGTCGCTCGCCGTCGCACGACGGCACGCCGCGTTTCCCGTCGAGCAGGTGGCAGCCACGCGCCTCGCGATCATCGGCATGGGCAAGGCCGGGGCCCGCGAACTCAACTATGTGAGCGACGTGGACGTGATCTTCGTCGCCGAGGGCGGCGACGGGCTCTCGGATGACCGGGCCGTGGAGATCGCGACGCGGATCGCGATGGCGACGATGCGCGGCATCCACGACTTCGCCATTGAGCCCCGGCTCTGGGAGGTGGATGCGAACCTGCGGCCCGAAGGCAAGGACGGCGCGCTCGTGCGCAGCCTCGAATCCCACGTCGCCTACTACGACCGGTGGGCGAAGAGCTGGGAGTTCCAGGCGCTGCTCAAGGCACGGCCCCTCGCCGGCGACCTCGAGCTCGGCGAACGGTACGTGGAGCGCGTCGCGCCGAAGGTGTGGTCGAGCGCGTCGCGGGAGAACTTCGTCGAGGGCGTGCAGCGGATGCGCGAGCGGGTCACCGAGAACATCCCGAGCGACGAACTCGACTTCCAGCTCAAACTCGGGCCGGGCGGCCTGCGCGACGTCGAGTTCACCATTCAGCTCCTGCAGCTCGTGCACGGCCAAACCGACGACCAGGTGCGCCAACGGGCGACGCTCCCGGCTCTCGCCGCCCTCGCCGAGCGCGGGTACATCGGTCGCGTCGAGTCGGCCGAGTTCGCGCGGGACTACCGTTTCCTGCGGCTCCTCGAGCATCGGCTGCAGCTCGCCCAGCTGCGGCGCACGCACCTGATGCCGAGCGACCGGGAGTCCCTGCGCATCCTCGCGCGAGCTACCGGCCGGGCGACGAGCGCGGCTGAGCTCACCGAACAGTGGACCCGCGTCAAACTCGCCGTGCGGAGCCTTCACGAGCGTCTCTTCTACCGACCGCTGCTGTCGGCCGTCGCCGGCCTGCAAGAGGGCGATTTCGCTCTCACGAGCCAGCAGGCGACAGATCGCCTCGCGGCCATCGGGTTCACCGATCCGAAGGGCGCCCTCGCCCACATCGCGGCGCTCACGGCTGGCGTCTCGCGGCGGGCGGCGATCCAGCGGCACCTGCTCCCGGTCATGCTGCAATGGTTCGCCGCGGGCGCGGACCCCGATTACGGCCTGCTGGCGTTCCGCCGGCTGAGCGACGACCTGGGGGAGTCCTACTGGTTCCTGAGGATGCTGCGCGATTCGTCCGGGGCGGCCAAGCGGCTCACGAACGTGCTGTCCAGCTCGCGGTTCGTCGGTGTGCTCCTCGAGCGCATCCCCGAGGCCGCGGCATGGTTCGACCACGAAGACGAGCTCCGGCCGCGCACCGCCGCCGCGCTCACCGAGGAGACCGTCGCGACGCTGGCGAGGCACGACGACCTGGCCTCGGCGGCGCTCGCCCTGCGCACCGCGCGGCGACGCGAGGTGCTGCGCCTCGCGATCGGCGCGATTCTCGGGCACATTCACGTCGAGGAGCTTGGACGCGCCCTCGCCGACGTGACGACCGCGCTCCTCACCGGGGTGCTTTCCGCCGTGCGAGCGCCGAAGGACGGCATCGAGTTCGCGATCATCGCCATGGGGCGCTACGGGGGGCAGGAACTCGGGTTCGGCTCTGACGCCGACGTCATGTATGTCTATCGCGCGACGACGGCAACCGACGAGGCCGCGCAGGCAACCGCGGAGGCGATCGTCGCCGACCTCGCGCGCTACACCGAAGATCTTCGGCTCCCGCTCGATCTCGACATCGACCTGCGCCCGGAAGGCAAGAACGGTGCGGTCGTGCGATCCCTCGCGAGTTATCGCGCCTACTACGGGCGCTGGTCGCTCACGTGGGAGGCACAGGCGCTGCTGCGGGCGAGGGCCGCGGCGGGGGATGCGGCCCTGATGGGCGATTTCGAGGCCCTTGCCGACGAGGTGCGGTTTCCGACCGGCATCGCCGAGAAGGATGTGCGCGAGGTCAAGCGCATCAAGGCGCGCGTGGAGTCCGAACGCCTGCCGCAGGCCGCGGATCCCGCGCGCCATCTCAAGCTCGGCCGAGGCTCGTTGAGCGATGTCGAGTGGTTCGTGCAGCTCATTCAACTCCAGTACGGGGCGACCAAGCCGGGCCTTCGAACCACCTCGACCCTCGCGGCGCTCGAGGTCGCGCGCAAGGAGGGGTTCATCTCGGTCGCCGAAGCGAAGAAGCTGCGGGACGCGTGGATTCTCGCGTCGCGAGTGCGTTCGGCCATGACGTTGTGGACCGCGAGAACGGCGGACGTCCTGCCCACCGATCGCCGTCAACTCGACGGGGTCGCGCGCCTGCTCGAGTACCCCCCGGGATCCGCGTCAACCCTCGAGGAGGACTACCTGCGGGTGACCCGTCTGGCGCGAGCCGTCTTCGAGAGACGGTTTTACGGTCTGGAGACCCGACGGAGTCCGACGACGGGATAGTCCGAGTCGAAAGCGAGCGTCCGGCGACTCGCGCCGATGTTTCTGGCGCGTAAACGTTTGGTCAATTTCGACGAGTTTTGTCAGGTACCCCGTTTGGGCCCTTTGTGTACCCCGTTTGGGTGCCGCCCGAACAGGGAGACGGATCGTCCTCGCGAGCCCACTGGTCGGCGCGAACGGCGGCCCCGAGGTGGCTCCGTGGCGGCGCAAGAACGTCATAATTGCCCTCTGAACTGCAATTTCCATGATTGTCCAAACGGCGCACGGTGAGGTTCTCAGTGTGAAGGGCCCACCCACTCGTGTCGGCATTTAGGAGGCCATGGGCGACGTGGGCCTTATGGCCGACACGTGAAGACTCAAATAATCCGGGTCGGCGCGACCTCGCACCTCGCACCCCGTTTGCGCCCGTCGAGCCCGCTTGCATCTGTTCTTCGGGCATGCCAATAATCAGGTACCCCGAAGAAAACGACCAGTTCCTCAGCGTTGCGGAAGTACGACACCAGCCGCAGATTGGGGAACCGTGTTTATTTTCATCCTTCAAATCCGCCATATGCTCGAGGGCCACCTCGAGGTGTACATGTTCGCCGTGTACTCCGCCCTCATCTGGGCCCTGTGGCTCGTCAAGCTCATCATCTCGAGCAGATACAAGCCATTCACCGGCACGTTCACCGGCACCACGAGCGTCATCGTTCCCGTGCTCGACGAACCTCTCGACCTCTTTCGCGACGTGCTCGGGCGCATGGTCGAGCAGAAGCCCGGCGAGATCATCGTCGTCATCAACGGAGCGGTGAACCTGCCCCTCCAGGAGGTGTGCGAAGAATTCGCGCCGCTCGTGCGCTGGGTCCACACCCCCATCCCGGGCAAGCGCAACGCCGTCATGATCGGCACCGAGCTGTCAACCGGCGACATCACGGTGCTTGTCGACTCAGACACGGTATGGACGGAAAACACTCTCTCCGAACTGCTCAAGCCGTTCGCGGAGGAGAGCGTGGGTGGCGTGACGACGCGCCAGCGCATCCTCGAACCGGAGCGCAGCTGGATCACCCGCTGGGCGGACTGGCTCGAGAACTCGCGGGCTCTCTACTCGATGCCCGCGCAGAGCGTGCTCGGGCAGGTCGGTTGCCTGCCGGGGCGCACGATCGCGTTCCGCCGCTCGATCATGATCAAGGTCATGGAGCGCTTCATGACCGAGCGCTACATGGGCGTCTTCCTCGAGGTGAGCGACGACCGCACCCTCACCAACCTCACCCTCAAAGAGGGCTACCGCACGGTATACCAGTACACCTCGCTCGTCTACACGGATGCCCCGCTGCAGATCAAGAAGCTGTTCAAACAGCAGCTCCGCTGGGCTCGCGGCAGCCAGTACAACACGCTTCGGATGCTCCCCTGGATGCTCGGCCACGCGCCGGTGCTCGCACTCTTCTTCGTCATGGACATCGTGCTCCCGTTCCTGCTCGCCGGCGTCATCGGCGGCTGGGTCTACCGCAGCTTCACCGGCCAGGGCTACAACTTCTACGAGGGCATCCTCAAGGAATACGGCTGGCAGGGCGGCATCGCGCTCGTGATCGGCCTCATGGTCGTCTCTTCCGTGCTCAGCATGGCCATCCGCCAGATCAGGCACCTCTCAGAGAAGCCGAGCGACTTCTTCCGACTCCCCGTGTTCATCATCGTTTCGACGGCATTCCTCATGCCGGTGCGGCTCATGGGGTTCTTTCGCATGGGCCACGCGAGCGGATGGGGAACGCGAGCCGGTGCCTACGGCGGCGGCGCCTCGAACGACAGCGTCATGGGCGGACTGTCGGCATCGGCCGAGAGCGATGGCCTCAGCCTCGATGACGAACTCGCCGCGCTCGACTTCGAGCCCCGATCCTCGTCCCACCACTCCTCTGCCGTTCTCGAGGCGTCTCCGCGGCGTACCGCGCAGACCGTCGTGATCAGCAAGCCCATTCCGAGTCGTCGACGTCTCAACCCGAAGGCCGCCTGGCCCTACGTCATCGGCATCGCCATATTCGCTTTGGAGGCGTATTTCATTGTCACTAATTAGGCTCACAGGATCCTGGTGGTCCGTCACCAGCACCCGGGCCCGTTGGACAGCCGTCGGCGCATCCGTTCTCGTGCTCGGTCTCCTCACCACGAGCGTGATCGTATGGACCTCCCCGGCCAACCCGATCAACGCTGCCGTTGCGGCCGTCTCGAAGAAGTCGATTCAGGAGGACAAGGTGCTCGCGGAGCGAAATGCCCTGTTGAGCCAGGTCATCGCCCTTCAGAAGCAGCTCTCGAACAGCAAGCTGAGCCTCACCGCATCCAAGGCCCAGCTCGCCACAATCCAGCAGGAACTCTGGTCGGCGCAAGGCAAGCTCGACGCGACGCAGACGGCATCGGTCGCGGTCAAGGCGCCCACGAAGAGGGCGACCAAAACGACGGTGTCGACCGCGGCCCTCACCGTGCCGACCAAGGCGCAGATCATGAACCCGGGTTCGCGCTACTTCGGCCTGTTCACCGACCAGGCACCGTTCAATTGGGCGTCGTATAACGCCATAGGCGTCAAGATCGGCAGCCAGCCCAACTCGGTCGGCTACTTCGGCGGCTGGGACCAGAACTTCCGGGCGGATGTCGTGAGGGCGGCCTGGCAGCGCAACACGCTTCCCGTGCTCACCTGGGAGTCGCGCCCGATCAACGCGGCCAACAACGCGGTCGATGCGCCCGACTACACCCTCCCGAAAATCATCGGCGACCCCGCCGCCGGCGTGCCTGGCAATTTCGACGCCTACCTTCACCAGTACGCGAAGGACATCGTCGCATCCGGCCTGCCGCTCGGAATCCGTCTCGACCACGAAATGAACGG
>DMKW01000038.1:9141-11174 GCA_003454135.1 Microbacteriaceae bacterium
GTGTGGATCTGGGCCCCGAACATCATCAACAACCTGCCCGCGTCGCACAAGGCGTCGTCGTACCTCGACCACCTCTACCCCGGCGAGAACTACGTGGACGTTGTCGGGCTCTCCGGCTACCTGCGCCCCGTGTACAAGCCGGACAACAACTTCACCTTCGACTACACGTTCGGGCCGAGCCTGACCGAACTCCGCAGAATCACCCGCAAGCCGATCTACCTGGCTGAAATCGGTGCCTCGGAGACGGGCGGCCACAAGGTCGCATGGATCTCGAGCCTCTTCGAGGCGCTGGCGAAGCCCGAAAACCAGGACATTATCGGCTTCTCCTGGTTCAACCTCGCAGTGACGACCTACACGGAAGGCGAACTCTCGACCAACGACTGGCGAATCGATTCGCGGCCGGAAAGCCTCGCGGCATTCACGACCGGCCTCGCCACTCCGGCTGACAACTTCGTACTCAGGCCAGCCCAATGATCCACACCAGCAGGACCGTAACCACGATCAGGAGGACATTTTGACCAAGAACACGGAAGATCAGACGATCAGCACAGAACTGCAAGCGAACGCCCCTCGAATCAGTGTCGTGGGCACCGGCTACCTCGGTGCGACCCACGCGGCCGCCATGGCCGAGATGGGCTTCGAGGTCATCGGCGTCGACAACGACCCGGCGAAGGCCAAGGCGCTCAGCGAGGGACGCGTGCCGTTCTTCGAACCAGGCCTGCCGGAGCTCATCCTCAAGCACGTGCAGAGCGGCCGGTTGCGTTTCACGACCGACATCGCCGAGGCGACAGCGCTCTCCGACGTGCACTTCATCTGCGTCGGCACGCCCCAGCAGCGCGGCAGCAACGCGGCCAACCTCGCCTACGTGCAGGAGGCCACCCGCCAGGTAGCGCGCAATCTCACCCACGACGGGATCATCGTCGGCAAGTCGACCGTGCCCGTCGGCACGGGCCAGGCGCTGCGCGAATTGATTCTCGAACTCGTGCCGGAGGGCATCGAGACCGAGATCGTCTGGAACCCCGAGTTCCTTCGCGAGGGCAAGGCCGTGGCGGACACGCTCACGCCGGACCGCATCGTTCTCGGTGGCACCTCGGAGTGGTCCGAAGCGATCATGCGCGAGGTCTACGCGATTCCGATCGCCACCGGCACACCCGTCATCGTGTGCGACCTGCCGACAGCCGAGCTCGTGAAGGTGAGCGCGAACGCGTTCCTCGCCACCAAGATCTCGTTCATCAACGCGATCGCGGAGGTCTGCGAGGCGGCGGGAGCCGACGTCAACATCCTCGCGGATGCGCTGGGTCACGACGTTCGCATCGGTCGCCAATTTCTCAACGCCGGCCTCGGTTTCGGCGGCGGTTGCCTTCCGAAAGACATTCGTGCCCTCATCCACCGATCGAGCGAACTCGGTGCTATGAAGGCCGCCTCGCTCCTGCAGCAGGTGGACGAGATCAACATGTCGCAGCGCCAGCGCGTGATCGACCTGGCCATCGAAGCGTGCGGCGGATCGGTGCTCAACCGCCGTATCGGCGTCCTCGGCGCGGCCTTCAAGCCGCTCACCGACGACGTGCGCGACTCGCCGGCTCTCAACGTCGCCGCGGCGCTGCACCTTCGCGGTGCGCAGGTCGTCGTGTACGACCCCGAGGCCAAGGACACGGCGCAAAAGATGTTCCCGACCCTCATCTACGCGGACTCCATCGAAGAGGCGGCCACCAACTCCGACGCACTCCTCGTGCTCACGGAGTGGCAGGAGTTTTCGACGAGCGACCCGACGACGCTGATCGGCCTCGTCGCCTCTCCCGTGATCATCGACGCACGCAACTGCCTCGACGCTCACGCGTGGCGCTCGGCAGGCTGGGACCTCACGGGTCTCGGCACGTCGCCGGCTCCGCTGCTCGGCTACCCGGCGCCGCTCGTGCTGCGCACCTCGGGTTCGCTCGTGGGGGCGAGGTAGTCTCCTACGGAACAGTGTGATGCGAGGGCGAGGGCCTCCGGTATCGATCTGGGTTACCCCAATCGATGCCCGGGAGGCCCTC
>DMKW01000141.1:0-232 GCA_003454135.1 Microbacteriaceae bacterium
GGTTCGACAGCGGCTCGTCCATGAGGAACACCTGGGGCTGGCGAACGATCGCTCGACCCATGGCGACGCGCTGGCGCTGGCCACCGGAGAGCGCCTTCGGCTTGCGGCCGAGGTAGGGCTCGAGGTCGAGCAGCTTGGCGGCTTCGAGCACGCGGGTGGCGCGCTCATCCTTGTTGACGCCGGCGATCTTGAGCGCGAAGCCCATGTTCTCGGCGACCGTCATGTGCGGGTA
>DMKW01000141.1:345-9906 GCA_003454135.1 Microbacteriaceae bacterium
AAGACCATCGCGATGTCGCGATCCTTCGGTGGGACGTCGGTGACGTTGCGGTCGCCGATGAGGATGTTGCCGTCGTTGACCTCTTCGAGGCCGGCGAGCATTCGCAGCGAGGTGGACTTGCCGCAACCCGACGGGCCGACGAGAACGAGGAACTCGCCGTCAGCGACCTGGAGGTCGAGTGCGTCGACCGCTGGGCGGGTGGAACCCGGGTAGAGACGGGTTGCCTTGTCGAAAGTGACAGATGCCATAGTTGTATTGCTCCTTCACCGGCAGGTACGTGCCGGACGATCCGTAGTGAATGGAAGATAATGCAGGGCCATTATGTCACCTGAACGCGTCACGGCGTTAAACGGGCCTATGGATGCTCGGTAGGCTGATCCAGCGTTCGTCTGGCTTATTCCCAGACTGACTGTCTACTGTTCTAAGGGCTCCCGCTCACAGCAGGCTGAGACGGTTCGAAGCCACAACCACGTTGATCAAGAGTGAGGTTCGATGAGTTACGGCGGTGCTGGCGACGATCGCCTCAGCAAGAACCAGAGGCGCGAGGCCGCTCGCGAGAAGGCCCGGACTCTTCGCGAAGAGCAGAAGAAAAAGGATCGGCGCAGCCGGTTCATCCTGCAGGGCAGCCTCATCGTCGTCTCCCTCGCCATCATCGGCGTGATCATTCTCGTCATCACGAGCTCGGTTCGCCCGCCGGCGCCCGGCCCCAGGAACATGTTGAGCGACGGAATCAAGATCGGCCAAGGCTACAAGGCGGTGTCGACCGTGGCGCTTCAGCCCGGCGACGTGCCGGTGCCGTCGGCGAGCAACAAGTCAGACGTGATCGACATCCAGATCTACGTCGACTACCAGTGCCCAATCTGCGCGGGCTTCGAGGCCACCAACAATGCCCAAATCAAGTCCTACCTGAAGACCGGGGCTGCGACGCTCGAGATCCACCCGATCGCGATCCTCGACAACATGTCGCTCGGCCAGAAATACTCAACCAGGGCGGCGAATGCCGCGGCCTGTGTTGCCAACTACTCGCCCAACTCGTATTTCGACTTCAACGGCTTGCTCTTCGACAACCAACCCAAGGAGAACACCGAGGGACTCACGGATGCGAAGCTCGCGTCGATCGCGAAACAGGCGAAGGTCTCCTCCCTCGATTCGATCACGAGCTGCATCAAGGACGAAACCTTCACGGCGTGGGTAACGGCCGCGACGTCGCGGGCCACGACGGGCCCGATCGCGAACTCCGACGTCAAGAAGGTCGCCGGCACACCGACGGTCATCATCAACGGCGCCAAGTACGACGGGGCGGTGAACGACGCGAGCGCGTTCTCCGCGGCGATCGTCAAGGCGGCAGGCGACACCTTCCGCGAGGACGCCACGGCGAGCCCGTCTCCGTCGCCGGCACCCTAAAGCCGCCCCGCCTGGCGACGTCGGCCGACAACACAGTCTGTTCACTTCTGCCCGGGCGTAAATCCCCGTAGGATGGCATCTTCGGGGGCTGGGACGCGTGGGGGGCACGTATTCCATAGGGGGTCCCTTGGGGGACACCATGACGAAGCGTTTGCTCACAATCTCGGTCGTGGTCTGCGCCGTGCTGGTCGCGGCCGGGACTGCCGTCGGCATGCCGATGACGGCGATGGCCAGCGACAGCGCGCCGAGCCCCATCACGGTCGCCGGTGCGCCTCTCGACGGGTCGGTTCGGGCGAGCGGATCGTTTACGGCCGTCGTGGCCGCGCCCGCCGGCACGACCGAGGTCAAGTTCGTGCTGGACGGGACCTACCTCGGGCAAGTGGCGGCCCCACCCTACGCGTGGCCGATCGCCACGACCTCCGGAACGCACAAGCTCAAGGTGCGGTGGAAGGGCGCGGATGCAGACGCCGCGGTCGCGAACTTCGCCGTTGGTGCGACCGCGCGCGACGTTGCGTCGTCGTCGGCCGTCGGCGCATCGAGCACTCGCGCGAGCCGGTCCGCGAAGGCGACGATCGCCCCCAAGACGTCGATTGCGATCATCCCGCCGAGCCAGGGCACGGCCAGCGTGTCGACCGCGGCGGGTTTGGTCGCCGCCCTCGCGTCCGCGGCTCCCGGAGAGACGATCAGCCTGGCGGACGGCGTCTACCGGGGTACGTTCACGGCGTCGCGATCGGGCACCGCCGCGCACCCGATCACTCTCACGGGGTCGAGAGGAGCCGTGCTCACTGCCGGGGGAATCCGTAGCGGCTACGGTCTGCACGTCACCGGAAGCTACTGGACGATTTCCGGAATCAGCGTGACGAACTCGAGCAAGGGCATCGTGCTCGACGCCTCCCAGTACACCGTCATCGACGGTGTGGATGTCGGCAACATCGGTCTCGAAGGGGTGCACTTTCGGCACTCCAGCTCGCACAGCAGGCTCATCAACTCCTCCGTGCACGACACGGGGCGAAAGACCGCGGGGTACGGCGAGGGCGTGTACATCGGGTCGGCGCACTCGAACTGGTCGTCGGTGATGGGTTCGTCGAGCATTCCGGACGCCACGAGCGACGTTCTCGTGCAGAACAACCGAATCACGAACACAACGGCCGAGGGGATCGACATCAAGGAAGGCACGTCCGGGGGACGGGTGCTCGGCAACGTGTTCACGAACGCCGGCTACTCCGGGGCCAACTACGGCGACTCCTGGGTCGACGTGAAGGGCAACGGTTACCTTGTGAGCGGCAACAGCGGATCCGGCACCAAGACCGACGCCTTCCAGGTGCACCGCGCCATCGCCGGGTGGGGCAACGCCACCGTCTTCGAGAACAACACGGTGACCGGCGGTGTGAGCGGGTACTTGTACAACGTGCAATCGGGGGTGACCGGCACGGTGATCCACTGTCAGTCGACGCTCGCGGGCCGGGGCCTCTCGAACGTGGGCTGTCGCTAGGGTCTAGGTTCCATCCTTCTGCTGCCGCGATTTCGCTCCGGTCACGTGCGACAGCGACGCAACGATCGCCCCGCTGGCCACGCGACCGGGCGTCGGCGCACGGGAGATGAGCAGAAACGCCGGCAGGAAGATGGTGGTCTGCACGGCCATCACCGCCGTGGCGGACGGGACCGCGGCGAGTCGATCCAGAGCTCAGCCGGTCGGTCCAGTTCGGCAGGGCCGGTGCGCTGGAGAACAGACGCCAGCACGATGATGAAGAAGACGATGCCGAGGGGGATGAGGACAGAGGAGCTCAGCGTGCTGTCGTGCCGGCAGCACACGATATCGCGTGGCCCCGGGACGCGCCCTACTCGCGCACGACCCTCACTGGAGCGCCGTTCGTGAGTGCCACCAGCTGGGCGAAGGTGCTGGCGAACACGGCATGCGAGTGGCCGGCCGAGGCCCAGACCTCGTCGAACTCGGCGAGCGCCACGTCCACAAGCGTTCGGATCGGGGACGGATGCCCGATCGGAGCGATCCCGCCGACCTGCTGGCCGGAGACGGCGTGGGCGTAGTCGGGATCCGCCGTGCGCACCTTTCCGCCCAGGAGCTTGCCGACGACGCGAACGTCGACCCGATGAGCGCCAGACGCCAGGATGAGCAGCGGCCGGTCGTCACAGGTGAACATCAACGAGTTGGCGATGGCACCCACGCCCACCCCCAGCCTCTCGGCCGCCTCGCGCGCCGTCGCCGTTGACTCGTCGAACCAGACAGTTCGGGGGGCGATGCCGAGCGACTCGAGATGCCGCTCGACGGCGGTCACGGCGAAATCATCCACATCTGCCATTATCGGCCAGCGCGAAGGTACGGCGGAGTCTCCCCTTACAGTCCTTCCGCGATCGCGGCCGTCGCTCGAAGCCAGGCTTCGCGAGTGGCGGGAGCAAGGGCACCGATGTTGAGCGGGCCACCGGCCACCAGGGCAGGGTCGTACGGCACGTCGACGACCGTGCGGGTGAGCTGGCCGAAGTGGTCATGCAGGCGGTGGGAGAGCTGTTCATCGGCATTCTTTGCGGGGGACGCGAGGATGGTGACTGCGTGTTCGACCTTCTCGGCGTGGCCCTTCTGGCGCAGCCCGTCGAGCAGGGATGCGGCCCCATAGGCGGTGTCTTCGCGGATCGTGGAGACGACCACGAGTTGGTCGGCGGTTTCGACCGCCGCCTCCCAGTTCGACGCCCGCATGTTGTTGCCGGTGTCGATCACCAGCAGCCGGTAGAAGCGGCTGAGGGCGGCGTGCAGCGTGCGGAAGGCGTCGGCGTCGATGCTCGCCGCGCCGGCCGGGTCGAGGTCGGAGGCGAGCGCATCGAACTGGGCGTCGCCTTGGGATCGCACGTAATTGTCGAGGTCGCCCACGCGAACGGATCGTGAGTCGGCGAAGCGATCGAGCGCGCGTAACAGGTCGACGGCCGTGTTCGTGTGGCGGGCGGCCTGTGCCCGAACGCCGAGAGTGCCCATCGTTTCGTTGTTGTCCCAGGCGAGGGTGTATCCGCCGCGATACATGCCGAATGTGGCGGCGATCAGCAGTGTTGCGGTGGTCTTGTGGGCGCCGCCTTTTGGATTGAGCACGACAATCGTGCGAGGGCCATTGAGGCTGCGTTGTACATCCGTGATGGCGGCACGATGCTCCAATTCGCCCGAGCCCGGTGACGGAGAGATGAGGCCGCCCGAGAGGCGGCGCACGGCTCCCTGCCATCCCTGCGCGGCGGGACCTGCTGGTGGCAGCGGGCGTGAATCCAGGAAGTCGGCGAGCGTCGGGGGTGCCGCTGACGCGGCGGTCATACCGTCGCCCGTTGGGTGTATGGACCGCGGCACGGAAACCGGAGGTTGCGGCGGAGCGACGGATTGCCGGAGAACCGGGACTGGCCGCGTGTCGGTGGGCACGAACGCGCCAACCGCTTCAACGTGACCGTCGGGGTGCACCAGCAGCTCGCCTCGGCCCGACTCGTCCTCCGTGGCTACGAGAAGTGCACGGCCGCTGGCACGCGCACGTGTCGTGACGAGGGCAATGATTTCCTCGCGCACGCCGGCGTCGTCGGTAGCGACAATAGGGTGGCTCACCCCGTCGACGACGACGTCTCCGGTTGCGTCGCCGCGCACGATCACGTGGATGCGAGGTTGTGCGGATTCAGTCTGAGTCATGGTGAACGGTTCCGTTCTTGCTCATTGCAGTGGTTTTGCACCGCCTGAGCAGCATAGTGTGCCCCGTTTGGGGGCGCCCACCGGCGAGGCTTCCGAAGCCGTGAACCCGTCCACGGCCAAATGGGCACCGCCCTCCCGTCGACCGTAAGCGACGAGTTGGCGGTCAGAGAGTTCAGCGATGTTTAAACGACCGTGGCGGTGATGCGCATCCGGGTAGTGCTCGTGCGTGTGCGTAGTCGCCTCGTGTGCGCAGGCCAGCCAGTTTCATGGTTCGTCAGCGAGGGGCATGAACCGGAGGGCAGAACGTCCGGCGTCGAGCGGGCTCGTGAGGCGCGCTGCATACGACGGTCAGAGTGTGGAGGCGCTAACGCCCAGTCTCAGCTGGGCGCGCCGGCGATGTTGATCAGCCAGGCGATCCCGAACTTGTCGACGCACATGCCGAAAGTGTCGCCCCAGATCGCTTTCTCCAGCGGCATGGTGATGGTACCGCCGTCAATGAGTTTCTCCCAGTAGCCTCGCAGTTCGGGTTCGTCGGACTGGGGGCCGCTGAGGGAGATGGAGAAGTTGTCGCCGGGGTTGTAGGACATCCGGTTGGGAGTGTCGGACGCCATGAGGGTGATACCGCCGTCGGTGGTCAGCATGGAGTGCACGACGAGATTCACCTCTTCGGGGTCCTGGCTTGCCTGGAAATCACCGAACGTGCTGAGGGCAAGGTCACCGCCGAATACCGACTGGTAGAAGGTGATGGCCTCCCTGGCGTTCCCGCGGAAGCCGAGGTAAGGATTGAGACGTACCGACATGGGAGTTCTCCTTTGTTTTTCGGTGCGAGCGAGTCCAATCTTCCACCGGGTTCGCTTCCCTGGATAGTGACCACTTCGCGATTGCGCGATTCGCAAAGGTCACCCGAGTGGGCGCTAGGCGACAGTTTTCGTCGACTCATCGGGGTCGGACGGTACGACCAACTGTCGTCTGATGTCGCGTCGTTGCCGGGGCGACTGTTCCGGCCAATGCAGCAAGAAGGTCCGCCATGCCCACTGCACGTGGCGGACCATTCCCGTCCAGGTGCTGAATGGGCGCGCGGAGATTCCCACCCGCAGCGTCGCTTCATAGAGGACGGGGATCGACGGGTCGAGGTGCAAGCTGAGGTCGAGGTCGTCGTGGATGTCGTTCCGGGCTCGGTGCACCCGGTTGCGGGCCTCCAGCCAGACGCTTCTGCGCATGGCGAAGTTCGATCCGAATATTGGCGGATTTCCAAGGAGCAAACCCACTGCCCAGAAGTATCCGCCTATGTAGACGATCCTCCCCATGAACCGCACGAACCCGTTGCAACCGTAGAGGTCGCCTGGCCCGGTAATCACATCTACGAGGGGAAATCTCGTCAGGATGGTCTCAATGTGCTGAAGCCAATCGGCGGGGGGCACCGAATCGGCGTCGAGGCGAGCGATCAGGTCCCCGGTTGCCGCGTCATATCCGGCCGCAGCGGCCGGCCAGATGCCGTGTGCCGACTCATAGACAACGAACGCGCCAGCAGCAGACGCAATCGCTGACGTGGCATCGGTGGACGCGTTGTCGACGACGACGACCTCGTCCGGCGGGCGAGTCTGACAGGCAAGAGCGGCGAGGCAGGCCTCCAAGAAAGAGGCGTCGTTGTAGCTGGGGATCACGACGGAGATGGTGGTCATCTAACCCTGCTTGTCTAGCCGCGTCACCGGATCACATCAAACCCTACTGGTAGTGTCCTTCCCATCCGCGGAAGGCGGCTGGAGGTCGCATGGCGCACGCGCAACAGGTGGTGACCGTTCCCCACCCGATCGGCGAGGTCTTTGCGTTCCTCGCCGACGGTACGAATAATCCCAAGTGGCGGCCGGAGGTGACCAGCATCCGTCTGGTTTCTGGCTCCGAAGTGGGCGCGCAGTGCGCGCAATCGATGAAAGGGCCTGGCGGACGAACCATTCAGGGCGACTACCGCCTCACCCGCTGGGAAGCGCCGACACGCCTCGATTTCATGGTCACCGCCGGTCCGGCGCGTCCGGTCGGATCGTTTGAACTGCGTGAACTACCCGATGGTTCGACGGAGGTGACGTTCACCCTCGATCTGAAGCCTCGCGGGATGATGGTTCTGATGACGCCCATGATCAACAAACAGGTCGATACCGAGGTCGGCAACCTCCGTAATCTGCCCGCCGCGATGGGGGGCTGAGCGTGCAGGTCCCGAAGCCGAGCGAGAGCGACAAGACCCTGTTCCGGTCCGTGGTCCCGGACTCTCCGGCGGTCACCATCAAACCGATGTTCGGCAACTTGGGCGCGTTCGTCAACGGGAACATGTTCGCCGGACTCTTCGGCTCCGCCATCGGGGTACGGGTGGTGGATGACGCGGTGCGACGGGAGCTCGAGGCGATCGACGGAACCGCACCATTCGGGCCGAGCGAACGTCCCATGGGCGGGTACCTGGCGCTGCCGGCGTCCTGGTCATCGGAGCCGGACCTCATCGCGACATGGATCGCAAGAGCGCTCGCGCAGGTCGAACTCCTCCCGGCCAAGACACCGAAACCAAAGCCACGCACGCAATCGAAGCCGTGAAGCTGGTTGGCTCGTGTGCCTCGCGACTTGTGCCTGCAGCGACGACTATCCGTGAATGATGAGCCACCCGAGGGATGCGGCGCCGGCGATGACGGAGTAGACGGCGAAGGGGATGAGGGTTCTGGTGCGGAAGTAGCGGTCGAGGAATCCGACGGCGAGTAGCGCGGCGATGAACGCGGTGGCGCTGCCGGCGAGGACCTGCCCGTGGATTCCGGCACCGAGGGGGCCGAAGAGGTCGGGCAGTTTGAGGATGCCGGCGGCGAGGATCACCGGGGTGGCGAGGAGAAATGAGAATCGGGCGGCCTCGCGGTGGCTGAGTCCGACCGCCATGCCGGCGACCATGGACACGCCGGACCGGCTGATTCCCGGCAGCAGTGCGAGCGTCTGAACCGCGCCGATCGCCACGGCTCGCCACCGCGGCACGTCGGAGAGGGCGGTGTCGTCGCCGAGCTCGTCGGCGTTGGGAATGGAGGGCGTGCGCAGCGCCGCCGCACGATTCACGGCCGGGTCGCGTCGGCGGCGCAGAAGTTCGCCGCCTCCGAGAATGAAGCCGTTCACGATAAGGAAGATCGCCGCGGGGATCGGTTTGCCGAGCACGGTACGGAAGGTGTGTTCGAGGAGCAGCCCCGTCACCCCCACCGGAATGGTGGCGATGATGAGCAACCAGGCGAGCCGTTCCGGTGCGGTCTGGATCCGGCGGTACCGCACCGAGGTGATGAACCCGCGGATGATTCGCACCCAGTCGCGACGGAAGAACACGAGCAGCGCCAGCGCCGTGGCGACGTGCAGTCCGACGATGAAGGCCAGGTACGGAGACTCGGGCGCCGAGACCGACAAGTCCCGAGCCCATTGGCCGCCGAGAAGGGCGGGGATAAGCACGGCGTGGCCGAGGCTGGAGACGGGGAACAGCTCGGTGATGCCCTGGATCGCCCCCATCACGATCGCTTCGAGGTAATTCATCGAGTTGAGACCTCTCTGTTAAGCGGTGGGTTCAACGTCAACCCGCGAGGACAGCCCTCGACCGGGGAACGACAGCACGGACACGAGCGCGAGGATCACCAGTAGGAACAGGAGGCTCGTGCTGGTGGTGCCGAGCCCGAGGCCGCCATCCTTCGTGCTTTGGGACAGCAGGTCCCCGGTGGATGCGCCGAGCGGGCGGGTGAGCACGTAGGCGATCCAGAAGGCGAGCACCGCGTTCAGGCGGAACGCGAAGTATGCCACGGCGACGAGCGCGATCGCGACGGCGAACACGACAAGGGACAACAGGTAGCCGAGGTTGAGGCTTTCGGCGACGAGGTCGCCGGCGGCCGTGCCAAGGGCGAAGGTGAAGAGCACGGCGAGCCAGTAGAAGGTCTCGCGCCGGGTCGTGAAGATCGAGTGGATCGACAGTGTCTTCTCCACGGCGAACCAGGCGACGAAGGTGACGGTGAGTGCCGCGGCGAACACCGCGGTGGTCACCCACAGCGGCACCCCGAAGTTGTCGACGAGGTTGTCGGTAATCAGGGTGCCGACGACGCTGATCAGTACCACGGCGAGCCAATACACCGCCGGCACGTAGCGCTGCAGTCGGAACTGCGCCACGAGCACGATGGCGAGCAGCGCGGCCATGATCACCGTGGTGATCGTGAGACCGAGGTTGAGGTTGACGCCGAGGAAGTCCGCGGCCGTCTCGCCGACCGTGGTGGCGAGCACCTTGATGATCCAGAAAATCGCGGTGACTTGCGGCACCTTGTTGAGCATCCTGCGGATGCCGTGGGAATCGTGGTGTGTCGAAGTCATGCCAGAACGCTCCTAAGTAGGGGTGTGAGGTCCCACCAGCCAAACAAGACGGCCCTAAGACAACGCCGAGAATTCCTTTCCGAGGACATTCGAGACCGTGCTCGAAATCATGGTGAGGAACCGGCCGAATC
>DMKW01000141.1:10176-10436 GCA_003454135.1 Microbacteriaceae bacterium
TTCTCGAATCCTTCGGTCGAGGCTCAGGAACTTGTCCTGGAGCTCACCGGCGAGTGCATGGAGGAATATGGCGATCCGCGCACGATCGGGATCGGTTTCGCCACGGTGGCCCGCACGCTGGTGACCCTGCTCGCCCACGCCGAAGGCAGTTCGGAAGAGGCGATCATCGACGTCGTCTACACGGCGCTAATCGCGGCCGTCCCCGACCCCGAAGCCCCGGACGAGGCACCGGACGAGGCGCCATGACGGGTCCATATGGC
>DMKW01000135.1:0-3128 GCA_003454135.1 Microbacteriaceae bacterium
TGGGGTGGAAGCTGGTGGAGATCGACGGACAAGGGAGTTCAGGCTATGACCGTTTCAGCGAGGAAGCTCGACGACGCGTTTCGCATCGTGGGCGATTGGGGCGACGCCGCATCGGCGAATGCCTTTCTCGGTCACCTCGATGCTCGGGCGTTCAGCCCGAGCACGGTTCGCTCCTACGCGTTCGATATCGTCAACTTCGCACGGTTTCTGCTGGCGAGGGGCAGCACCCTTGTCGAGGTCTCGCCGATGATGGTCTTCGAGTGGATCGACTGGCAAGGCGTTCGTTCACACGGCACATCTGACCGGGCCGAGGAAGCTTCGGGCGCAGTGCGCACTGCGGCAGCGTCGACGGCCAATCGCCGGGTCGCGGCGGTGAGGGCGTTATTCGAATACTTGGTCATGGCCGGCGCTTGCCCCAGCAATCCCGTCCCGTCTCCGCGACGGCGCAGCAGCCCGGGCGCCTCGACCCGCGGCCTGCTGGGGCATCTGGGCGCCGGACGGTCCCGCGGCGGGGGCCGGCTGGTGCGTCAGCCCCAGTTGCTGCCGGAATCGCTGCCCGTTAGTGACGTCGACCGTTTCCTGCGTTCGCTGGATACGCACCGCGACCGCGCGATCGTGTTGGTGATGCTGCTGGGCGGTTTGCGGGCCGCAGAAGTGCGCGGGCTGCAGCTATCCGACGTCGACCTTGGGTGCTGCCGGCTGCGCGTCGTGGGCAAAGGATCCAAAGAACGGCACATCCCCGTCGATGGTGCTTTCTTCACCGAGGTTGCCGCCTACCTGCGTCACGAACGCCCCACCGGGGTGAATTCATCGGAGTGTTTCCTCGTATTGAGAGGGCCAAACACGGGACAACCGTTGACGGAAGCGGGGCTGCGCGGGGTGTTCCGCCGCCACCGGGAGGCATCGGGGGCGACCCGGGTGCGTCCCCACCGGTTGCGGCACACCTATGGCACCGAGCTGGCCTCGGCCGGTATCGACCTGTTGGCACTGCGGGAGTTGATGGGCCACGTTTCCCCGGACACGACCGCCCGCTACGTCCACCTGAGTATCGAGCACCTCGCCGCCGAATACGGCGCCGCCCGCGCAACCCTTGCCACCAACGCCCGATGACGATCATCATGACCACCACATCCCTGCCTCCAGTGCTGACGCTGCGAGACGGCTACCTCGACAATCTGTCGCTTCTCGGCCTGGGGCCCAGGGCGATGCGGGACCGCGCTCGGATCGTTGACACTTTCCTCGGCAATCACCCAGACCTGGTCGAGTGGATGAACCTCCCGGTGTTGTCTCGCTGCGAGGAGCTGGCTCGCACCGGCGCCTGGCCCGTCATCGTCTATGCCGTCGCTCATAATGGCCTGCTACTGGACTTGGAACTGATTGGGGCGAAGAACCTCACAGGCATCGGCGCCGCGATCGAGACGCGTGACCCGGATGGATTCGCGCGGATGCGCGATGCCGGCAACCGGCTCGGATGGACATCGAAATGGGTTGAAACCCTTCTCGGTGAAGGCCTGGCCGTGCTCCTCGCCTGGACGGGAGGAACAACGGCGCAGCTGACCACCGACATCATCGACGCGTTCGAAACGGGACTCATCGCCACGACGACACTGACGCCGTCGATGCTCCGCGCCTACCGCGCACGGTTGGCCGGGCTGAGAGCGATCCTGTTCGACACCACAGTGATCGACACGCCACCTCGGCGGCGGACCACCGCGTCGAGTTACGAGGAACGCTTCGCGGCGGTGGAGATGGCGCCCTCGTTGCGCAAAATATTCCTGCGTTACGTCACCGTCCGCTCCGCAGTGGCCCGTCCCAGCACGGTGGACTGCCTGATCAATGACCTGCTGCCGTTTGCGGAATACCTCACCGCCCACGCGCCGGAGATACGACACCTCCATCAGCTGCGACGCCACCACATCGAGGCCTACCTGATCTGGAACCGCCACCGGTCCTGGCGCGGACGCCATGCCGCCGCCGGCGCAGGCCGCACCGTCTCGACCGCTGTCGCGCAGGCGGCGGTATTGACACTGCGGAACATGCTCGACGACGTCACCGACTGGGGCTGGAAAGACGTCCCCACTCGCCGGCTGGTATTCCGGGCCGACATCCCCAAGCTCGGTCAGCCGCTGCCGCGCGCTCTCGCCCCCGACATCGACGCGGCGCTGATGGCAGCCATTGACGCCCTCGACGATCCCTTCGCCCGCGTCGCGGTGACGGTGTTGCGCCACACCGGACTACGCATTGGCGAGCTCCTCGACCTGGAACTGGGGAGCGCCTATGACTATGGCCCCGCCGGTTCCTGGTTGAAAGTTCCCCTCGGCAAACTCGCCACCGAGCGGATGGTCCCGCTGGATGCGACCGCGCTGGCCGCCCTCGACCAATGGACTGGGCAGCGCGGTCCCTCACGGGCGTTGCCCCACCCCCGGACCGGCACTGTCACAGACTTCCTCTTCACCAACCAGGCCGACGACTGGGTCCGACCCGGATCCGCAACGGCCTGATCGCTGCCAGCACCGCTGCGAGACTCCGCGGCACCGATGGGTCCGCCCTGATCGTGACACCGCACCAACTCCGCCACACCTGGGCCACCGAACTCGCCAACGCCGGGATGAGCCTGCAAGCGCTGATGGCGCTGCTGGGCCACGCGACCGCCCAAATGACCGTCCGGTATGCCACCCTCGCCTCGCCGACGCTGCGAGTCGCCTACGACGACGCCGTCGGCAAAATGCGCCGACAATTGACCCTCACTCCGGTCGGCCGCCCGATCGTTCCCGACAAAGTTGCTTGGCTCAACAGCGAGATGATCAAAACCCGTGTCGCCCACGGGTATTGCTCCCGGCACGAAAGCGCCGGCGCCTGTTCCTATGCGAACATCTGTGAGAACTGCGCCAACTTCACGACCGGCCCCGAGTTCACGGACGCTCTCGCCGAGCAACTCGACGACGTCCAAGCGCTCACAGCCGATGCCGAACAACGCGGCTGGGACGGTGAAGCAGCCAGACACGCCACCACCGCGGCAGCCCTCACCAGCCACCTCCGCCAAGTCCGACGGTGATACCGGAAATCCCAAACCCCTTGACCTGACAACGAGAGCCGGTTAATGGAACGGGTCAACAAAGAGATCAAAC
>DMKW01000135.1:3352-3556 GCA_003454135.1 Microbacteriaceae bacterium
ACGAGTGGGAAGCCGGCGACCGACGCTACTTCCCCGAGAACTCCATGCTCGAACTGAAGACCATGAACGAGACGATCGGGACCCTCGAGGAGATGAATCTCATCCCCGAACTCGCCGCCGCCTAAGCTAAAACCACTGACCCGCACGGTGTCGAGAAACTCCACACTCAACGGGACGTGACCTGAAAAATTGTGAAATAACCTC
>DMKW01000110.1:0-2923 GCA_003454135.1 Microbacteriaceae bacterium
CCCCGCTCCACCGCGAGGGTCGCGAGGTCGCGAATGCTCTCGAGGTTTCGCGCGGCGTCCGTACCCGGGGCGAACTGGGCGACCGCGACGCCGACGGCTTCCGCGCCGGTGTGGATCGAGCCTCGTGCTGTCATGCCGCTAGCCTAGGTGCCGCCGTCAGCCGGCGGCGGTCGCGATCTGCTCCCGGTAGGGCAGCAGCGCCGACTTCATGCCGAGGCCGACTACGCCGACGAGCCGATCGGCGCGGTGGTAGCCGACGATGACATCCGCGGAGATGTCGCCCGCGAGAACGCGGATGCCGTCGGGGTCGGCGAGGCCGGGCAGCCCGTAGGCCTGCAGGCTCACTTCGAACTGGATGGACCAGAACGACGGCATCGGGGTGAATCGCTGGGCGGCGACCTCGGCGTATGAACCGTCGTCCGCGAGCCACGCGCCCAACACGGAGCCGGCCCGCTTGCCCGTGTCGGTGGGGATGTTCCAGTGTTCGACCCGGCGGGGCACGTCGTCGAACATGAGATTGGGAAAGCGGGCGACGTCACCGACCACGTAGACATCGTCGTGCACGCGGCCGCCGACGGAGATGGCGCGCATCGCCGAGTCGGCGAGCACCCCGTCGCTCAGGTCTAGATCGGTCGACGCGAGCCAGGCGGTATTGCACTCCGAGCCGACCGCCTCGACGAGCACGTCGGCCGCGAGGATCTCTCCGTCGTCGAGCACGACCTCCGTGAGGCGGTTTCCGCCGCCGAGAGCCGCGATCGTCCTGCCGAGACGGAACCGCACCCCGTGCGCCTCGTGCCGCGAGCGCAGCTCGGTCGCGAGCAGACCGCCGAGAGGGCGGATGATCGGCTGCGCGCTCGGGGAGACGACCGTCACCTCGCAGCCGAGCTTGCGTGCCGTCGCCGCGACCTCGCAGCCGATGAACCCGGATCCGACGAGCACGACGCGTGCCCCGGGAACGAGCGCGACGCGCAACCCCATGGCGTCGTCGAGCGTGCGCACCGAGTGACGCCCGCCGATCTCCGGGAAGGGTAGCCGCCGGGGGTGAAGGCCCGTCGCGATGACAAGAGCCCGCCAGGCGAGTACGGTGCCGTCGCCCGTGACGACGGTGTGCGCATCGAGATCCACCGAAGTGACGCGGGTTCCGAGCATCCAGTCGACGTCGGCGGTCGCCGCCCTCGCCGGGAAGGCGACGGCTTCGAGGCTCACACCGGTCGAGAGCACGTCTTTCGAGAGCGGAGGCCGGTTGTACGGGGCGTGGATCTCCTCGCCGACGACCGTGAGCGCGCCAGCATAGCCGGCCCGACGCAGGGCCTCCGCGGTGCGGAGTCCTCCCATCGCGGCGCCGACGATGATGACTGGCGCGTTCACTCTTCCATTATCCTGATGGCTTGCATCGGGCACACGTCCACCGCGGACTCGACGTTGTCGCGTTCGGAGTCATCCGCTTCGGCGAGGTATTCGAGCTTGTCGTCGTCGTTGAGGTGGAACACTTTCGGGGCCTCGAACACGCACTGCCCGTAGTTCTGGCAGAGGGTCATGTCGACTTGGATCTTTATCAACTACTTGTCCTCAACGGTCGATGGGTACAGGTCTTTCGATGGCGTACGAATGCCGCGGAACTCCCAGTCGCCGCCGAGCGCGGTCGAGACGACCTCTTCGCTCTCCGTCGGTTGGGCGCCGACGTCGGTGCGGATCGGGGTCGGCCCTTCGACGATCGTATTACTCAGGCGTCCGAGCCCCTCGACCTCCACCTCCACGACGTCGCCCGGTTCGACGGGCCGCGAGAACGCCGGGGTGCCGCTGAACAGGATGTCGCCGGGGCTCAGCGTGATCGTGCGGGCGATGTCCGCGACAAGGTAGTTCATGTCCCACTCCATATTGGCGGTGTTGTCGTCTTGCTTCACGACCCCGTTCACGATCGTGCGGATTTGCTTGCCCCGGAAGTCCCAATCGGTGACGAGCCCCGGGCCCACCGGAGCGAGCGTGTCGCTGCCCTTCACCCGCAACATCGACCCGGCATCCGTGTCCCGAAAGTCGTGCAACCCGAAGTCGTTGCCGATCGTGTAGCCCGCGATGTAGTCGCCGGCGTCCTGGGGCGAAACGTTGCGGCACGTGCGGCCGATCACGATCACGATTTCGCCCTCGAAGTTGAGCCACTTGCAGCCGAGCGGGCGCACGACGGCCCCGCGGTGGCTGTTGAGTGCCGTGATCGGCTTGTGGAAGTAGGTGGGCGCGGCGGGCAGCCGCGTCATGAACTCCTCGGTGCGACTCGCATAGTTGAGATGCACCGCGATGATCTTGGTCGGCTCGGTCGGCGGCAGGTGGATGGCGTCGTCGACGCCCACCTCCCGGCCATCGGCGGCCACGAGGGCGTCGCCGCGGCGCACGGTCTGCGTGGCGACGCCGTCCAGCAGGATGCGACGGTACTCAGTCACGCGTCAGCGTCAGATCTTTGGCTCGCGGGAATCCGCCATCCGGTCGGGGGAACCACACGTGCACCTGGCCGGTGCCGATGGAGTTCTCGTACTCGCTGTACATCACGCCCGGCGCCGTGCAGTTCTCTTCGCCGATGGCACCGATGGTCAGCAGCCAATGGCCGAACATCCCCTCCGGCCGCACCTTGTGGAACGCGGGCATGGTCTCGAGGATCGTGCCGTGCTCGCCGGCCTTCATCCACTCCAGACGTTCGTAGTCGGCGGCACGGGCGGCCTCCGAGAAGATGTGGCTCGGGTCGCTCGCCTCGTGTTTGCGGAGATCCCGCAACTTGTAGAAGGTGTGCGAGAGCGCGCCAGAGGCGAGCAGGAGGACGCGGCGATCGCTCTTGGCGATGGCCTCGCCGATGGCCCGCCCCGCCCTCAGGAAGTCCTCGTCGGTCGCCGTCTGGCAGAGGCTCACGCTCAGCCATTTCTTGTCGGGAAGCCCC
>DMKW01000110.1:3140-5519 GCA_003454135.1 Microbacteriaceae bacterium
GATGTGACGACGAACTCCACCGTGGTTGCCCAGTGGCTGTCGAGCACGATGACGGTGTCGTAGTCGTCGGATTCGAACACGTCTTTGCGCAATCTCTCGAGGCCGGGAACAAGCGAGATCTCCTTGCCTTCGTTGATCTCGAGGCGTTCCTCCCTGGGCAACATGATCGTGGGCACGTGGGCGATGAGCCCCACCCCTACTACTTCTCCCATGGTTCTATTCCTTCCATCCGTGTGGAGCGACGACCGTGTTCTTCACGTCGGCGTAAAAGTCGAATGACCAGGTGCCACCCTCGCGCCCCACGCCCGACTTGCGTGAGCCGCCGAATGGCGCGCGCAGGTCGCGCACGAAGAAGCAGTTGACCCAGATCGTGCCGGCGACGAGCCGGGAGCTGATCGACTCGGCGTGCTGGCGGTCTCCCGAGACGACGACCGCCGCGAGGCCGAACTCCGTGCCGTTCGCGAGGTCGAGCGCCTGCTCGTCGGTCGCGAACGTCTGCATCGTGAGCACCGGGCCGAAGATCTCCGCGGTCACGATTTCGCTGCCGGGGGCGGGGTCGTGGACGAGCGTCGGCTGAAAGTACAGTCCCCCGAGCTCGGCGTTCGGCCGGCCGCCCATGGCGATGTCTGCGCCCTCCGCGCGAGCGCGGTCGACGAATCCCTTCACGCGGTCGAAGTGTGTCGCGTGCACCTGCGGGCCGATGTCGGTCTCTGGGTCGCGTGGGTCGCCCTGGCGAAGCTCGCCCGCCTTGCGGCGGAAGGCCTCGGTGAACTCGGCCTCGATGCTTTCGTGCACGAGGATGCGCGTGCCGGACAGGCACACCTGTCCCGCGTTGTCGTACTGCTCGACGGCGAGGCTGGCCGCGAGTTCGAGGTCCGCATCGGCGAGCACGATGAACGGGCTCTTGCCGCCGAGCTCAAAGCTGCACGGGGTGAGGTTGTCGGCCGCCGCCCGCGCGATGGTCTTCGCCGTCGGCACCGATCCGGTGAAGGAGATGCGGCTGAGCCCCGGGTGGGCCACGAGTGCCGCCCCGGCCTCGCGGCCGATTCCCTGCACGACGTTGAATGCGCCATCCGGAAGCCCGGCGCGCTTGGTCAGGTCGGCGAAGAGCGAGGCGGTGAGCGGCGTCCACTCGGCCGGCTTGAGCACGACGGTGTCTCCGGCGGCGAGCGCCGGGGCGATCTTCCACGTCGAGAGCATGAGCGGCGCGTTCCACGGTGTGATGAGGCCGGCAACGCCGGACGGATCCCAGGACACGTGGTTGACGTGCCCGCGGGTTTCGAAGTCGGGATGCCCGAGATGGTTGACGAGCCAGTCGGCGAAGAAGCGGAAGTTGTGCGCCACCCGAGGCATCACCCCGCGCAGGTGGCTGCGGAGGAGGGCGCCGTTGTCCATCGTTTCGACGTTGGCGAGCGCTTCGATGTTCTCGTCGACGAGGTCGGCGATTCGGATGAGGGTGGCCGCGCGTTCGGCGGGAGGGGTCGCGGCCCAGATCGGGAAGGCCCTCCTCGCCGCCTCTACCGCGAGGTCGACCTCGACGGCGCCACCCCGCGCGATCTCGCCGAGGAAGCTGCTGTCGATCGGGGAGGTGTTGGTGAAGGTGGACGCCGAGGCGATCCGTTCGCCGCCGATGTAGTGTCTCGTGTCGACAGGAATCCCTGCCACGTCAACGCTGGTCATGCGCACTTCCTGTCTCGAATGGTTCGCCGTTAAATCATTCGGATACTAATGAGTTACCCTACAGAATAGCCATTGGCTCTACAACTCCCGTTTCGAACTTGGGAAAGACATCGTGGTCACTCCGGAGCGTCCCAGAATCGCCATCCTCGGCCGGTTCGCCGCCAGCACGTCCGCCTTGCGCTACGGCGCCGTCGTGAACGCCCGCGCGCTGCTCGAGGCGGTCTGGACTGCAGGCGGTGAACCGCTCACCTTCCTGCCGGTCACCGGCAGCGACTGGCGCTCGCGCCTCGACGGCTTCGGCGGCATCCTCCTCCCCGGCGGCGGCGACCTCGCGCCGGCGACCTACGGCCAGTCGGTGGCCTTCGAGAGCGTCTACGACGTCGACGAGGCGCAGGATGCCGCGGACCTCGAGAGCGCGCGCTTCGCCCTGCAGAGCGGCCTGCCGATGCTCGCGGTGTGCCGCGGACTGCACGTGGTCAACGTTGTGCGCGGCGGCAGCCTCGTGCAGGACCTGCCCCGGCACCACCGCAACCACGTGCACGACGTGCGCTTCGAGCAGCAGGAGGGGCTGTTCGGCCTGACCGAGCCCGTCGTGCGCGCCTCGTGCTACCACCACCAGGCGCTCGATCGCCTGGGCGAGGGCATCGATGTCGTCGCGAGGTCATCGGACGGCATACCGGAGGCCGCCGTGATCGACGC
>DMKW01000065.1:0-556 GCA_003454135.1 Microbacteriaceae bacterium
GCCCGCACCGAGCGCTACCAGGGCTGGGAACTGCCGGTCTATTGCAGACCGGCCGCGCGGCTGCGGCGCTCGATCAGGGTCGTGTCCCGCCATTGGCCGGAGAGCGGTCCGTAGGCCATGCGGGCGATTCGTTCGCGGCGGCCGACCTCGCGAAAACCGTGGCTCGCGTGCAGGGCGAGACTCGCGAGGTTTTCCGGGAACACCGACGACTGGATCGTCCAGATTCCGTACGCCTCGGTTGACTCGATGAGAGCGTCGAGCAGCCTCGCACCGACTCCGCGTCCGCGGACGCTGGGCGCCACGTAGACGGAGTGCTCGACGACGCCGGCGTAGACGGTTCGAGACGACACCGCGCTGATCGCCACCCAGCCCACAACCTCCCCGTGCAGGAGGGCGACAAAGCGATGCCCGACGAGTTTGGACTCGAAGAAAACGTCGGCGGACGGAGGGCTCGACTCGAAGGTCGCCTGGCCCGTCGCGATTCCGGCGCGAAAGATCGCTTCGACGTCGTGCCAGTGCTCGCGCAGCATGGCGGTTATCACGATCTCGGTCGACT
>DMKW01000065.1:641-3128 GCA_003454135.1 Microbacteriaceae bacterium
AGGAGGCCGGCGATCAGGCCCGCGGGGAGCGCGGCAAGGCCGACGACCATGTTGTAGACGCCGTAGGCCCTCCCCCGCGCTTCCTGACCGACGGTGTCGGCGATCAATGCCCGGGATACTCCCTCGGTGACGGCGTAGAAGACCCCGTACAGGGCGAAGAGCGGCCAGACCTGCCAGGCGCTGTTGGCCAGCGCGAATCCGAGATAACACACCGCGTACACCGTCCAGCCGATCGTGATGAGCGGAATGCGGCCAACCTTGTCGGAGAGAATCCCGGCGGGAAGGGCTAGCGCGCCGTAAATCACGTTGAGAACCGCGTACGCGAGTGGAATGGCGATGATGCCAAGACCCAGGTTCTGAGCTCGAAGGACAAGGAACGCGTCGGAGGAATTCGCGATCGCAAAGACCCCGGCAATGGCGGTGAACAGATAGAACGACCTTGCGAGGGGCGCGCGAGGCGCCAACCGATCCCGGGCGAACTTTTCCTTCTCCTTAATGCCGAACTGCGCGATCGCAATCGTGATCAGGAGCACCAGTGCCGAGAGCACGAGCAGCCAGCGGTAGTAGTCGCCGGGTGCCACATGGTTCTGCACGAAGATGAAGAGCAGACCGCTCAAGACGAGGGGGCCCAGTGCGGATCCGAAGGTGTCGAGCATGCGGGCGATGCCGAAACCGCGCCCCCTGGTGGTCGAATCGGCGGCGTTCGCCACCAGAACATCCTTCGGCGGGTCCTTGACCCCCTTGCCGACGCCGTCGGTGAATCGAAGACCGAAGACTGCCAGCGGAGTGTGGACGAAGGCCAGGCCCGCTCGTCCCACCATCGACAGCGCGTATCCGGCCGCGACGATCGGCTTCTGCCTCTGGAACCGGTCGGAGAGTCGGCCTGCGATGATCTTGAAACCGCTCGACGCGGCAGTGACCAGTCCCTCGGCGACACCGATCACGGCCTTGTCGAGGCCGAGGATCTGGGTCAGGTAGAGGGGCAGGATGGGGATGACGATGTCCTGGCTCACGCCGCCGAAAAAACTGGCGAATCCCACCGCGAGGATGGTGTGCCTGCCCGCCTTTTTCTCACCGCGGTCCGGCTCGTGCGTGGACTTGTCTTCGTCATCCGTCATGGCTGGGACTCTATTCCTGGCCTTCGCCTGCGGGGCCGCGAGTCGCTCACCGAACGCCCTCTCGCCGGCAGATCCGAGGCACCTCGCTCACGCGTCGGCCGGCGTTGAGGGCCGAGCTAGCGGCGCGTGAGCTGCTTGTGGGATCGGGTGTGGATCGCCGCCGGCAAGAACCGCGAGGGGGAAGTCCCAGCCGTGGAACCAGCCGAGGGCTTCGACCCATGAGGCGTCATCGGTCGGCGTGCTGGGCCTGCCCTTCTGGGTCATGGACTCGACGAGGGCGAAGAGTCGAGCTTGCAGGTCGGCGAGATGCTCAACGACCGACCCGACGGTATCGTCGTCGAAGGCTCCTGCCTTAATGAGGTGCGGGCGGCAGCGAAGCGCGTGGGATCCGGTACCGATGCGCGAAGCGGTCGCACAGTCCGGGCACACTCGGTCGGTCCACTGGTCGCGCGTCTCGTCGAACCATTCGCGCGTGTGCGTCAACTGGTTGGCTTCCTGGGCGAGGGCCAGGCTGTTGAAGCCGGCATGGGTGACGATGATTCCGGCGAGCTCGGGGCCGCGAAGGTCGTCGCAGGCCATACACGATCCGTGGCTCTCGAGTGTCTTGCCGCGCGAGCCCCGGCGACCTCGTGCCAGGTAACCCCGCATTGACTCCAACAGATCACCGTAGAGGATGCCGACATCGAAGGGCTGGTGTCCGCCCCTTTTGCCCGCCCCGGCCTGCCAGAGTTCGATCTCGATCACCGCGTACCCCCAGGCGTGCCGCGAACAGAAACCCCAGTGGGTGCGGAGGCGGTTCCTCACCTGCACGTCCATGATGTCGCCGTGGATGAACGACCACAGCCAGCGCACCTCCCACGCGTCCAGGTTGTGGTCGGAGTCGAGTGCCAACGGGAGGTCGTACCGTTCCTTCGCGCCGGTGTTATCCGTCATGGCCAGCCGCCTCACGGGCGTAGGCATCGTCGACGAGGCTTCCCGCCAGCGTCACATCGCCCCAGCCCTCGATCGTCGTGTGCTTGCCGGGCTCGAGATCCTTGTAGTGCGTGAAGAAGTGCTCGATCTGGTCCCGGATGTGCGACGGCACGTCGTCGATGTCCTGGACGTGCGCCCACCGCGGGTCGGCAAAGGGAACGGCGATGATCTTGGCGTCCGGTCCAGCCTCGTCCGACATCAGGAACACCCCGACCGCGCGGGCTTCCACGATCACGCCGGGAAACAACGGGTTGCGCAGCAGAACGAGCGCGTCGAGCGGATCACCGTCTTCACCGAGCGTGTGCTCGATGAAGCCGTAGTCGACCGGGTATCCCATCGGGGTGAACAGCTCCCGATCGAGTCGGATTCGCCCGGTGTGATGGTCCACCTCGTACTT
>DMKW01000015.1:0-629 GCA_003454135.1 Microbacteriaceae bacterium
GTCACGGGAGTGGAATCGACACCGGGATCACTCCGAGTCGAGTCGGCGGATGCGACCGCTGGACTGCGGGTGTCGGTCACCTTCGAGATGCAGCCGGCGGGGATCGTGCTCATCAGCCAAACCGTCACCAACGACGGCGTCGAGCCGTTCGACCTCGGTGAGCTCACCACCTGGCTTCCGCTGCCGGACCACGCGACAGAGACCATGGACTTCACCGGCCGCTGGTTGAAGGAACGTCAACCGCAGAGGCGTGGCATCCAGTCGGGCATGTGGGCGCGCGAGGTGCGCGAAGGACGCACGGGTCACGACCACACGATCGTCCAGCTCGCCATGACCGAGGGGGCGAACTACCAGGACGGTTCGGTCTGGAGCACCGGCATCATGTGGAGTGGCAACAGCAGGCACCTCGTGGAGCGACTCCCGTCCGGGAGAACGTCCATGGGAGCCGGCGAACTCCTCCTCCCGGGCGAAGTGATCCTCGAGCCGGGCGAAACGTATGCCGCGCCGACGGTGGCGGCGACCTTCTCGGCGAGCGGAATCGACGGCATGACCGACCGCTGGTATCGCTGGCTGAGAGCCCGGCCCACGCACCCGACCGCAGCCGGCCCCCGCCCGCTCACCCTCAACGT
>DMKW01000015.1:717-3016 GCA_003454135.1 Microbacteriaceae bacterium
GCGAGCGAGATCGGCGTGGAGAGATTCGTGCTCGACGACGGCTGGTTCCCACGCCGTCGAAACGATCTGGCCGGACTCGGCGACTGGACGGTGGACCCGGAGGTCTGGCCGCACGGACTCGCGCCCCTCGTAGACAGGGTCACCGCGGCTGGCATGCAGTTCGGGCTCTGGTTCGAAGGCGAGATGGTGAACGCGGACTCCGACCTCTATCGGGCCCATCCCGAATGGATCTTCCAAGCCGGCGGTCGCGTGCCGCCCGAATTCAGGCATCAGCAGGTTCTCGACCTCGGGCACCAGGGCGCTTATGAGCACGTGCTCGGCCAGGTCGACGCCATTCTGGGCGAATACGACATCGGCTACATCAAATGGGATCACAATCGAGTGCTGACCGAAGCCGCGCATTTCGGGCGCGCGGGGGTGCGCCGCCAGACGGAAGCCATCTATCGGCTGTTCGACGAGCTGAAGCGGCGGCATCCGGGGCTCGAGATCGAATCCTGTGCCTCCGGCGGGGGGCGTGTCGATCTCGGAATGGCGCAGCACGTCGACCGGTTTTGGGCGTCGGACTCCAACGACGCGCTCGAGCGTCAGTACATCCAGCGCTACACGCAATTCGCGATCCCGCCGGAACTCGTCGGATCCCACATCGGTCCGACCGCGTCGCACTCGACCGGGCGCGTGCACAGCCTGTCGTTCCGCGCCATCACCGCGCTGTTCGGTCATGCCGGAATCGAATGGGACATCACCGAGACGACCGAAGACGAGCGTGGCGCGCTTGCGTCGTGGATCGACTACTACAAGAGCAAGCGCGGGCTGCTGCACTCCGGCCGCATGGTGCGTGTGGATCAACCGGACGACGACGCCTTCGTGCACGGTGTCGTTTCACCCGATCTGGCGGAAGCCGTGTTCGCATACGTGCAGCTCGACGCTGCGCGGGCCAGCGTCGCGCCGCGGTTCCGGGTGCCCGGTCTCGATCCGGCCGGCGTCTACCAGGTTCGCGTGGTCGAGCCGGCCGGACCCTCCCTTTCCATGCAGGCGCGCGCGCCCGAATGGATGTCCGGTGTGGAGGTCACCGGCTCCGCCCTCGCCCAGATCGGACTGCGCCCGCCGATTTTGATGCCGGAGAACGCTATTCTGATCGAACTGCGACGCCGGTGATCGTGGGCAGGCGCGGATCATGGTCAGCGGGCTCCCGCACGTTGTCCGCGCCGCCAATGCACGAGGGGAGTTCACGGAACATGGATGACCTCGAGGCTCTCGAGCCGCGCTTCCGGGCGCCATCGAGCAAACTCGCGCGTGAGATCCTCATCCACGGCCCTATCCTTCGCAGCGAGCTCTCGCAGCGGCTGGGCATATCGCCCGCCAGTCTCACGCGCCTCACCAAACCGCTGATCGATCGAGGGCTGCTCATCGAGGTCGCCGAACGGGCGGACGGCGCCCTGGGACGGCCAGCCAAACCACTCGACGTGCGCGCGGACGCGCGGGAATTCATGGGGGTGAAGCTGACGGGTGATGCGGCGGTCGCCGTGAGCACGGACCTCAGGGCAAACGAGGGTCGGCGCGCGGAACGAATTCTTCCCAATCACGAAATCGATACCGTCGTCGATGCGATCGCCGAACTGGCAGATGAGCTCGCGAGCGAACAGGGCTTTGCCGCCATCGGCATCAGCATCGGCGGCCGTGTTTCCAACCAGCGCGTGGTCGACCGCGCCCCATTCCTGGGGTGGCGTTCGGTCGACCTTGGCGGCGCCGTCGAGAAAAGACTCCGAGTGCCCGTCACAGTGGAAAACGACGTCGTCGCGCTTACGGGTGCTGAGCACTGGTTCGGGTTCGGACGAGGGCTTGCGAACTTCGCGGTTATCACCATCGGCGCCGGAGTCGGCTACGGTCTGGTGATTCACGACCAGGTGGTCAACACCGCCGATACCGGCCTGGGGCTCGGTGGCCACTATCCCCTCGATCCGACAGGGCCACTGTGTTTTCTCGGCCACCGGGGGTGCTCAACCGCGATGTTGACGATCCCCAGCATCCGGGCGCAGGTCGAGGTAGGGATTGGCGCCTCGGTGACCTATGGCGAGGTGCTCCAACTGGCTCGGGACGGCAACCCGGTGGCGCGTCAGGTAACCCAGGCCGCCGGCAGGGCGCTTGGCCGGCTCGTTGCCGCGGTCGCCAACCTCGCGATGGTCGAACACGTTGTGTTGGCTGGCGAGGGGTTGGGAATCCTCTCCGTGGCCCGCGATGACCTGGATGCGGGCATTCTGGCCGACCGCGACCCCGAGGCCACCGTCGTCGATCTTCGTAT
>DMKW01000015.1:3153-5883 GCA_003454135.1 Microbacteriaceae bacterium
TCGGCCTGCAATCGATTCGCATCGCGACGGCTCTTGTCATCGCGTGCTGCATCGTGCTGATCGGTCACGCGTCGGCCGAGTTGCCCCACGCTGTCGTGCCATCGCCCGGGACCCGACTCGCCGATGACCTCGCATCGACCCCGCCGATGGGCTGGAACGACTGGAACGCCTTCGGGTGCGACGTGAGCGCCGAGCTCGTCGAGCAGACCGCGGATGCGATGGTGGCCAACGGCCTCGCGGCGGCCGGCTACCGTTTTGTCAACATCGACGACTGTTGGATGGCCCACGAGAGGGATCTGCGCACGGGACGGCTCGTTCCAGACCCTGCCAAATTTCCGCGCGGAATCGCGGCGGTCGCCGACTACGCCCACGCGCGCGGACTCAAGCTCGGCATTTACGAGGACGCCGGCACGGCCACGTGCGCCGGTTACCCGGGCAGTCTCGGTCACGAGCGCCTCGACGCGCGCACCTTCGCCGAGTGGGGTGTCGACTACCTCAAGTACGACAATTGCAACCACGCCGACAGCAAGTCGACCGGGCAATACGTCCACCGTTACGTCGCGATGCGCGACGCGCTCGCCGCGACCGGCAGGCCCATCGTCTACTCGCTGTGCGAATGGGGGGTGAACGAGCCGTGGACCTGGGGCCGGGGGGTGGGGCACTCCTGGCGCACCACCACGGACATCACAGACAGCTACGCCTCCATGCTCGCCATCTTCCGCGCGAACGTGCGGCTCTCCGCCTTCGCGCAGCCTGGCGGGTGGAACGACCCGGACATGCTCGAAATCGGCAATGGCGGCATGAGCGCGATCGAGCAGCGCGCCGAATTCAGCCTGTGGGCGGCAATGGCCGCGCCGCTCATCTCTGGAACCGATCTGCGCACCATCAGTCGAGCCGACCTGGCGATCTACTCCAATCGTGAGGTCATCGCTGTCGACCAGGACCGGCTCGGCAGGCAGGCCGTTCCCATCGCAAACAACGACGGGCCGGCTGGCAGTGACGGCCTGTGGGTATTGAGCAAGCCGCTCGCGGGAGGCGGTCGAGCGGTCGTGCTGTTCAACTCCACGAACAGCCAGGCAACAATCGACACGACCACGTCCCGGATCGGTCTCGGGAGCGCGCCAGGATTCGCAATCCGCGACCTGTGGTCAGCACAGGAGCTCACCACCACTGGCCCGATTTCGGCGGTCGTTCCCGCCCACGGCGTCGTGATGTACCGCGTCACCCGATAGCCGGCACCGGGCGCGGCGTCCGAGCGTAGTTTTTCCTCAGCTCACGAGCACCTAAAATGATGGGGAGCTCAGGGGTTTAATGACACACATCGATCCAGCCACGTCGGTCGACGACGTGCAGGACCAGAAGCGCGGCAAGTCACGGGGCGTCAGGCTCTTCATCCGAGACATTGTGCTCATCTTCCTCGCGGCAATCATCATCTCCGTGGGAATCAAGGCGTTCCTCATCCGCTCCTTCTACATTCCGTCCGAGTCGATGCAGGACACCCTCCAGGTCAACGACCGCATCATCGTGAACGAACTCGTTCCCGGGCTCGTCCCCGTCCAGCGCGGTGACGTCGTCGTGTTCAAGGATCCGGGCGGCTGGCTGCCGCCGAGCGTTCCCGTGACGCAAAACGCCTTCGCCGCCGGCGTGGATTGGGTTCTCTCCGTTGTCGGGCTCAGCGCGCCGGACAGCAACGATCACCTCATCAAACGGGTGATCGGCCTGCCGGGCGACAAGGTGGCGTGCTGCAACGCGTTCGGCCAGATGACCGTGAACGGCGTGCCACTCGCAGAGCCGTACCTCAAGCTCCCGACCGGAGTGACCAAGGTGTCGGCCAACGATTTTTCCGTGACGGTGCCCGCCAACGCGCTCTGGGTGATGGGCGACAACCGGTACGACTCGGCGGACTCCCGTTTCAACACCGACACCCCGAGCAAGGGCTTCGTGCCCATGGATGACGTGGTCGGCCGCGCATTCGTGATCACCTGGCCCGCGGGCCACTGGACGTGGCTCGACGACTATCCGAAAGTCTTCAGTGGCGTGGGGGCCTCCCAGTAAGTGGTTGTCACAGACCCCACCCTCGACGTAGAGGCCCTCCTGCACGGCGGGGGAGCCCGGTTCGTGATCGGCTGCGACGAGGTCGGCCGGGGCGCGATCGCCGGGCCGGTAGCCGTCGGGCTGTGCGTCGTGGATGCGCGGGTCGGCGCCATGCCGACCGGGCTCCGCGACTCGAAGCTCCTCTCCGAGAAGCGGCGCGAAGAACTCGCGCCTCTCGCCGCGGGCTGGGCGCTGTACTCCGCCGTGGGCCTCGCGACGGCGATCGAGGTCGACACGGTCGGCATCATCGCCTCGCTCGGTCTCGCCGGCAAGCGGGCCCTCGCCCAACTGCACGTGGCCGGGGCCGCCATCCGCGAATCGGTGATCCTGCTCGACGGGTCCCACGACTGGCTCTCCCCGGCACTCACGTCGAAGCTCGTCGTGCAGACGCGAACGAAGGCCGACCGGGACTGCGCGTCGGTGGCCGCGGCATCCGTCGTAGCGAAGGTGCATCGTGACCGGCTCATGATCTCGGCGCACGAGCGCACCCCGGGTTACGGCTGGGCGTCCAACAAGGGCTACGGCAGCGCCGACCACTTCGCCGCAATCGCGAGGCTCGGTGCCACCGACTTTCACCGGCGCACGTGGCTGCACGCCGGCGCCGAAATCCCCGACGAGTAGTCATCCCGACGTCGC
>DMKW01000015.1:5914-9814 GCA_003454135.1 Microbacteriaceae bacterium
CGTCGCGGGCGCCCGGGCAGCAACGGTCGCGGATCGCTTCGCGATTCTCCCATGCTGCACCGCGCTAGGATTGTCGGAGCATGGAAGAAGACGAGTTCGAAGACTACGACCGCGAGGTCGAGCTGGCGCTGTACCGGGAGTACCGGGATGTCGTGTCCCAGTTCCGCTACGTCGTAGAGACCGAGCGGCGGTTCTACCTCGCCAACGAGGTCGAACTCGTTCGCCAGGACACCGATCACGACTTCTACTTCGAACTCACGATGAACGATGTGTGGGTCTGGGACGTGTACCGTTCCGACCGGTTCGTGAAGTCCGTGCGCGTGCTCACGTTCAAAGACGTCAACGTCGAGGAGCTCTCGGCGAAGGAACTCGAGCTGCCGAAGGAACTCGCGCTCGACGAGTAGGGTTCGCCCGCCCGCTTAGGCTCGACGCATGACGATCGCACGGGACGACACCGACGAGAATCTCTGGCTCGAAGAGATTCACGGCGAGAAGCAGCTCGCGTGGGCCGCCGATCAGAGTCGGCGCACGATGGACGAATTCGCGTCGCCGGCCTTCGCCGCGTTCGCCGCGCGTCTGCTCGAGGTGATCGACTCGACAGAACGCATTCCGATCGTGAGCCGCCGCGGTGATCACTATTACAACTTCTGGCGCGACCACGAGCATCCTCGGGGACTGTGGCGACGCACGACCCTCGAGAGCTACCGCTCGGCTGACACCGAATGGGATGTGCTGCTCGACGTCGACGCGCTCGGCACGGCCGAGGGGAGAGAGTGGGTGTTCTCTGGGGCGAGGCTTCTGCCGCACGACTACACCCGGGCCCTCTTGGCGCTCTCGCCCGACGGCGGGGATGCGGTGACAGTGCGCGAGTTCGACCTTGAGACACGCACGTTCGTCGAGCACGGATTCGTCCTGCCCACGGCCAAGAGCGTCTACTCATGGATCGACCGCGACACGATCTTCCTCGGCACCGACTTCGGGCCGGGGAGCCTGACCGACTCGAGCTATCCGCGCGAGGTGCGCCGGCTCCGCCGCGGGCAGCGATTGGCGGACGCCGAGCTCGTGCACGAGGTGACGACCGGCGACCTCGAGGTCGCCGGCATCCACCAGCACACGCCGGGGTTCGAGCGCGACCTCGTCGTGGAGCACCTCGACTTTTATCGCAGCCGCACGCTCCTGCTCGTCGACGGTGAACTCGTGCACATCGAGGTGCCGGACGACGCGGACGTCACCCTACGCCGCGAGTGGCTGCTCGTGCACCCGCGCTCGGATTGGACGATCGGCGACGTCGTACACCCAACGGGAGCCCTCCTTGCGATCCGCCTCGACGACTTCCTCGCGGGCGGGCGCGACTTCGACGTGCTGTTCGTGCCCGACGAGCACACGGCGCTCGAGGACCTGGACTTCACCGAAAGCCGCCTCATCCTCACCCTGCTCGTCGACGTCTCGTCCACGCTCGTCGTTCTCGACCCGTCCACCGGGTGGTCACGGTCGTCGCTCGCCGGCGTGCCGGCCCTGAGCACCGTGCGCGTGATCGACACCGACCCGGACGAATCAGACGAATTCTGGCTGCACGCGACCGGATTCACGACCCCGTCGTCGGTGCTGCGCGGCGTGATCGGCTCGGTCGAGCCGGAGGTGATCCGGTCGTCCCCGGCATATTTCGACGCCGACGGACTCGAGGTGCACCAGCATTGGGCGGTATCGGATGACGGCACGCGTGTTCCGTACTTCCAGGTCGCGGCTCGAGGGCTCGTGCTCGACGGCACCCACGCGACCCTGCTCTCCGGGTACGGGGGCTTCCAGGCGTCGCGGCTGCCCGAGTACAGCGGAGTGGTCGGTCGGGCGTGGCTCGAGCGCGGGGGAGTCTTCGTGCTCGCGAACATCCGCGGCGGGGGCGAATTCGGTCCGGCATGGCACAGGGCGGCGCTCACGGCGAACCGGCCCCGCGCATACGAGGATTTCGCCGCGATCGCTCGCGACCTCGTGTCGCGCGGCGTCACCACTCCATCGCGGCTCGGCTGCGAAGGGCGGAGCAACGGCGGGCTCCTCGTGGGCAACATGCTCACGAGCTATCCGTTGCTCTTCGGCGCGATCGTCTGCGGCGTTCCGCTCCTCGACATGAAGCGCTACACGCACCTGTCCGCCGGTGCGTCCTGGATCGCCGAATACGGGGATCCGGATGACCCGGCCGAGTGGGAGTTCATCCGCGCCTTCTCGCCGTACCAGCTCGTGCGGCACGACGTGCACTACCCGCCCGTGCTGTTCTACGCCGCAACGAGCGACGACCGGGTCGGGCCGGTGCAGGCGCGCAAGATGGCCGCGCGGATGCAGCGAATGGGCATCCCCGGCGTGCTGTACTACGAGAACTCGGAGGGCGGGCACGGCGGCGCGGTCGACAACGCGCACACCGCGCGGCTGAATGCGCTCATCTACGAGTTCCTGTGGAGCCGTCTGGCCGGATGAGACCGCCCATCGTCTGAGGCCGCGGATCGGTTCGCCTCCGGTCGGGCCGTCCTCTCCTTACCCGCGACCGCGCGAGCCCGGCTTTGCCGCCAGTCGCCGCATCCCGGCACCGCATCGGCCGCTTCGCGCCATCCTCGTCATCGGAGGTGGTCATGGCCGCGAAGGATATTCTCGGGTCGCTCGGCGAAGAGCTCGCCGCGGCAGCCCTCGTCGAGTCCGGCTACCGCGTCATCGACCGCAACTGGCGGTGTGCTCAAGGCGAGATCGACATCGTCGCCGTCGACGGCGACGAGACCGTCTTCGTCGAGGTGAAGACGCGCTCGAGCATCGCGTTCGGGCATCCCCTCGAGGCCATCACCTCGCAGAAGCTCGCTCGCCTTCGCCGACTGGCCGCCGCGTGGTGCGAAGCCCACCCCGGCAGCCACAGCCGCATCAGGATCGACGCGATCGCCGTCGTCGCGCCTCCGCGGGGCGCGGCACAGATCGAACACCTCCGGCGAGTGTTCTGATGCCGATCGGGCGCACGACGGCCGTTGCACTGCTCGGGCTCACGGGCGCACTCGTCGACGTCGAGGCCGATATCTCGAGCAACCTGCCCGCCTTCGTTCTCATCGGGCTGCCGGATGCCGCGCTCAACGAGGCCAAGGACCGGGTGCGGGCGGCAGCCACGAATTCCGGATGCGGGCTGCCCAACCGCAAGATCACGGTCAACCTC
Organism: Microbacteriaceae bacterium; assembly: GCA_003454135.1. Lineage (GTDB taxonomy): Bacteria > Actinomycetota > Actinomycetes > Actinomycetales > Microbacteriaceae > Lacisediminihabitans. The sequence goes on from DMKW01000015.1 coordinate 9,096, forward strand.
TCGCCGGCCGCGCTTCCCAAGCACGGATCGGGATTCGACCTCGCGATCGCGATGGCGGTGCTCGCAGCGGCGGGAACCGTGGGCGTCGAGTCGGTCGAACGCGTGGTGCACCTCGGCGAGCTCGGGCTCGACGGACGCCTGCGTCCGGTCCCCGGAATCCTGCCGGCCGTGCTCGCGGCGGTGCGCGGAGGAGCGGCGACCGTTATGGTTCCCACCGGCAACGCGGACGAGGCGAGCCTCGTGCCCGGCCTGCGGGTCGTCGGAGTCGCGTGTCTTCGCGACGCCGCCATCTGGCACGGCGGGGACTTCGAACGGGAAGTGGTCGACCCCATCCTCGTGTCCGCGCCGGCGCCCGACCCGGTCGAGCAGTTCGACGTGTCAGACGTTGTCGGCAACGAAGACGCGATCGAGGCGATGGTCGTCGCGGCCGCCGGGGGACACCACATGTTCCTGCTCGGGCCGCCGGGTGCTGGCAAGACGATGCTCGCGGCCCGCCTGCCCGGTCTCCTGCCCGACCTGGACGCCGCGGCGGCCCTCGAGGTGAGCTGCATCCGGTCGCTCTCCGGCCTGCCGGTCGGGTCGTCGCTCGTCACGCGACCTCCGCTCGAGTCGCCGCACCACACGGCAACCGCGGCGTCGCTCGTGGGCGGAGGGTCCGGCGTGATCCGGCCGGGCGCCGCCGCGCGCGCCTCGCACGGAGTGCTCTTCCTGGATGAGGC
>DMKW01000114.1 GCA_003454135.1 Microbacteriaceae bacterium
TGTCGTTGGGGCGGTGCGCTCTCCCAGGCCGCAGCCGCATAGGCATCATTAGCCGCGCCGTAACACTTGTAACTGAAATAGCGATTTTCTAGGTAAGTTACAAGCATGGTTGTGGAGAGCGCGGATGGCGTCGAGCTGCTGCTGGATGTCGGGCTGGATAGGCGGGTGACCGGCAGCGCCGAGGTGGAGATCAGCGCGGGCGACGGGCAGTGGTCGCGCCGACAGGTGCTGGTGCTGCGCCACTCTCCGAGCCCCGCGGAGCTCGATCGGGCACTAGCGGCGCTGAAGGAGAACCGTCGCGACGGAGTGCTCTTCGTTGTCGCGCGAGCCGGCGCGGCACTGGTCGAAGCCGCGAGCCAGGACCCGCGCGTGTCCTATGCGGCCCTGCAGGACGGAGTCGTGTCCTTCCTCGGTGAGCTGCACAATGCGGAGGGCGAGCGGTCAGGCGCCCTGCCGCGGCCGGGGCGGACCAGCTGGGCGCGACTCGGCGCGCTGCGGTTGTTCGCGCTGGCCGCCGAAGGGCCGATGTCGCAGTCGGAGATCGCACGCCGGATCGGAGTCTCCCATGTTGCTGTCGGCAAACAGCTCCCCCTGCTGGAACCGCTCCTTGAGCGCACCCCGGACGGGTGGACGACTGCGGACCGGGCCAGCTGCTGGGACAGGTTCACCACCGAGTACCCAGGACCGCGCGGCTTGGCGACCTTCTGGACGGCCACCGGCGAGGTCCTCGACCAGCTCGAGCGCCTGGAACGCGCGGTCGGGAAGTCCCCGAGCGCCGGTCTGGCGTTATCCGGGGATGTCGCCGCAGACTTCTACGCCCCTTGGCGGCGCCCCTCCCGGATCACCGCCTACGTCGCAGAGCAACCGCCGCTAGAAGAGCACGGGTTCGCGGCGGTGCGCGCCGCCGACGCGACCGTAGAGTTGCGCGTGGCCCGCGACCCGACCATCCTGCCGATGTCCCGCACCTGGCCCACCGCAGATGGCGGGGGGCGCCGATACGCCGACCCCCTGATCGCGGCGTGGGATCTCGCCCGCACCCCGGGAGGGGACGTCGCCCCCGCGGTCGAGCGGCTGCGAGACCGCGCTCTACGGGAGCCGTTGTGGTCCTGAGGCGCCGTGCGGAGCTGGTCGCCACGTCCCGCGCCGACGAGCTGTCGCTACACGCGCTTGCGGACGTGGCCGAGATCACCGCGGACCAGAACGTGCGCATCATCGGCGGGCAGATGACCTCCCTTCTGCTGACCGCGTTCCCCGTCCCTGGAGTCCCCGCCCGGCGCACACGGGACGCGGACACTGCGATCACGACCGAGCTGGCCGGCTCGGGCATCCTGCACCACCGGCTCGTCGCCCGGGGCTACACCGCCACCGCCGGCAACAGCTACAGCAAGGCGGTGCCCGAGCTCGCCGTCCCGGGCACGCTAGTGCCTGAGCTGTCGGTTGACTTGCTCGTGCCATCCCTCGACGGCCGCTTTCGACCCAGCGAGTACGGCGGGCGGGCGTTCGACTCCGCGCCGGGCCTCGCCTCCGCGCTGGCGGCGGACCCGATCACGATCGAGACCGCCACGACCATGCTTGACGGGACGGTGCTGGAGTTCGTCGTCAGGGTGCCGACTGTGGAGCTGGCCGTGGTGATCAAGGCCCACGCCTACGCATCCCGAAAAGAGGACCGGGACGTCGAGGACATCTACCGGCTGCTGGAGATCGCGAACACCTACCCGGCCGAAGAGATTGGCGGCTGGCAACTGGATCAGAACAGCCTGCGCGCTTCGCGCCGCGACGCCGCGGCACACCTCCACGAACTTGCCCGACGCAGCCGCAGACTTACCAGAGCCGACATCCCCCAGGCGCGCCTCGCCGCCCTGATCGCCGCGCGCATCGCGCGCCCGGCCAAACGCCGCGAAGGCCTGCAGCCAGACACTCCCTCGAAACAGGCATGTAAGGCTTTGTTTCCCATCATCGCCTAATAGAAAGTGCACCCCAGCTGTTTTCCTCGGATACGTCCAACCAACCTGGGGGCGGAGCGAGCGCTCGCCGTTGGTCCCAACCTGCGGCGAGGACGCCGGTTCGGTCGGGTCAGAAATGCTGCTCTGGGCACAACGCCTGTCGTCGCAAGAGGCGCTCGTTACTGCACATCATGCAGTCATTCTGACTGGCGTTGCCTCGACCGCCAGCGACGCAAGGAGTCGCTGGACGAGACTGTGAATGTCGCGTTGAGCGAACGCCGTCGATAGGCGTGTCGAGCCTTGTCGTCCGGCGCCCGATGCAGGTGTCCGGGGTAGCGCGTCGCTTCCGGGCCGTGCTTCGGCAAGCTGGCAGTGCTAGGCAGCTGGCGGAACGAAACGTTCCAGTTGGTAAATAGCGACAGCGAGGCTTTGCTGACCGCTTGCGGTCAGCATTCCGGATTTGACGAGGTCGGCGATGTGATGATTCAGGTCAGCGACCCGGCGGTTGGCGTCGCCTGGTTCCCGTCGTTCGGCGGTGTCTTGGTTAGGCTTTGAGTGAGGTCATCCAGTCTGTGATTGAGGTCGGCTGCCGCTTGCGGGTCGAGGCTGCCCGCCGAGCTGGCCTGGGCGATAGCGATGCGGAGCGCCTCAATGGCTTGCGAAGCATTGGCCGGGGAAGGAGACGTGGATGTTGCCGAAGCGTACGGTGTCGGCTCCGAGACTTTGCGGAACTGGTTGATCAAGTACCGCGAAGCACATGGCGGGACCGAGACAGAGCTGACGGTCACCGAACGTGCCCGACTCAAAGAACTCGAACGGGAGAACCAGGAACTGCGGGCGGAGACCGCGTTCTTGAAAAAAGCAACGGCTTACTTCGCGAGGGAGCAGCGGTAGTGAGCAAGTACGAGTACATCGATTCCCGGAAGACCGAGTCGGAGAACACGAACCCGGTGTGGAGGATGTGCCTCTGGCTGGCCGTTTCCACGTCAGGGTTCTACGACTGGTTGCAACGCCCGCAGTCGGCCACCGCGGCCCGACGGGAGGCGTTGACAGCCCGAGTGCG
>DMKW01000068.1:0-2991 GCA_003454135.1 Microbacteriaceae bacterium
GCGTCGTGGCGCCGCGCGGCGTGCACGATGATCGCGGCGCAGGCCTCGGAGTCGGCGAGGGCGTCGTGGTGGGCGAAGTCCTCGAATCCCGCGGCCATCGCGGCCACCGGCAATCGGTAGGACTCGAGGTTGTAGGTCTTGCGGGCCACCTGCAGGCTGCAGAGGTAGCGAAACTCGGGCACGTCGACGAAGCTTGCGCGGCACGCCGCGGAGATCACCCCCATGTCGAATCCGGCGTTGTGGGCAACAAGGTGGTCGCCGTCGGCGAAGGCGACAAGGCCGGGGAGTTGCTCGCTCCAGAGCTGGGCGTCGACCACATCCGGCGCCATGATGCCGTGGATGCGGGTGTTCCACTCGTTGAAGTGATCGTGGCCGAGCGGCGGTTTGATGAGCCACCCCGCCTTGTCGACGACGACACCGTCGCGCACTTTCACGAGCCCCACCGAACACGCTGACGCGCTCGACGAGTTGGCGGTTTCGAAGTCGATCGCGGTGAAATTCAATGTCACGGCTTGATGCTCTCACGCGCGACCGACGGTGGCCTGCGCGACCCGCGCATACCAATCGAGTCAGCGTGCCGGTCGCCGTCTCGCGTCCCGCACGATCGCTCGCCGACCAGAAACCTAGGATTGGTTGATGGAAGCAGTGCGCGAGCCGACTGAGCTCGAACGGATGATCGTGCTCGCCCAGGCGGACCGGGTCACCGGCGAGGCGGTGCTGCGAGTGTTCGCCGACAGCCGGGTCGTGATCCCGAGCGGCACCCCCGTCTCGCACAATCTGAGCCAGTTGCAGCCGCTCCTGTTCGACAACAACGGGACGTCGATGCTCGCCGCGTTCACGCATCTCGACCAGATCGGGGACTTCGCCGAGCTCGCGGCCTTTTCCCTCACGATCATGGGTCGCCTGTTGCTCGTCTCCATGCCGCCGGGGGCCGGACTCGTGCTCAACCGGAGCCGCTCGATCGGCCTCGAACTGCAGCCCGACGCGATCCGACTCTTCGTGCGCGACATCCGGGAGCAGGCGAATGAGGCCGACGAGGGGCGGTGACCCGNNATGCGATCCGCGCCATAGACTAGGGGCCCGTGGCTCTCACTATTGCAATCGTCGGTCTGCCCAATGTCGGCAAGTCCACCCTCTTCAACGCCCTCACCAAGAACCAGGTGCTCGCGGCGAACTACCCATTCGCCACGATCGAGCCCAACGTCGGCGTCGTCAACCTGCCCGACGCACGGCTCGGCAAGCTCGCAGAGATCTTCGGCAGCGAGCGCATCCTCTCCGCTCCCGTCTCCTTCGTGGACATCGCCGGCATCGTCAAGGGCGCGTCGGTGGGGGAGGGACTCGGCAACAAGTTCCTCGCCAACATCCGCGAGGCCGACGCGATCGCGCAGGTGATCAGGGGCTTCGCCGATCCGGATGTCGTGCACGTCGACGGCAAGGTCGACGCGGCATCCGACATGGAGACCATCAACACCGAGCTCATCCTCGCCGACCTGCAGACGCTCGAGAAGGCGGTCATCCGCTTCGAAAAAGAGGTCAAGACCAAGCGAGCCGAGCCGATCGTTCTCGAGACCGCGCTCGCCGCGCAGAAGTTTCTCAACGACGGCAAGCCGCTGTCGAGTTCGACGATCGACGCCGAGCCGATCCGCGAGCTCGGGCTGCTTACCTCCAAGCCTTTCATCTACGTCTTCAACGTGGACGAGCAGATTCTCGGCGACCGGGCGAAGCTTGACGAGCTCGCGGCCCTCGTCGCCCCGGCGAAGGCGATCTTCCTCGACGCCAAGCTTGAGTCCGAGCTCATCGACCTCGACCCGGAGGACGCGGCGGAGTTGCTCGCGAGCACCGGCCAGGCCGAGAGCGGTCTCGACCAGCTCGCGCGCATCGGCTTCGACACCCTCGGCCTGCAGACCTACCTCACTGCCGGACCGAAGGAGACGCGCGCCTGGACGATCCCGAAGGGAGCGAAGGCCCCGCAGGCCGCAGGCGTGATCCACACCGACTTCGAAAAAGGCTTCATCAAGGCCGAGGTCATCGGCTTCCAGGACCTCGTCGACACGGGTTCCATCGCGGAGGCCCGCGCGAAGGGCAAGGCTCGCATCGAGGGCAAGGACTACGTCATGCAGGATGGCGACGTCGTGGAGTTCCGCTTCAGCAACTAGTGGCCCGGTAGTCCGTCAGCGCGCCCGACCGTTGTCGGCGCGGTGGTTCCGGCGGGCGCGCTGACGACGAACTGCCGCGCGGTTGCCCGCGGTCTAGCGCGACTGGCGACGCTTGCCGGGGCGGGGCTGACCCTTGACGGCCGGCGCGCGCCCCTTGCCCTTCGAGGCCTTGGCCTTGCCGCCCGCCTTCGGCGGGGGAGGGTTCGCGGTCGGCCCTGAATCGCCGGAATCGGTGGGCGGCTCGTCGGTCATGCGCAGCCCTTCGCTGGGTCCGCGTGGATCGCGGCGCAACTCACAGGCTACGCCGTCTCCGTGACGACGGTAGGAATCCAGCCCTTTGGCGTCGGCCCGGAGTCGTGGCGCATCCCGTGAGGCTCGGCCCGAAAAGCTACTCCGCCAGACCGCGGCCGATGAGGACCGAGTCTGATGGGATAACTTGGGCATCGTGACCGGTATCCAGGAAATCGCACGCGCGACGGGGCTGTCGAAGTCGATGGTATCCCGCGCGCTCCGAGGGCTGCCGAGCGTCTCGGAATCGACGACCAGGTCGGTGCAGAGGGCGGCCGACCAACTGGGATACATCCCGTCGTCGGTGGCCGCAGGGCTCGCGACCGGCCGCAACCGGGCGATCGGGGTGCTCGTGCCCCTCATCAACCGGTGGTTCTACGTGAAGGTGCTCGAGGGCATCGACGCCCAGCTGCGTGAAGCGGGATATGACCTCATCCTCTACAATCTCGGCGGGCGGGGAGGAGACCGGGAACGTGTCTTCCACCGGTCGATACTGCGCAAGCGCATCGATGCTCTCGTCGTACTGTGCCTCGTCTTCGATCCGGGC
>DMKW01000068.1:3166-3963 GCA_003454135.1 Microbacteriaceae bacterium
GCCGTCTTCGCCGCATCGGACGCGATGGCATTCGGCGCGTTTGCCGCAATCGCCGAGGAGGGTCTCTCCGTTCCGGGCGACATCTCCGTGATCGGAATCGACGGCCACGAGAATGGCGACGCGCTCGGCCTCACGACGATCAGTCAGAACCCATACCAGCAGGGGGTCGACGCCACGCGAGTGCTGCTCGCCGAACTCGACGGTCGCGAGCACGCCGAAACCTTCGAAGCCGCGCCATTCGAACTCGTGGTGCGACGCTCGACCGCCCCACCCCGCCGCTGAGTCGTCGCCCGAGTCGAGCCCCGAAGCGTCGCTTTGGGACGAGCCACCTTGGTAGGCTGGCTGCACAATCGAACATCGGGCCGCTCAACGCGATGCGGGAGAGCCGGGGCACGTCTGCCCGGCACCGAAGGAGCAATTCTCCCCGCCAATCTCTCAGGTACGTGTACCGCATCGAACAGGCCACTCTGAAAAGCAGGACTCACCGTCGATTCCTCGCCCACGGTGAAAGTCGGCCCTCGGGCCGGTGAAGCTCTCAGGCCTATGACAGAGGGGGAGTTCTTAGCATCCGACCGCGCTTGCCTGGAGAACTCTGTGACCGATAGCACCGCAATAGAGAAGTACAGCCCCCTTCATCAGATCCATGTGGATGCCGGGGCGAGCTTCACCGACTTCGCCGGCTGGCAGATGCCGGTGCGCTACTCGAGCGACCTCGCCGAGCACCACGCCGTGCGCACCGCGGCCGGGCTCTTCGACCTCTCCCACATGGCCGAGATCCTCGTGAGCGGACCGGAAGC
>DMKW01000068.1:4164-6752 GCA_003454135.1 Microbacteriaceae bacterium
GACGGCGGCATCATCGACGATGTCGTCGTCTATCGCACCCACGAGCAGCGGTTCGTGGTCGTGGCGAACGCCTCCAACCGGTTCGCCGCCGCCGGCGCGATCTCGTCCCGGGCATCCGGATTCGACGCGACGGTCGTGGACGAGAGCGACGAAATCGCGCTCATCGCCGTGCAGGGGCCAGAATCCCTCGCCATCATGGAGGCGCTCGGCTCGCTCCAGCTTCCGATCGACGCGAGCGACCTCAAGTACTACTGGAGCACCCTCGGCAGCTACCGGGGCGAAGAGGCCATGGTCGGTCGTACCGGGTATACGGGCGAAGACGGCTTCGAGATCTACGTACGCAGCGTCCAGGCGAGCGAGCTCTGGACCGAGCTCATGGCCGTCGGCGCGTCACACGGGCTCGTGCCGGCGGGACTCGCGAGCCGCGACACGCTGCGCCTCGAGGCGGGGATGCCCCTCTACGGGCACGAGCTGTCGCTGCAGACCTTCCCCGTGCAGGCCGGACTCGGTCGGGTCGTCAATCTCACGAAGGACGGCAATTTCGTCGGTCGTGCGGCCGTCGAGGCGGGGCCGCCAGCCGGAGCTCGGATGCTGGTGGGGCTTCGAGCGGACGGCAAACGCGCCGGCCGCGCCGACTACCTCGTCTACTCGGGCGAGACCGAGGTCGGTGTGATCACGAGCGGGGCGCTCAGCCCAACCCTCGGGTATCCCATTGCGATGGCCTACGTCGAGCCGGGCTTGACCGATCCTGGAACGCAACTTTCCATCGATGTGCGGGGCACCCGCATCCCGGCAACCGTCGTCGCACTCCCCTTCTACAAGAGAGAGGCCAAATAGTCATGGCTGACCAAACAACACTGGGTTTCACCGCCGAGCACGAATGGGTGCAGGTGGACGGGGACGTCGCGACCGTTGGCATCACCGCCTACGCCGCCGAGAAGCTCGGCGATGTCGTCTTCGTCGAGCTCCCGGCCATCGGATCGGCGGTCGCGAGCGGCACCGTCGTCGGCGAGATCGAGTCGACCAAGTCGGTCGGCGAACTCTTCGCTCCCGTCGACGGCACGGTGACCGAGATCAACGACGCGGTCGTCACGAGCCCCGAGCTCGTCAACAGCGATCCGTTCGGGGAGGGCTGGCTCATCAAGGTGGCCTTCACCGAGCTGCCGCCGCTGCTCACCCACGCCGAGTACTCCGTGCTGGTAGGAGAGTAGTGCCGGTGGAGGGCGCCTCGCGGGCCGATCCCGTCCGGTCGGCGGCGCTGCCCACCGGCGGTTTCGCCGAGCGGCACATCGGCACCGATGACGCGGCGCAGGCCACGATGCTCGCGGCGATCGGCTACGGGTCGGTCGACGCGCTCGTCGGCGCGGCCGTGCCGGCCTCGATTCACGTCGACGGATTCCGCGCGGCGAGCGAGAGCGCGCTACCGCCGGCCGCGACCGAGCGGGAGGCGCTCGCCGAGCTGCGAGGCCTCGCGCGCCTCAACACCGTCAACCGGTCGATGATCGGTCTCGGCTACTACGACACGATCACGCCGGCCGTGATCAAACGCAATGTGCTCGAAAACCCGAGCTGGTACACGGCGTACACGCCGTACCAGCCGGAGATCTCGCAGGGCCGCCTCGAAGCGCTCATCAACTTCCAGACCATGATCACCGACCTCACCGGGCTCCACACGGCGAACGCGTCGATGCTCGACGAGGGCACCGCCGTCGTCGAGGGCATGATGCTCGCCCGTCGAGCGAGCAAGGTCGAGCCGCGGACGTTCATCGTGGACGCCGACACCCTCCCGCAGACGAAGGCGCTCCTGGCCAACCGAGCCGGCGCGGTCGGAATCACCCTCGTCGAGCTCGATCTCACCGCGATCGAGCCGACCGAGCTGCCCGACGCGTTCGGAATTCTCGTGCAGTATCCGGGAGCCTCCGGGCGGGTGTGGGACCCGACCGCCGTGCTCGCCAGCGCCAAGTCCAGGGGCGCTCTCGCGATCGTCGCCGCCGACCTGCTCGCCCTCACCCTTATCGCCTCCCCAGGCGAACTCGGCGCAGACGTCGCCGTCGGCTCGAGCCAGCGGTTCGGCGTTCCGATGGGCTTCGGCGGGCCGCACGCCGGTTACCTGGCCGTGCGGGCCGGGCTCGAACGCCAGCTCCCCGGTCGCCTCGTCGGTGTCTCGCAGGACGCGGCCGGGCATCCCGCCTACCGTCTGTCGCTTCAGGTGCGGGAGCAGCACATCCGTCGGGACAAGGCCACGTCCAACATCTGCACCGCGCAGGTGCTGCTCGCCGTGATGGCGTCGATGTATGCCGTGTACCACGGACCGCAGGGACTCACCCAGATCGCGACGCGTGTGACGCGGCTCGCTCGGCTGCTCGCGCGTGCGGCGGGCGAGGCCGGCCACACGCTCGTCACGGCCAACTATTTCGACACCCTCAAACTGCACACCAAGACGGATGCCGCGGCGCTCGTCGCGCGTGCGCACGAGTCGGGCTATCTCTTCTACCTCGCCGACGACGACCACGTGCAACTCTCGGTGGACGAGACGACGACACTCGACGACATCCGGGCGATCGCCGGGATCCTCGGCGAGGAGCTCG
>DMKW01000068.1:6889-7488 GCA_003454135.1 Microbacteriaceae bacterium
CGCTCCGAGACGTCGATGATGCGCTACCTCAAGCACCTCGCCGACTATGACTACGCCCTCGACCGCGGCATGATCCCGCTCGGCTCCTGCACGATGAAACTCAACGCGGCCACCGAGATGGAGGCGGTGACCTGGCCGGAGTTCGCCGGTCTGCACCCCTTCGCCCCCGAGGCAGACGTGGAGGGCTATCTGCGGCTGATCGAACAGCTGCAATCGTGGCTCGCCGACGTCACCGGTTATGACGCCGTGTCGCTGCAGCCCAACGCCGGCAGCCAGGGCGAACTCGCCGGGTTGCTCGCCATTCGCGGCTACCACCGGTCGCGCGGAGACGCGGATCGCACGGTGTGCCTCATCCCGTCGAGCGCCCACGGCACGAATGCGGCATCCGCGGTGCTCGCCGGCATGCGCGTGGTCGTCGTCGCGTGCGACGACCTCGGCAACGTCGACCTCGACGACCTGCGATCCAAGATCGAGACGCACGCCGCGGAGCTCGCCGCCCTCATGATCACCTACCCGTCCACCCACGGCGTGTACGAACACGAGGTCGGTGCGATCTGCAAGGCCGTGCACGATGCGGGCGGACAGGTCTACGTCGACGG
>DMKW01000068.1:7692-8072 GCA_003454135.1 Microbacteriaceae bacterium
GCATCCCGCACGGCGGCGGCGGTCCGGGCGTCGGACCAGTCGCGGCCAAGGCGCACCTCGCACAGTTTCTGCCGGGGCATCCGATGGCGCAGCGCGAGTGGCCGCTCCCGGAGGGCTCAACGGGCACCGGGGCTCTCGAGGAGCCGGACCACCGCAACATCGTCTCGGCGGCGCCGTACGGCAGCCCGAGCATCCTTCCCATCAGCTGGGCCTACGTGCGCATGATGGGCGCCGACGGCCTCAAGCAGGCCACCGGGGCAGCGGTGCTGGCCGCCAACTACGTTGCCGTTCGGCTGCGCGACCACTACCCGGTGCTCTACTCCGGCGACAACGGGCTAGTGGCGCACGAGTGCATCCTCGACCTGCGTCCGCTCACGGAG
>DMKW01000068.1:8271-9994 GCA_003454135.1 Microbacteriaceae bacterium
GAGCCGACCGAAAGCGAGGACCTCGGCGAGATCGACCGTTTCATCGAGGCCATGATCGCGATCAAGGGCGAAGCGGATGCCGTGAAGGCGGGCGAGTGGACGCTCGACGACAACCCCCTCCACCACGCACCCCACACGGCGCAATCGGCGATCGAGGGGGAGTGGGCGCACTCGTACTCGCGCGAGCGGGCCGTATACCCGGTGCGCTCCCTCATCCGCAACAAGTATTGGCCGCCGGTGCGGCGCATCGACAACGCGTTCGGTGACCGCAACCTCGTGTGCGCGTGCCCGCCGCCGGAGGCGTTCGCCGACTGACGCCCCGCCCGACTGACGCCCCGCCCGGGTGGCGTGCCGCCGCCGTGTTTGTTCCCGTTTGTCGCGTTCGCGCCCGGTCGCCCCGGCACAGACGTGACAAACGGGAACAGTCGCGGGCGAGGGAACTTCCCGGGACGCTATTTCCCGGGAACGGCGAACAGCCCTGGGAACACGGATGCCGCCCACGGATACCCGACGAAGATCGCGGTGTCGATCACGAAGTGCGCGATCACGAGCGGGAGCACGCGACCGAACCGCGCGTACAGCCAGCCGAACAGCACGCCCATCGCGAAGTTTCCCACGAACGCGCCGAAGCCCTGGTACAGGTGGTACGTGCCGCGCAGGGCGGCAGCGAGCAGGATGATGGGCCAGGTGCGCCAACCGAGGTCGCGCAGCCGGGCGAAGAGGTATCCGATCACGATGACCTCCTCCTGCAGTCCGGACCGCAGGGCCGAGAGCACGAGGATCGGGATGGTCCACCAGTAGTCGTCGAGGGCGTTCGGCACGACGGTGAGCCCGATGCCGAGCGCCTTGCTGCCGAGGTAGACCCCGATGCCGGGGATGCCGATCGCGAGGGCCAGGCCGAGTCCGGAAAGCGCGTCGCGACCGGGGCGGCCGAGATCGATGCCGAGCCGGGAGAGGTGGGGCCGAGCGGCCTGCCAGAGCAGGAAGGCAACGAGCGCGACCGGAACGAGGTCGAAGAAGATGCCGAGAAACTGGTAGATCAGATCGAAGAGGGGGCGAGGGTTGAGGGATCCGTTGATGGTCGCGATCTGGCGCGAGAGCGGCTGGCTTCTAGTCGCTCGATCAAGGATCGAAACGATCGAGTAGACGGCCGACGCTCCGAGCGACAGCCCGAGCACGATGAGGATCTCCGCGACGATCCGTCGTCGGGGCGGCAGCTCGCCCGTCGCGCCTCGCGCCGGAAGGGGCTGCCCCGGCAATGACCGTGCCGGGAACGGGAAGGACCTCACATCACCGTTTTACCGCACACGCCGGTGTGCCGCCGGGAAGCAGGTATCGATAACGGGCGACGAGCGAGTACCCGATCGCGCCGAAGAACGAGAACGGCGGAGTCGCGAGCAGCCAACCGGCAAACCGCCAGATTGGGCTCGGCTGGTGCCGCAGGAGCGCGGAGACGGCGAGGTGTCCGCCGTATTGGTGCGTCGGCGTGACAAGCCATACGCGAGCGGATGCCTCCTCGGTGCTGAGGCCGAGTGAGTCGAGATCCGCCCACTGGTACGGAATCGTCGCGGGCATCGCCGGCAGCGTGCGCTCGAGCCAGCCGACGGACGTCGTGCAAAAACCGCAATCGCCATCGAAAATCAGTAACGCGTCGTTTGTAGAGTTCGGCAAATTGACCCTGGGCACGCCTTCGATGCTACCCCGATGTTTCCGGCGCTTTGTA
>DMKW01000280.1:0-4011 GCA_003454135.1 Microbacteriaceae bacterium
ATACGAGATGGCTCAGGAGTCTCGTGGGCTCGGAGATGTGTATAAGAGACAGGCGGCGACCGCCGGGCTCGACGGCGGGCAGCCAGTCGAGGCATCCACCGCGGCAGAACGCCTGATCGAACAGGCGATGCAGCAATCGGACCAGCATGCCGAGCGCACGAGAGACCCGGAGTACTAGACACATGTGGTCCGTTGCTCGTCGTCCGCGGTGGATCGCGGCGCTCGTTTTCGCGCTCGTGGTCGCCGCGGGATTCGCCGCCCTCAGCCAATGGCAGCTCGCCAGGAGTGTCGCGACCGGCACGGTCATCCAGCGCGACACCGAGACGGTCGTACCGCTGTCCTCGGTGGCGAAACCGCAATCGCCGGTCACCGATCGCGCCAACGCCCAGCTCGTGAGCGTGACGGGGGCCTGGGTTCCCGGCGAGAACGTGCTCGTGAGCGACCGCCTCAACAAGGGCGTCGCCGGGTATTGGGTGGTCGGTCACTTCTCCGCCGATCTGCCCGGTGGTGCGGGCACGTCCGGGCTCGTCGCCGCGGTCGGCTGGTCCGCCACCGAGAAGGGTGCGAAATCGGCCCTCGCCGCGATCGATGCGACTCAGGCCACATCGACAGTCACGATCACGGGCCGCTACATCGCCGGCGAGGGGCCGCAAGACAGCAACTTCGAGAAAGGCAAGCTGAGCACCATCTCGCCCGGGGGCATGATCAACCTGTGGCGCCACGCGGATCCGGCCGGAGTTTACGGCGGCTACCTTGTGTCCGCGAAACCGGCCGGCGGCCTCACCGCGATCTACTCGCCAGTGCCGTCCTCAGACGTGGAAGTGAACCTGCTCAACGTGTTCTACGCCATCGAATGGGTCGTGTTCGCCGGCTTCGCCATCTTCCTCTGGTACCGCTTGGTGAAGGATGCCTGGGAGCGCGAGCAAGAGGAAGCGAGCCAAGTAAACTAGGGCAATGCCCCTTCGCCCCAAGGCCTCCGACTTTCCTGCGATTCGCGGAGCAGTCAAGTTCTACCGCGTCTCCGCCTACGTCACCGGCACCCTGCTGTTGCTTCTCGTGCTCGAGATGCTCTTCAAGTATTCGCCCATACACCGCGAGATCGAACTCGGCGGACCGAACGGTTTTGTCGCCCTCGTGCCGGACGGCACCGTGCGCGCGGTCAACCTGTCGACGGGCATCCTCATCGCCCACGGCTGGCTCTACGTCGTCTACCTGTTCTGCGACTTCCGCCTCTGGAGCCTCATGCGCTGGCCGTTCAGCCGCTTTATCCAGATCGCGCTCGGCGGCGTCGTGCCGTTCCTCTCCTTCATCGTCGAACACTTCATCACGCGACGCGTGCACCACGAACTCGCCGAGCTCGAACAGCCGGCGCCCGAAAACGTCATAGCAGCGGAGGCAACAAATCAATAAGACGACGCAGCGCGAGACCGCGCAGCAGCCAGTCCTCGTCGTCGACTTCGGCGCCCAATACGCCCAACTGATCGCGCGTCGGGTGCGGGAAGCCAACGTGTATTCCGAGATCGTGCCGCACACGATCAGCGCGGCGGAGGTCGCCGCCCTGAACCCGTCCGGCATCGTGCTGAGCGGCGGCCCGTCGAGCGTCTACGAGGAGGGCTCGCCCACCCTCGACCCCGGCATCCTCCAGCTGGGCATCCCCGTGCTCGGCATCTGCTACGGCTTCCAGGTGATGGCGCAGCAGCTCGGCGGCGAGGTCGCCAACACCGGCCTGCGCGAATACGGGTCGACCGCCGTCACCCTCGTCGACGGCGACAGCACCCTGCTCGCCGGCCAGCCGCACGCGCAGACCACGTGGATGAGCCACGGCGACTCCGTCTCCCGCGCGCCGGAAGGCTTCGCCGTGCTGGCCTCCAGCGCATCCACCCCCGTCGCGGCCTTCGCGAGCGACGAGCGCAAGCTCTACGGCGTGCAGTGGCACCCCGAGGTGAGACACTCCGAGTTCGGCCAGCGCGTGCTCGAAAACTTCCTTCACGACGCGGCCGGCATCCCCGCCGACTGGAACAGCGGCAGCGTCATTGCCGAACAGGTCGAGCGCATTCGGGCGCAGGTCGGCTCGGCCCGCGTCATCTGCGGCCTCTCCGGCGGGGTCGACTCCGCCGTCGCCGCCGCGATAGTGCACAAGGCGGTCGGCGACCAGCTCGTCTGCATTTTCGTCGACCACGGGCTCCTCAGACAGGATGAGCGGCGCCAGGTCGAGGAAGACTACGTGGCATCCACGGGTGTGCGTCTCGTCACCGTCGACGCGGTCGACCAGTTTCTCGACGCGCTCGCCGGCGTCACCGACCCGGAAACCAAGCGCAAGATTATCGGCCGCGAATTCATCCGCAGCTTCGAGAACGCCGCCGAGGCGCTCGTGCTCGAGGCGCAGGGCGAAGGCGCGGAGATCAAGTTCCTCGTGCAGGGAACCCTGTATCCGGATGTCGTGGAGTCCGGTGGCGGCACCGGAACCGCCAACATCAAGAGCCACCACAACGTGGGCGGGCTGCCGGAAGACCTGCAGTTCGAGCTCGTCGAACCGCTGCGCGCCCTCTTCAAAGACGAGGTGCGCGCGATCGGCCGCGAGCTCGGCCTGCCCGAAGTGATCGTCGGCCGCCAGCCGTTCCCCGGCCCCGGCCTCGGCATCCGCATCGTCGGCGAGGTCACGCGCGACCGGCTCGAGCTGTTGCGCACGGCCGACGCGATCGTGCGCGCCGAACTCACCGCGGCCGGCCTCGACCAGGAGATCTGGCAGTGCCCCGTCGTGCTCCTCGCCGACGTGCGCTCGGTCGGCGTGCAGGGCGATGGCCGCACCTACGGCCACCCCATCGTGCTGCGTCCCGTGTCGTCCGAGGACGCGATGACCGCCGACTGGACTCGCCTGCCCTACGACGTGCTCGCCCGCATCTCCAACCGCATCACCAACGAGGTGGCCGGGGTCAACCGTGTAGTGCTCGACATCACGTCGAAGCCGCCGGGCACTATCGAGTGGGAGTAGCCCGGCGCGCCGCCGGGTAGACGGTATCGCTCTCCAGCTCAGACATTGACGGATTCGGACGGACGAAAAAGCGTGTCCATCCGAATCCGTCAAAACTCGCGAGTCGATCGACACCGTCTACCCGACGGCGCGGTAGTTCGGTGGGGGATTGCGGTCAGGCGCGCTGCGGTCGGATGCCGTCCAGGGCCAGGCCGAGCACGCGCTCGCGCTGTTCGTCCGTGGCGTAGGTGACGGAAAGCAGGCCCGAGATCAGGTAGAGCACGTCGCCGATCTCAACGTCGGAGCGCGCGTCACCGGATGCCTGTGCTCGAGCCAACAGAGGCCGGCCGGCGTCGAACATCGCGTCCTTCGCGTTGCGGAACATGTCCGAATCGCGATTGAGTCCGTCGAGCAGCGCGCGCTTCGTCGTGGCGTATTCGACGAAGCGCCGGAGCCACGCGATCAGGGCATCCCACGGGGGGAGCTCGCCGAGATCCTCGGCGGCACGGCAGAGCGCGTCCACCTCGTCGAAGTACACCGCTTCGATAAGGCTCGAGCGGGTGGGGAAGTTGCGGTAGAGGGTGGCGATGCCGACACCCGCTCGGCGCGCGATGTCTTCAAGGGAGGCATCCGGCCCGTTCGTGGCGAAGGCGTCCCTGGCGGCGCCGAGCACTGCATCGAAGTTGCGGCGCGCGTCGGCCCTCAGGGGGCGCGGCACCGCACTCGGTGCGCGGGGTGCGTCAGGCATTGTCTCTTCCGGGTTGCTAAACGGAGGGTTGCCTCCGTATAATAGGAGGTACCCCTCCACTTTACCACTCGCCATCATGCGAGTGACGAGCGATTCCCCGCTCTCGAAAGGACATGATGTCATCACGCACGCGAACCGCGCCCGGGATCACCTTCACGGTGCTCGCCCTGGCGGCCGCATCGTTCACGCTCCTCCAGTCCCTCATCAACCCCGTGCTGCCGACGATCCAGCGCGAACTCGCCACCACCCAATCGACGGTCACCTGGGTGCTCACCGGCTGGCTGCTCTCTGC
>DMKW01000280.1:4090-5165 GCA_003454135.1 Microbacteriaceae bacterium
GTCATCCAGGGGCTGGGCGGTGCGATCTTCCCGCTCGCTTTCGGGATCGTCCGCGACGAGTTCCCGCGTGAGCGTGTGGCGTCGGCGGTCGGCGCGATCTCCGCCATCATCGCCGTCGGGGGAGGCCTGGGCGTCGTGCTCGCAGGGCCCATCGTCGGCGGCCTCGGCTGGCGCTGGCTGTTCTGGATCCCGATGATCGTGACCACGGTCGTCGGCATCCTGGCGTTCCTCCTCGTGCCCGAATCGCCCGCGCGTGCGGGCGGCCGCATCAACTGGGCAGGAGCGGGTTTGCTCGCCGGATGGCTGGTCGCTCTGCTGCTGCCGCTGAGCGAGGCGCACGTGTGGGGCTGGGGCTCTCCTCTCGTGATCGCCCTGTTCGCCCTCGCCGCCATCTTGATCGCCCTCTGGATCGTGGTCGAATATCGCTCGGACAACCCGGTGATCGACATGAGGATGATGCGGCTCCCCGGAGTCTGGACCGTCAACCTCGTCGCCCTCCTCTTCGGCGCAGGCATGTTCTCCACCTACGCCTTCCTGCCGCAGTTCACCCAGACGCCCACGAGCACCGGCTACGGTTTCGGCGCGAGCGTCACCGTGAGCGGACTGCTCCTCCTACCGATGCTCGTCACCATGGCGATCGCCGGCTTCCTCAGCGGGCCGCTCGCCCCGGTGCTCAGCTTCAAGGCCCAGCTCGCCGTGGGCTCGGCGGTGATCGCCCTCTCGGCGGTGCTGTTCGTGTTCGTGCACTCCGCGCCTTGGCAGGTCGCCGCCACGTCGGGCCTGTTCGGGCTGGGACTCGGGGTGGCATACTCCGCCATGTCCAGCCTCATCGTGCAGGCCGTGCCAGCCCACCAGACAGGAGCGGCCAGCGGCATGAGCGTCAACGTGCGCACCATCGGTGGAGCGATCGGCACCGCGATCTTCAGCACCATCGTGACGAGCCACCTGGACTCCACGGGACTCCCCCTCGAGTCCGGTTACACGGACGGCTTCATCGTGCTGGCGGCATTCACGATCGCGGCGGCCGTCGTCGCGTTGCTGGTGCCGTCGGTGCGACGGATGCCCGCGGCCGTGG
>DMKW01000208.1:0-1963 GCA_003454135.1 Microbacteriaceae bacterium
TCCGCGCCTGCGCCACGCCGCCCCCGCTCTGGATCAACTCGTCCACGGCCACGATCTACCGCCACGCCGACGACCGGCCCATGACGGAGTCCACCGGCGAGCTCGGCGAAGGGTTCTCGGTCTCGGTCGCGAAGGCGTGGGAAGAGGCGCTCTTCGACGGCGAATTACCCGGCACGCGACGGATTGCCCTGCGCATGGCGATCGTGCTCGGCGACGGCAGCGCCCTCGCCCCGCTCAGGCGTCTCGCCCGCCTCGGGCTCGGCGGACCGCAGCTCGACGGCCCGTGGTTCTCGACGGCCGCCCGCCGTGCGGCCGGCACCTATCACGCGTTCCGCACCCCGCACGGCAGGCAGAGATTCAGCTGGATCCACATCGCAGACGTGCTCGGCATCATCCGGTTTCTGCGCGACAACCGCCAGATCGACGGTGTCGTCAACGCCAGCTCCCCGAATCCCACCGACAACGCGGGCTTCATGGCCCGAGTGCGCGACGTGCTGGGCGTGCCTTCCGGCAGCGCAGCACCGCGCTGGATGCTCGAGATCGGTTCGGCTGTGATCCGCACCGAGACGGAGCTCGTGCTGAAGAGTCGGTGGATCCTGCCGGAGCGGCTCACTGCCGCCGGATACCAGTTCGCCTTCCCGGATCTGCCGAACGCGCTCCGCGACATCGTGAACGCGCGCCGCTGAATTCGCGCGACCGACGGGTGACGACGGTGTTTGAACGGACGCAATGACCAATCCGCCGTCGTTCAACCTGTTCGAGATGAACACCGTCGGGCACATTTCCCACGGAATGTGGGTGCACCCACGCAATACACGGAACCGCTACACCGATCTCGAGTTCTGGACGGAGAACGCGAAGCTGCTTGAGGCGGCCTTCTTCGACACGGTTTCCTCGCGGACATCGTCGGCGCCTACGACGGCTATCGAGGTGGGCCGCGGACGGCGCTCCGCGAGGCGGTGCAGATTCCCAACAACGACCCGCTGCTTGTGATCCCGGCGATGGCGGCCGTGACGAAGCATCTCGGTTTCGTCGCGACGTTCTCCACGCCCTACGAGCCGCCATTCACGTTCGCGCGGCGGGCGAGCACCCTCGACCACCTCACCAAGGGACGGTTCGGCTGGAACGTCGTCACCTCCTACCTGCCCGGCGCCGCCCGCAACTTCGGGCTCGGCGACGAACTCGACCACGCCCAGCGTTACGACCGCGCCGACGAGTATCTGAGGGTGCTCTACAAGCTGTGGGAGGGATCATGGGATGACGACGCCGTCGTGCGCGACACCGGCGCTCGCGCCGAGGCGGTCTTCGTCGGAGGCTCCCCACCCGAGGATTTTCACGCGACCATCGCGGACATCCACGAGCGCGCCGCGCAGAACGGCCGGGCGGCCTCTACCGCACGAGCTACGAGAGCGGCACCCTGAGGGAGCGACTCTTCGGGCCGGGGCACGCCCACCTACCCTCCGAACACACCGGCGCGCGTTACCGAGGTGGCGCCGACCTCGGCCGGGCGGTAGACTAGAGCGTCGCAATTCTGCGAAGTCACATCCGCATGCCTGTCGCGGAAATCAACACCACGCGTTCTCACGGGAACCACGCTGCGGCCGGCCGAACACATGTCCATCCTGGAGCAACTACTACATGACAATCGTAACGACCGAAAAGGCACCCAAGCAGGTCGCCATCAACGACATCGGATCTGCTGAAGACTTTCTTGCCGCGGTCGAAAAGACGCTGAAGTTTTTCAACGACGGGGACCTCATCGAGGGTACCGTCGTCAAGATCGACCGTGACGAGGTTCTCCTCGACGTCGGTTACAAGACCGAGGGCGTCATCCCCTCCCGTGAACTTTCCATCAAGCACGACGTGGACCCCACCGAGGTCGTCCAGGTCGGCGACGTTGTCGAAGCCCTCGTCCTCCAGAAGGAAGACAAAGAAGGCCGCCTCATCCTCTCCAAGAAGCGCG
>DMKW01000208.1:2073-2663 GCA_003454135.1 Microbacteriaceae bacterium
GCGTGGGGCGATGTCGAGAAGATCAAGGAAGCGGATGGCGTTGTCACCGGTTCCGTGATCGAGGTCGTCAAGGGTGGCCTCATTGTCGACATCGGACTCCGTGGCTTCCTGCCCGCGTCGCTCATCGAGCTTCGCCGCGTTCGCGACCTCACGCCGTACCTCGGCCAGGAGATCGAAGCGAAGATCCTCGAGCTCGACAAGAACCGCAACAACGTTGTACTTTCTCGCCGCGCCCTGCTCGAGCAGACCCAGTCCGAGAGCCGCACGACCTTCCTCAACAACCTCGCCAAGGGCCAGGTTCGCAAGGGCGTCGTTTCGTCGATCGTCAACTTCGGTGCGTTCGTCGACCTCGGCGGCGTGGACGGTCTCGTCCACGTGTCCGAGCTCAGCTGGAAGCACATCGAGCACGCCTCAGAGGTTGTCGAGGTTGGCCAGGAGGTCACCGTCGAGATCCTCGAGGTGGACCTCGACCGCGAGCGTGTCTCCCTGTCGCTCAAGGCGACGCAGGAAGACCCGTGGCAGGTCTTCGCCCGCACCCACGCCATCGGCCAGGTTGCACCGGGCAAGGTCACGAAGCTCGTCCCCTTCGG
>DMKW01000198.1:0-6803 GCA_003454135.1 Microbacteriaceae bacterium
CCCGTACGAACACCCGCGCGAGCGACTTACGACCGCGCGACCGGCAAGGGGGAAGGGGGAAGGGGGAACGGGGAACGGGGACCGGGGGCCGCGTTTACGGCACGTTAACGTCGAGCGCGGTTGCCGGGAATCTCGTAGTGGGATGATGATGTAATGGATAGCGAGACGTACCTTGGCGATGCCGGCTTGGCCACCGACAGCCTCGACGACGACTACGACACAACCTGGGTGGACGACGGGACGCTGCCTCCAGAGCGCTACCTCGACCGCGAACTGAGCTGGCTGGCGTTCAACACGCGCGTTCTCGAGCTCGCGGAAGACCCGGAGCTGCCGCTCCTGGAGCGCGCCAATTTCCTCGCGATCTTCGCGAGCAACCTCGACGAGTTCTTCATGGTGCGCATAGCCGGGCTCAAGCGGCGCATCCTCACGGGCCTCGCGGTGCCCACCAACGTCGGCACCGCCCCGACGGAGGTGCTCGCGGTGATCCAGGAGCGCGCGCACGAGCTGCAGGCGCGTCACGCGGCCGCGTTCCGCGACCTCGTCAAGCCCGACCTCGACGCCGCCGGCATCCACATCGAGACCTGGGCCGACCTCGGGCCGGCCGACCGCGAATCCCTCGACGAGATCTTCGCCAACCAGATCTTCCCCGTGCTGATGCCGCTCGCGGTCGATCCAGCGCATCCGTTCCCTTACATCTCCGGGCTGTCGCTCAACCTCTCGGTGCGGGTGCGCAACCCGAAGACGGGCAAGGAGGAATTTGCGCGCCTCAAGGTGCCGTCGATGCTCTCGCGCTTCGTGCAGTTATCGGATGACGGAAGCGGCCTGCTGCGCTTCATCCCGCTCGAAGACCTCATCTCCAATCACCTCGGTGACCTCTTCCCCGGCATGGAGGTGTTCGACCACCACGAATTCCGGGTCACCCGCAACGAAGATGTCGAGGTGGAGGAGGACGAGTCCGAGAACCTCATCCAGACCCTCGAGCGCGAGCTTCTGCGCCGTCGGTTCGGCCCGCCCATCCGGCTCGAGATCACCGACGACATGGACGACCTCACCCTGGGCCTGCTCGTGCGCGAACTGGACATCACCGAACACGAGGTCTATCGACTTCCGGCACCCCTCGACCTCGGCGGCCTGTTCGAGATCACCAAAATCGACCGTCCCCGGCTCAAGTACCGCAGGCACGTGCCGACAACGAGCGTGAGCCTCATGCCGCTCGAGCCCAACTCGACGCCGGACATCTTCGGCTCGATCGCTCGGCAGGACATCCTTCTGCACCACCCGTACGAGTCGTTCGCGACGAGCGTGCAGGCGTTCCTCGAACAGGCGGCAGCCGATCCGAACGTGCTCGCCATCAAGCAGACCCTCTATCGCACCTCCGGTGACAGCCCCATCGTCGAGGCCCTCATCCAAGCCGCCGAGGCCGGCAAACAGGTGCTCGCCCTCGTTGAGATTAAGGCGCGCTTCGACGAGTCGGCCAACATCAGCTGGGCCCGCAAGCTCGAGAAGGCCGGCGTGCATGTCGTCTACGGCCTCGTGGGCCTCAAGACGCACTGCAAGCTCGCGCTCGTGATCCGCCAGGAGGGCGGCACGCTCCGGCACTACAGCCATATCGGCACGGGCAACTACAACCCCAAGACCAGCCGAATCTACGAGGACCTCGGGCTGCTCACCGCGAGCAACACGGTGGGCAAGGACCTCACTCGCCTGTTCAACCAGCTCTCCGGCTACGCGATCGAGAAGAAGTTCAAACGACTGCTCGTGGCTCCGCTGCACCTGCGCAACGGGCTGCTCAAGCGCATTCGGATCGAGGCGGATAACGCCCAGGCGGGGCTCCCATCCGGAATCAGGATCAAACTCAACTCGATCGTGGATGAGATGATCATCGATGCGCTCTACCGGGCGAGCCAGGCCGGGGTGCCGGTCGAACTCGTCGTGCGCGGCATCTGTGTGATCAAGCCGGGGGTCGAGGGGCTCAGCGAGAACATCAAGGTGCGCTCCATCCTCGGCCGCTACCTCGAGCACTCGCGCATCTTCTCGTTCGTCAATGCCGGGGACCCGCAGGTCTACATCGGCAGCGCCGACATGATGCATCGCAATCTCGACCGCCGGGTCGAGGCGCTTGTTCGGCTCAGCAGCGCCGATCATCTTCGGGAGATCGACGAACTGTTCGAGCTCGCCCTCTCGGACACGACCTCACACTGGGAGCTCGACAGCGCGGGCGATTGGACCCGTCACCACCGCGACGAGGACGGCAAGCCGCTCGAAGACATGCAGAATGTTCTGATGCGACAGATCTCCCAGCGCAAACGATCGGGTGTCGTTCGGTGATCATGCCGGGCCCATCCATGGTGCTCGCCGCCGGCGCGCTCTGTTGGCGAATCGTCGACGGCGAAACCCACATCCTGCTCGTACACCGTGCGGAACGCGCGGACATCTCCCTGCCCAAGGGCAAGGTCGACCCCGGCGAGACTCCGCCGCAGACCGCTGTTCGTGAGATCGCGGAGGAGACCGGGCTCTCGATCGCTCTCGGCGCTCCCCTCGGCACGATCGAGTACACGCTCCCCGGCGGGCGGGAGAAGACCGTCTTCTATTGGGCGGCGGAGGTGAGCGAGGAAATGATCGCCGCATCGACTTTCGTGCCGAACGACGAGATCGCCGCGCTCCACTGGATGTCGATCGAGTCGGCCCGCGGCATGCTCAGTTACGAACGGGATCGCGACGTTCTCGACCGGTTCTCGGAGCGGGTCGCCTCGGGCAATGCCCGCACCTTTCCGATCATCGCGCTGCGCCACGGCAAGGCGGTGCCGCCCGGAAGCTGGGACGGGCCGGACTCGACGCGGCCACTCATGCACCGTGGCCTCGAGCAATCGGAGAGCGTCGCTCCGGCGATCGCGGCCTGGGCGCCCAGAAAGCTCATCAGCAGCACGGCGGTGCGCTGCATCGCGACGATCGAACCGGTCGCCGCGCTCACCGGCGTGCTCATCAAGCGATCGGTGAGCATCAGCCAGGACGCCTACGAAGACGGCACGTCGCGAGTTCGCAAGGTCGTGCGCAAGCGCCTGGAGAAACGGGAGGCCGTGGTGCTCTGCAGCCACGGACCGGTGCTGCCCGAGATCATCGACGAGATCGCGGGTGCAACCGGCACGCCGCTCGACGCCCCGCTTCGCCGGGCCGGCATGCTCGCGACCTCCGAATTCACGGTGCTTCACGTGTCTGTCGCGCACCCCACCAGGGGCATCGTCGCGGTCGAAACACACGGACCGGCCATCTTCTAACCGCGAATTTGCCCGCTGTTCACCTTTCGTTAACCGTCTGGGCCGCGACAAGTTAACCGCACTTTGTAATCTCGCTGAGGGGTCAGCACCCGACCCTCATCCTGTAATCAAGAAATTCCCGAAGGGACCCCCGTGAACGTCAATCGACGTATCTTTACGCGTGCGAGCAGCATCGCAGCGATCGCTGTCGCAGCGACCATCGTTCTCTCCTCGTGCGCCGCCAACGAGGCCGCGCCCGCTTCTACCGGCACCACAGCCCCCAACGCGCTATCCGGCACGCTCAATGGCATCGGCTCTTCCGCGCAGGGCGCGGCCGAGACCGCCTGGATCGCCGGCTTCCAGACCTCCAACCCGAAGGTCACCGTCAACTACGACCCGCAGGGTTCTGGCGCCGGTCGCACCAACTTCATCTCCGGTGCCGCCGACTTCGCCGGTTCGGATGCCGCCCTCAAAGACACCGAGATCGCCACCCCGTCGCCGCTCTGCAAGGCCGGCACCAAGGCAATCGACCTGCCCGTCTACATCTCCCCGATCGCCATCGCATACAACGTCGACGGCCTCAAGGACCTCAAGCTCGACGCCGCGACCATCGCCGGCATCTTCAAGGGCGCGATCACCAAGTGGGATGACGCGGCCATCAAGTCGCTCAACTCCGGAGCGACGCTTCCCTCCGCACCGATCACGGTCGTTCACCGTTCAGACGATTCGGGCACGACCCAGAACTTCACCGATTACCTGAGCGCGAACGCCCCCACCGTGTGGGACAAGCCGGCAGCGCAGACCTACCCCTATGCCATCGGTGACGCGGCCAAGGGAACATCGGGCGTCGCGGACGCCGTCAAGGGCGCCGCGAACAGCATCGCGTACATCGACGAGTCCGGCGCGACCGGCCTCGGCATCGCGCAGCTCAAGGTCGGCGACTCGTTCGTGAAGATCAACGCCGCCGGCGCCGCCGACGTCGTCGCCAAGTCCCCCGTTGCAGCCGGCCGCGGTACCAACGACCTCGCGATCGCGATCGACCGCAAGAACACGGACAAGAACGCCTGGCCGCTCGTGCTCGTGAGCTACATGATCGTCTGCAACACCTACGACGACCCGGCCAAGGCCGAGCTCGTCAAGGCGTACGCCTCGTACGTCGCAAGCTCGGAGGGCCAGTCGGCCGCCGCCACGCAGGCCGGGTCATCGCCGCTCGCGAAGGATCTCGCCGCCAAGGTCGCAAAGGCAATCGCTACCATCAAGTAGCGCTCATGCACACTCGGCCTGGGCTGTCGCATTCTGCAGCCCGGGCCGAGTTTGCGCGTTAGACCCTAAGCTTTAACGTCGGACGTCAGGAAACAAGGAATGGCCACCGAAACAACAGGCGTGATCAAAGCCCGCGTTCGCCTCGGCGACCGCGTGTTTTCCGGCAGCACGGTGTTCGCCGGGTCCCTCATCCTCGTTCTGCTCGCCGCCGTCGCGGTCTTCCTCATCGTTCAAAGCCTGCCCGCGATCACGGCCAGGGCCGGCGCCCTCCCGAACTCGGCTCCGAATTTCTGGGTCTACGTGTGGCCTCTCGTCTTCGGTACCGTCTGGGCTGCGGCGATCGCCCTCATCATCGCGATCCCCATCTCCATCGGGGTCGCGCTCTTCATCTCGCACTATGCTCCGCGGCGCCTCGCCCAGAGCCTCGGTTACGTCATCGACCTTCTCGCCGCCGTGCCATCCGTCGTGTTCGGTCTCTGGGGTGTTCTGGTGCTCGCGAGGGGCGTGCAGCCCTTTTTCGTCTGGCTCAACACCAACCTGGGCTGGATTCCCCTGTTCGGCGGTGTCGTCTCCGGCACGGGCAAGACCGTGCTCACGGTGGCGATCGTGCTCGCCGTGATGGTGCTGCCGATCATGACAGCCGTGTGTCGCGAGATCTTCCTGCAGACGCCCCGTCTCCACGAAGAGGCCGCACTCGCACTCGGGGCCACACGCTGGGAGATGATCCGCGTCGCGGTGCTTCCGTTCGCGCGTCCCGGCATCATCTCGGCATCCATGCTGGGACTCGGCCGGGCGCTCGGGGAAACCCTCGCCGTGGCCATGGTGCTGTCACCGGCCATCGTGATCAACTTCTTCCTCCTCACCTCGCAGAACCCCAACACCATCGCGGCGAATATCGCCCTGCAGTTTCCGGAGGCCTCGGGGATCGGCATCAACACTCTCATCGCGTCTGGACTCGTGCTGTTCGTCATCACCTTCATCGTGAATGC
This sequence comes from Microbacteriaceae bacterium, assembly GCA_003454135.1. GTDB lineage: Bacteria > Actinomycetota > Actinomycetes > Actinomycetales > Microbacteriaceae > Lacisediminihabitans. Next base: position 5,507 of record DMKW01000198.1, read on the forward strand.
GATTGCCCGTTTCGCGGTTGACCGTCGCAAAGCCTTCTCGGGAGCGAACTAATGGCCGTATCGACCGCAGCAGGCCCCATGCCCAATGCCCTCACGACCGGGCGCCTGCCCAAGGGAACCGTGTGGATGGTGCTCGGCGGCAGCTGGCTGCTGCTCGGCATCGTCTTCGCGCTCGTGCAGATGTCCGGCGGCACGAAACACTACAACCTCGTCGGCGCGCTCTTTCTCGGCACGGTGCTCTTCGACATCCTCGTCTTCGTGATCTCCTACCTCGTGGAAGGCGTGCGCCAAGCCAAGGATCGCCTCGCGAGCTCGCTCGTGGCCACGGCGTTCATCATCGCCCTGCTGCCTCTCGTCTCGCTCATCTACACGGTGCTGCTCAACGGGCTCTCCCGCATGATCCAGCCGTCGTTCTTCACCCAGTCGATGCGCAACGTGCTCGGCGCCGACGGTGGGGCCGTGCATGCGATCGTGGGCACCCTCGAAATCACCGCCGTGGCCACGCTCATTTCCGTGCCCATCGGTCTGCTCACCTCGATCTATCTGGTCGAATACGGTCGCGGCATGCTCGCCAGGGTCATCACCTTCATGGTCGACGTCATGACGGGCATTCCCTCGATCGTCGCCGGCCTCTTCGCCTATGCCTTCTTCGTGCTCGTCACCGGCAACGTCGGCTACCGTTCGGGATTCGGCGGCTCGGTGGCGCTCGCCGTGCTCATGATCCCGGTCGTCGTGCGCTCCTCCGAGGAAATGCTCAAGCTCGTGCCGAACGAGCTGCGCGAGGCGTCATACGCGCTCGGGGTGCCCAAGTGGCTCACCGTCCTCAAGATCGTGATCCCCACCTCGATCGCCGGGATCACGACGGGAATCATGCTCTCGATCGCGCGGGTCATCGGCGAGACCGCGCCGCTGCTGATTATCTCCGGCCTCACGGCGAGCATGAACTACGATCTCGGCAACGACCGAATGATGACCCTCCCGGTGTTCGTCTACACGCAATACTCGAACCAGGGCGCGCACGCATCCGACTTCATCAACCGCGCGTGGGCCGGGGCGCTCACCCTCATCCTCATCGTCATGGCCCTCAACCTCATCGCCCGCCTCATCGCCCGAATCTTCGCCCCCAAGCTCGGCCGCTGAGCGCCGCACAATAGAAGGAAACCGTGTCCAAGCGCATCGAAGTGAACGATCTCAACGTGTACTACGGCAAGTTCAAGGCCGTGGAAGATGTCACGCTGACCATCGAACCCCGCACCGTCACTGCCTTCATCGGCCCGAGCGGATGCGGCAAGTCGAC
>DMKW01000198.1:7014-9210 GCA_003454135.1 Microbacteriaceae bacterium
GGCGTCGACCCAGTGCTCGTCCGCCGTCAGGTCGGCATGGTGTTCCAGCGCCCGAACCCGTTCCCCACGATGTCGATTCGCGACAACGTGCTCGCCGGCGTGAAGCTGAACAACCGCAAGATCTCGAAGACTGATGCGGAGGCCCTGGTCGAGAGGTCGCTGCGGAGCGCCAACCTGTGGAACGAGGTGAAGGACCGCCTCGCCCTCCCGGGCTCCGGACTCTCCGGCGGCCAGCAGCAGCGGCTGTGCATCGCGCGCGCGATCGCCGTGCAGCCGGATGTCGTGCTCATGGACGAACCGTGCTCGGCGCTCGACCCCATCTCGACCCTCGCGATCGAGGACCTCATCGAGGAACTCAAGCTCGAATACACGATCGTGATCGTGACGCACAACATGCAACAAGCGAGCCGCGTCTCCGACCGCACCGCGTTCTTCAACATCGCCGGCACCGGCAAACCGGGCAAGCTCATCGAGTACAACGACACCAACACGATGTTCTCGAAGCCGAGCGTGCAGGCCACCGAGGACTACGTCTCCGGCAAGTTCGGATAGCCGGTGGCGCGGGCGCCGCATCCGCCCCTCGGCCGCCTTCGGCCGCCCCTCAGCATCCGCCAACCCGCGTTTCTCCGGAGCTTCTGCGCCAAACGCGGTCGTGAACGAACTGGATGCGGGCAACTCCGGCGCTGATGTGCCCCAGCTGGCCGAAACCTCCGGAGAAACGCCAGTCGGGCAGGTTGAGGCGGCGCGCGACTCGGCGCGGCGGCCGCTAGGCGCTGGGGATGGCGACGATCGGCTTGGTCGTGGGCTTGTCCGATCCGCCGCTCGGCTCCACGGTGATTCCGACGGTGTCCCCGCTCGACATCGAGCCGTCGAGCACTCGAACGGTGTTGCCCGATGGCACGGCGTCGAAGGTGCCGGCCGGTTTGGCGCCGGAGCCGTCGATGTACCAGAGTTCGTAGGTCTTGCCCACTGGCAGGGCCGGGAGTTTATCGATGACCACGGCCGACCGCCGCAGCTCGAGCGACCAGATGAGTGTCGCCTCGCCGCCACCGGCAAGCGTGGACACGGATCGCCGCAGGTCGCTTGCCGCCGACAGTTCGGCGAGGCTCGCCGCCTGCTGCTGGCCGTCGTTCGCGTTGGCGAGTCCGAGCAGGTTGCCGCCAACGAAAAGGGCGACCGCCGCCGCCGCGGCGACGAGCACGGTCACGGGCCGCGTGTACCAGCGCGCGTCGGCCCTGGCCTCCGCTGGAGACTCGCTGGCCTTGCGGATGGCGCGTGCCGCATCCGGGGACGGCGCGGCGCCGGGCACGGCCGAGAGCGTCGCCGCGTGGACAGCTGGAGCATCCAGAACGGGCTCGCACACCGGCTGGAGCTGCGGGGTCGCGGCGATCTGCGCCATGAGCCGGGACTTGAGGTCGGCCGGAGGCGCCTCTGGGGCGGAGGCCAGGCCCAGAATCACCGCCGTGTCAGACAAAGAGGCCACTTCAGCCCTCGCTTCCTCCGACGTGAGCAGAAACTCCTCGAACCGGGTCTTGTCTGCGTCGTCGAGCGCGCCGAGCGCGTAGGCGCCGGCCAGGAGGTGCAGTTCGTCGCGATCGCTCACGATGCCACCCCCAGTTCATCGCGCAGGCGGATCATGCCGTCGCGGAGTCGCGTCTTTACCGTGCCGATCGGCACGCTCAGCAGTGTGGCTACTTCACTGTGGCTGTAGCCGCCGTAATAAGCCAGGGTGACGGCTTGGCGCTGCAGTTCGGTCAATTGCGACATGGCTTCCTTCACCCTTTCGTTCTCGATGGACACTTCGACCGTTTCGGATACATTGTCGTATTCGGCGACGTAATCCCTGATGCCGATCCTCACGTCGCGGTCCCTGCTGGACTGAGACGCCCGGATGCGGTCGACGGCACGCCTGTGCGCCATCGTAAGGATCCAGGTGGACGCGCCACCCTTACTCGGTTCGTAATGTGACGCGGACTGCCAAATCTCGAGGAACACCTCCTGGGTCACTTCCTCGGACTGCGAGTAGTCCACGAGCAGCCGGCGAATCAGGCCGAAGACCCTCGGAGAGATGTCGTCGTACAGCGCACCGAACGCCTCCTGGTCCCCACCGGCAATGCGCGCCAGGAGGGTCTCCCGTGAGACGGGTTGCTCGACGGACTCGGAGTCCGGGTTCTGATCGGTCCCTCGGGGCACAAG
>DMKW01000153.1:0-5015 GCA_003454135.1 Microbacteriaceae bacterium
CGGGTCGCGTGTGATCGTGCGACCTAGCGGCACCGAGCCCAAGGTGAAGGTGTACATCGACGCGTCGAGCGTGGCCGGCTCCCCGGACGAGCGGATGGCGGCCGCCGCACACACGGTGGCGACGCTCGAGAGTGCGGTGCGACCGCTCGTCGCCTAGACGACCCTGGAGCCGAGGGCGAGCGAGATTTCCGCCGCCGCGGCCCTGGCCCGGTCCTCGACTAGCTGAGCGCGCGCCCCGCTGAACGTCGTCGCCACGTACGGCACGGTGAGCGCCGCGACGGCCGACCCCGAGGCGCCGATCACGGGAAAGACGATGTCGGTGATCCCCGGTTGGAGGCTGTCCGCCATCCGTTCGAAGCCCTGCTTCGCCACCCGTGCAACGCGCGCGAGAAGCGCGGCATCATCGACCTCCGCGAGAAGGGCCTCCCGGTCGCGCGGGGCCGCAAACGCGAGCAGCACGGCCCCGGTCGCCGTCGACTCGACCGGAAACGCGGCGCCGACCCGCACTCGGAATCCGAAGCTCGCCGGGCTCTCCACCTGGGCGAGGATCAGGATGCGTCCGGCCTCGAGCATGCCCAGGTTGCAGGACTGCTGCACCTCGTCGCTCAGCCGCCGCATCGGGGCCAGTGCGGCCTGCCGCAGCCCGCGAACCGGATCGTGCCGGTTGGCGAGCTCGAAAGCCATGATCGAGAAGAAATAGAGCCCGGATGCGCTGTCGCGGTAGAGATAGCCGCGCGTCTCGAGGGTCTGCAGCACCCGGAAGATCTGCCCGACCGATCGGCCGACCGCGTCGGCAATCGCCGCCTGGCTCAGGCCGCCGGCCTGGTCGGCCAGCAGCTCGAGGATGTCGAGGGCCTTGTCGAGCGCCGGCACCGAGTACTCGGGCGCCGCACCTTCGCTCGCCACGGTCACCCCCCGGTCAACGCGACGCCGACATGGCGCTCACCATGCGGCGCGCGATGTCGCGGTTGATGTCGTCCGGCACCGGCTGGGCGCCGACGGCCAGCGATACCCCGGACGCCACTCTCTCGAGCGAGAGCGCCTGAAGCAGGAACCCGAGGTCCATCGATTCGAGCGAATTGCCCTTGGGCTCCCGGCCGGCGAGGTTGAACATGCGACCGTCGGCGATGAGCACGACGTGCCGACCGTCCGCGAACTCGACCCGTTCGATCGCGTCGTCCACCTCGACGACGGCGGAGGCCGCCGACTTGAGCGCCGCGGTGTCGATCTCCCACGCGAAGTGACCGCAGTTGGCGAGAACCGTGCCGGATTCCATAACGGCGAACTCCGCGGCACCGAGAACGCCCGGCCTGCCCGTCGCGGTGATGAAGGTGTTGCCCCAGCGTGCAAGTTCGCTCATGGGCGCGACCCGGTAGCCGTCGAGCGCCGCTTCGAAGGCCTTGAGCTCGTCGATCTCCGCGATCGCGACCCGGCCGCCCAGCGAGCGGAGGTATTGCGCAACACCCCGCCCGCACCATCCGTAGCCGGCCACCACGAACCGGCGGCCGGGGATCATCAGGTTGGTGATGCGCATGAAGCTCTCCACGACGGACTGACCGACCGCGTGACGGTTCTCGCCGATCGCCTTGAGCGGGCTGTCGTTGATCACAATCACGGGAAAGGGCACGCTGCCCTGCAGCTCCCCCCGGAGGCGGTCGCCGCCCGACGTCGTCTCCTCGGTGCCGCCGATGATCGATCCGGCCGTGCCGCGGGCGACGAGGCCGGCAATGAGGTCGGCGCCGTTGTCGAGGATGATGTCCGGGGCCGCTTCGAGCACCCGCGCGAGGTTGGCGCGGTGCGTCTCGATCGTGTCGTCACGGCGACCGTGTACCGTCATGCCTCGCGATCGAAGCACCGCGACGATGTCGTCCTGGGTGGAACCGTGGTTGCCTGTCGCCACGATCTGCGCGCCGCCCGCGGCGAGCACCTCGAGAAGCACGGCGGTCTTGGGCTCCAGGTGGATGGCGACGCCGATGCGGTGGCCGTCGAACGGCCGGATCGCCTCGAACACCGTCTTCGCGTCGGCGAGCAGCCGCATCCGCGAGCGCGTCCACTCGAGCCGTCTCTCGCCGCGCGCGATGAGGTCGGAATCTGTCTCGGTCACGGGAATCCCTTCGGCGGGACCACACGATCCGGCTGCACCGAGTCTCTCACATATGAACGCAACTTTTATAGGTGAAACCTAAGAGCCGAGCGCGGCCTCCAGTTTGCGCGAGAGTTCGTCGGTGTCGAAGTAGTTCTCGATCACGATCACGTCGGCAAACGTCTTGCCGATCGCGGGCACGAACTCCGCCGAGGTGAGGATGATCTGCGCGTCGGCCGCATCGGAGACGAGGCTCCCGATGTGCGCGGCGGTCACATCCGCCTCGAGACCGAGTCGCTGCAGCACCCGCTCGGCGTTCACCTTGAGTATGCCGGAACTGCCAATACCCGCGCCGCAAATAGCGACAATCTTCATTTCGTGCTCCCCATGATCTGCATGACTTCGGTTGTGGTCGTGGCGCGCGCGAGATCCGCGATCGCCGTCGAATCGTTGAACACGTTCGCGAGCGCCGCGATGGATTCGAGGTGTGTGGCGACCGAACTGATCGCGAGCCCCAGAACCACGGACACCGGATCGTTGTGCGGATGCCCGAACGCGACCGGCGTGGCGAGCGTCACGACCGCGAGGCCGTCCGCGATCACCTCGGGGCCGGGCCGCGCGTGCGCAAGCGCAAGCCCGGGCGCGATCACGACGTATGGCCCGTGCTCGTCGATCATCCTGATCATCTCGTCCGCGTAACCGGGGCGCGCGGCACCGGATGCGGCGAGCGCACGCCCGGCGAGGCGAACGGCCGCCCGCCAGTCGGCGGCATCCGCACCCAGGATGATCGCCGACTCCGACAGGGGTGGGAGAGGCATCGTTACGCTCTTTCGAAGCCGGCGGTGATCAGGTCGACGAGCTCTTCGCGATCTTCCAGCGGCAGGAAGGCCGCCGCCGCCGCGTTGAGCTGGAACACCTCGAGGTCACTCAGGTCGTAGTCGAAGGTCTCGGCGAGGATCGCGAGCTCGCGGCTCAGGCTCGTTCGGCTCATCAGCCGGTTGTCGGTGTTGACCGTGACCCTGAAGCCGAGCTGGTAGAGCAGGTCGAATGGGTGGTCGACGAGGTCGTCACCCCATTGCGCGATCGCGCCGGTCTGGAGGTTGGATGACGGGCTCAGTTCGAGCGCGATCTCGCGGTCCTTGACCCACTGCGACAGGCGTCCGAGCTCGACATAGGTGTTCTCGTCGTCTTCGCGATCGACCGTGATGTCCTCGGCGATGCGCACGCCGTGGCCCAGGCGCAGCGCGCGGCCGTCGAAGAGTGCGCCGCGAATGCTCTCGAGCCCATCCGCCTCGCCGGCATGCACGGTCGTCGGGAAGAAGTTGCGCGCGAGGTAGTCGAACGCCTCGCGGTGATTGCCGGCCGGGAAGCCCGCCTCGGCTCCGGCGATGTCGAACCCGACGACGCCATTATTCCGGTGACGAACGGCGAGCTCCGCGATCTCCAGTCCGCGGTCCGCGTGGCGCATGGCCGTGATGAGCTGGCCGATGCGGATCCGCCCGCCCGCCTGGCGCACGTCTTCGATGCCTTCGTCGATTCCCGTCTGAACCGCCTCGACGGTCTGGTCGAGGGTGAGGCCGTTCGCGACGTGCTGCTCGGGCGCCCAGCGGATTTCGCCGTAGACGACTCCGTCTGCCCCGAGATCCTGCACAAACTCCCGAGCGACGCGGATGAGACCCTCTTCGGTCTGCATGACTGCGGTCGTGATGTCGAAGGTCTTGAGGTATTCCACGAGCGAGCCGGAGTCCGACTTTTCGGCGAACCAGTCGCCGAGGCCGGTGCTGTCGTTCTCGGGCAGGTCGAGCCCGATCGACTCCCCCAGTTCGATGATCGTCTGGGGCCGAAGCCCGCCGTCGAGGTGGTCGTGGAGCGAGACCTTGGGCAGGGCGGTAATGTTCGCTCCACCGCGAGGCAGGAGAAAGTCTTGGGGGGCTGGGTTCATACCCCAAATCTATCGGCTGGCGCTGACCGCTAGCCTTCTCGATATGGCGCTCAAGATGATTCTCGACTGCGACCCCGGCCACGATGACGCGATAGCCCTCCTGCTTGCCCACGGCAATCCTGCGGTCGAGCTCCTCGCCGTGACGACGGTGCACGGCAACCAGACGATCGAGAAGGTCACCCGCAACGCGCTCGCGGTCGCCAGGATCGCCGGCATCACCGGGGTTCCGTTCGCGGCAGGCGCGCACCGGCCGCTCGTGCGCACGGCGGAGACCGCGCCTTCCATCCACGGCGAGAGCGGTCTCGACGGCCCGGTGCTGCCAGAGCCGACGCTCGCTCCCGACTCCCGCCACGCCGTCGATCTCATCATCGACACGATCATGGGCAGCGAGCCGGGAACCGTCACCCTCGTGCCGACCGGCGCGCTCACCAACATCGCCCTGGCCGTGCGCAAGGAGCCGCGCATCGCGTCACGCGTCAAGGAGGTCGTGCTCATGGGCGGCGGCTACCACGCGGGCAACTGGAGCGCCGCGGCCGAATTCAACATCGTGATCGATCCGGAAGCCGCCCACATCGTGTTCAACGAGAAGTGGAAGCTCACGATGGTGGGGCTCGATCTCACGCACCAGGCGCTCGCGACACCGGATGTCGTGGCCGCGATCGCCGCGATCGGCACCGCACCCGCGCGCTTCGTGGTGGAGCTGCTCGACTTCTTCGGCCAGACCTACAAAGAGGCGCAGGGCTTCGAGTACCCGCCGGTGCACGATCCGTGCGCCGTGGCCCTCGTGATCGACCCGTCGGTGATGACCGTCGTGCGCGTTCCGCTGGACATCGAGCTCACGGGCACGCTCACCCTCGGCATGACGGTGGCCGACTTCCGCTCGCCGGCACCGCACGACTGCACGACCTACGCGGCGACCGACCTCGACCATGCCAAGTTCTGGGCGCTCATCGTCGACGCGCTCGAGCGGATCGGCGACCCGGAGTAGCC
>DMKW01000153.1:5107-5638 GCA_003454135.1 Microbacteriaceae bacterium
GGTTTGTGCCGTGGCGAGCCGGCCCAGTCTCGACAAACGGGCACAGAAACCGCACACAGCCTGCTGGCTAGCGGCGACGGGTGCCCAGGGCGAGGAATGCGAGTGCGCCGAGCGCGGCGGCTCCCCACATCCGGCGGTACGGGTTGACCCCACGCACGATCTCGTCGACCGCCCACCACGCGAGCACCCCTACCGCGAGCTCGGCGGCCGCCGTGCGCACGCGGCCGCGCGGCACGAGAACCCCCACGGCCGTTGTCGCCGCGAAGATGCGGATCGGCAGGTTGGGCGCCTGGCCCAGTGTGATCCGGCCGGTCCGGCGGTTGCGAAACCACCAGTCGAACGAGCTGCGTGCCGACATCAGGCCCCGATGCGCTCGACGATGAGGGGCCCGCCCGTGACGATGTCGTCGCCCACGTCGCCGATTCGATACGAGCCATCGAGCGCCTCGATGGCTCGGGCAAACCGCTCCGGCTCGTCGGTGCTGAGGGTGAACAGGGGCTGGCCCTCGGTGACAACGTCGCCCGGTTTCGC
>DMKW01000153.1:5777-10979 GCA_003454135.1 Microbacteriaceae bacterium
GCTGCTCCACGAGAATTCCCGAGCGGGAGGCCGTCACGACGTGCGATTCGCGGGCCACCGGGAGCGCAGCATCCGGATCGCCACCCTGCGCCGAGATCATGGCGCGCCAGGTGTCCATCGCCCGGCCATCGTCGAGCGCCGCGGCGACATCGGCATCCGGCAGTCCGGCGTGGGCGAGCATCTCCCTCGCGAGCGCGACCGTGAGCGCTCGCACGTCTGACGGACCGCCTCCCGCGAGCACCTCAACCGACTCGCGCACCTCGTTGGCGTTGCCGATCGCGAGGCCGAGCGGCACGTTCATGTTGGTGAGGAGGGCGGATGTGGCGACCCCGGCATCCTCACCGAGCGCGACCATGGTGCGCGCGAGTTCGCGCGACTGCTCGATGTCTTTCAGAAACGCGCCTGAGCCGAATTTCACGTCGAGCACGAGGGCGGAGGTGCCCTCGGCGATCTTCTTGCTCATGATCGACGACGCAATGAGCGGGATCGCCTCGACGGTGCCGGTGATGTCCCGCAGCGAGTACAGCTTGCCGTCGGCCGGAGCGAGACCGGAGCCGGCCGCGCAAATGACGGCGCCGACCTCTTCGAGGATCTCGCGCATGCGCTCGGGGCCGATGTTGGCCTGCCACCCGGGAATGCTCTCGAGCTTGTCGAGCGTGCCTCCCGTGTGGCCGAGTCCGCGGCCGGACAACTGGGGAACGGCCACGCCGAACGACGCGACGAGCGGCGCGAGTGGGAGGGTGATCTTGTCGCCGACGCCGCCGGTGGAGTGTTTGTCCGTGGTCTTCTTCGACAGGCCGGAGAAGTCCATGGTCTCGCCGCTCGCGATCATCGCGAGGGTGAGGTCGCGAATCTCGCGGCGCTCCATCCCGTTGAGGAAGATCGCCATCGTCATCGCGGACATCTGCTCGTCGGCCACGTAGCCTCGCGTGTAGGCGTCGATGAGCCAGTCGATCTGCTCCGTGCTGAGGATGCCGCGATCGCGCTTCACCCGGATGAGGTCGACGACGTCGAATGCTTCGATGGCCACGGTCAGTCTCCCGAGTTTTCGTATTCTGCGAGCTGGCGCGGACCGAATGCATCCGGGATCACCTGGTCGATGGTTCGCACGCCCGAGACGGTCTCGAGAAGCATGCCCGGTGCGGAATGTTCATAGAGCAGCTGTCGGCAGCGACCGCACGGCATGAGGATGTTGCCGTGGCCGTCGACGCACGTGAAGGCCACGAGGCGCCCTCCGCCCGTCATGTGCAGGCTGGACACGAGCGCGCACTCGGCGCAAAGTGTGAGCCCGTAGGAGGCGTTCTCCACATTCGCCCCGGTGATGATGCGGCCGTCGTCGACGATGGCCGCCACCCCGACGGGGAATTTCGAATACGGAGCGTAGGCGTGCGTTGCGGCGTCGTTCGCGAGAGCGCGCAGGGAATCCCAGTCGATCTCGCTCACGATTTCACGTACGCCTTGCCGGCGGCCGCCGGTCCCCGCACCTGGCCGACGACGCCGGCCACGGCGATGATCGTCACGATGTAAGGGAGCATGAGCATGAACTCGCTCGGCACCGGCGAGCCGATGATGCCGAGCACGCTCTGCAGGTTGGTCGCGAAGCCGAAGAGCAGGGCGGCGAGCGTGGCCTTGATCGGATCCCAGCGGCCGAAGATCACGGCCGCGAGCGCGATGAAGCCCGCGCCGGCCGTCATCTCCTTGGTGAAACCGCCGACGGAGCCGAGGGTGAAGTACGCACCGCCGAGGCCGGATATCGCTCCGGCGAGGGACACGTTCCAGAACCGCGTGCGATTGACGTTGATGCCCACGGTGTCTGCGGCCTGCGGGTGTTCACCGGACGAGCGGAGGCGAAGCCCCCACTTTGTGTGGAACAGCCCGTACCAGACGACGAAGACGGCCACGTACATGATGTAGATGATGATCGTTTGCCGGAAGAGCACCGGCCCGATGACCGGGATCTCGCTCAGTACCGGGATGTTGATCCTCGGGAACTTCTGCGGGGAGTTGAGCACCTCGTTCGCCGGGCTGAGCACGGTCGAGTAGAGGAAGTTGGTGAGGCCCGTGACGAGGACGTTGAGCACGACGCCGACGATCACCTGGTCCACGAGGTACTTGATGGAAAACGCGGCAAGCACCGAGGAGACGAGCGCGCCGGCGACCATGGCGGCGACCAGACCGAGCAACGGCATTTTGGTCGCCGAACCGACGAGCGCAGACACGAAGGCGCCGGCAAGCAACTGACCCTCGATCGCGACGTTGACCACCCCGACGCGCTCGGAAATCACACCGCTGAGAGCACCGAAGATCAGCGGCACGCTCAACCCGACCGAGCCGATCAGCAGGCCGGCCACGGGAATCGTGTGGTCAGCGGACGCCCAGGTGAGGAACGCGACCAGGAAGAGGAACGTGAAGGCCACGATGAGCCACACGCTGACCCGGCGCCCCCGGTAGACAATCCACGTGGCAAGAGCGGCGAGCAGCAGGAGCACGACGGACAGCACGATACCGGCCGGACGAGTCGGCAGCTGGAGCACGGGCAGTTGGAAGAAATCGGTGTCGGTCGACAGCCGGAAGCTGCTCGTGCCGTCGCGGCCGAACCCGCCGAAGAGCACGAGAGAGAGCACCGCGAAAATCCCCAGTGCAATGGGGCTCTTCCAGCTCTTCACGACGGTGGTCGCGAGCACGATCCGCGTCGCCGGCGAGGCCGACGGTGTGGAGAGGTTGCCGGATACCGCAGTCACTTGGTCACCACCGCTTTCTTGCCGGAAACCTTTGCCGGTTTGACCCGGGGGATCACCGATGGGGCCGGGAGCCGGAACACCGCGCGCACGAGCGGCGGAGCGGCGATGAAAAGCACGATGAGGGACTGCACGACGAGCACGATGTCGATCGGCACGTTTTGCGACGCCTGCATCGTGAATCCGCCGGCCTTGAACGCGCCGAACAGGATGCCCGCCACGAAGACACCCCACGGCCGTGACCGCCCGAGCAGTGCCACGGTGATCGCGTCGAAGCCGATTCCGGCGTCGATTCCCGATCCGAAGCCCGTGGTGATCGATCCCTGCACCTGGTTGGCCCCGGCGAGACCGACGAGGGCGCCGGAGATGAGCATCGCGTACACGTACATGTTCTTGACGTTGATGCCGGCCACGCGTGCGGCGTGCGGGTTCTCTCCGATGGCGCGGAACTTGAAACCGAGACTGGATCGGGAGAGCAGGTACCAGACGTAGATCGTCGCGATGATCACGAGAATGAAGCCGAGGGTGAGGTTGTAGGTCGGCCCGAGCAGGTGTGGGAACACGGCCGTTTGCTTCATCGCCGGTGACTTCGGGTTGCTCGACCCCGGCGCCTGCAGCAACCCGGGGGTGCGGAGCATGTAGGCGATGAGGTAGAAGGCCACGTAGTTGAGCATGATCGTGACGATCACCTCGTGCGCGCCCGTGCGCGCCTTGAGGAGCCCGACTATTCCGCCCCACAGGGCGCCGCCGATGAGGCCGGCGACAAGAGCCACCAAAAGGTGCACTCCCCACGGCAGGTTGAAGGAGAATCCGACCCAACCGGCCGCGGCGGCCGCGATGAGCATCTGCCCGCGACCTCCGATGTTGAAGAGCCCTACGCGGAAACCGAGAGCGACGCCGAGACCGGCGGCGATGAGCGGCGTCGCGAACGTGAGAGTCTCGGTGAACGGCTTGATACCGGCGGCAAACGTCGGACGCCCGAAGTTGTAGATCGAACCCTGGAAGAGCGCGGTGTATGCCCCGCTTACCGCCGTCCAGATGGCGCTGAAGGTGTCTGCGGGCCGCCCGAAGAAGTAGGCGGATGCCGCGCGCACGCCCGGATCGGTGATCGCGATGAGCACCGCGCCAGCCACGAGCGCGAGCACGACGGCGAGCACCGAGATGAGGGCATTGCCCGTGGCGATCTCCCGCAGCACTCCGGAGAAGCGGGAGGGCTGTTCGGTGGTGACGGGCTCCGGCGCCTCGCTGGGTACCGGAATCTGTCCGTGCGTGGGAATCTGCGAGTCGGTCACGCGGCCACCTCCGGGGCTGAGGGAAGTTCGCCGGCCATCATGAGACCCAGCACGCTTCGAGGAGTGTTGCCCGGCACGATGCCGACGATGCCGCCGCGATACATGACCGCGATTCGGTCGGCGAGGGCGACGACCTCGTCGAGCTCGGTCGAGACGACGAGCACGGGAGTGCCGGCGTCCCTGGTCGCGATGATTCGAGTGTGCACGAATTCGATCGAGCCGACGTCGAGACCGCGGGTCGGCTGGGCGGCAACGAACAGCCGCAGATCCCTCGACAGCTCGCGGGCGAGCACGACCTTCTGCTGGTTGCCGCCAGAGAGCCTGCCGGCGTGCGTGCCGATGCCCTGCGCGCGAATGTCGAACTCTACGACGGTCTCCTCGGCGAAGTCGGCAAGAGCACCGAGCTGCAGGCTGCCCGATTTCACGAAGGGCGCGCCGTCCGACCGGTCGAGCATGAGGTTCTCGGCGATCGTGAATTCGGCGATGAGACCATCCTCCGAGCGGTCCTCGGGCACGAAGCCGACTCCGGCATCCAGCACCCTGCGAACGCTCGCCTTCCGAAGCTCCTGGCCGTCGAGCATGATGGACCCGGTCACGTGGGGCTGCAGCCCCATGATGGCCTCGGTGAGCTCCGTCTGTCCGTTGCCTTGAACGCCGGCGATCGCGAGGATCTCGCCCGCGTGCACCTCGAAGCTCACGTCGTTGACCACGAGTTGGCCGCGGTGATCGATCACCGACAGGTTCTTCACGATGAGGTCCGAGGCCCCCGGTTTGGCCGGCTCCTTGTGCACGGTGAGTTCCACGGCGCGCCCCACCATGAGGGAGGCGAGCTCGGTGTTCGTCGCTGTGGGGCTTGCTTCGCCGACGACCTTGCCGAGCCGGATCACGGTGATGCGGTCCGCGACCTCGCGTACCTCGCGCAGCTTGTGGGTGATGAACACAATCGACGTGCCGGCTTCCTTGAGCTGGCGCATGATCGCCATGAGTTCGTCGGTCTCCTGCGGGGTGAGCACGGCTGTCGGTTCGTCGAAGACCAGCACCTTCGCGTCTCGGGAGAGCGCCTTGACGATCTCCACACGCTGCTGCACGCCCACCGGCAGGTCGCCGATGAGCGCATCCGGGTCGATGTCGAAACCGAATCTGCTCGAAATCTGCCGCACCTGCTCGCGGGC
>DMKW01000153.1:11109-17197 GCA_003454135.1 Microbacteriaceae bacterium
TCGCCGTCGTCCGCCTGGTAGAGGCCGTACAGGACGTTCATGAGGGTGGACTTGCCCGCGCCGTTTTCGCCGAGCAGACAATGGATTTCGCCGGGCTCCACCGTGAGGTCGATGTGGTCGTTGGCCACCAGGGCGCCAAACGTCTTTGTGATGCCTCGAAGTTCGAGCTTCATGCTTCCCAATCTATCCGGCCCCATTTCGCGATTGGAGTCGCGTGGGCCTCAGAAAGTCGGGGGGACCAGCAACGCTGGTCCCCCCGAACGATGGAACTGTGTGAGTGCTAGCTACCCGAGAGGTACGACTTCACCTGGATCTTGCCGCTGATGATGTCGGCCTTGATCGAGTCGAGTTCGCTCTTGAGCCCCGGGTCCACCTTCGACGCGAAGTCGTGGAACGGTGCGATGCCGACTCCGTCGTTCTTCAGCGTGCCGACGTACGCGGTGTTGTCGAACGTGCCTGCGGCCTGCTTCTCGGTGGCTCTGACGACCGCGTCGGTCGCCGGCTTGATGCCCTTGAGCACCGACGTCAGGTAGAGCTTGTCGTAGGTGGGGAAGGTGTTGTACACGTCGGCGTCAGCACCGAGGAGGGCGATGTCCTTGCCCGAGTCGGTGATGGCTGCTCCGGCGCTCTGGAAGATCGGTCCACCGACGGGGAAGATGACGTCCGCGCCCTGGTCGATCAGGTTCTGCGCGGTGCTCTTGGCGGTATCGTTCGCCGCGAATCCGCCGGTGAACGAGCCCTTCTGCGTCGCGACATCCCAGCCGACGACCTTCACGTTCTTGCCCTTCTGCTTGTTGTAGTACGCGACGCCGTCGGCGTATCCGTCCATGAAGATCGTGACGGTCGGGAACTGCATGCCGCCGAAGGTTCCGACGATCCCGGACTTGCTGTAGCTCGCGGATGCGTAGCCGGCGAGGAACGCCGCCTGTGCGGTGTCGAACAGAATGGGCTTGATGTTCGGATCGTCGACCTTGCCGTCGAAGTTCGCGTCTGCGGCGTCGTCGATGATGGCGAACTGGATGCCCGGGTTGGCCTTGGCCGCGGCGAGCGATGCGGCGGAGAGGTTGAATCCGACCGTGATGATCAGGTTGCAGTTGGCGGCGACGAGGCTGTCGATGTTCGGGGCGTAATCGGTGTCGGCGTTCGACTCGACGTGCTTCTCTTTGGCGCCAATGGCCTTTGCGGCGGCCTGGAGGCCTTCGAGGCCGAGCTGGTTGAACGACTTGTCGTCGAAGCCGCCGGAGTCGGAAACCATGCAGGGAAGAAATTTCGAGGCGGCAGCCGTGGTCTTCGTCGCGTTGGGTGCTGCCGCGCAACCGGCGAGCACTGCTGCGATGCCGGCCATGGCAAGACCGCTCAGCACGGCCTTACGTGAGGTGATTCTCAAGGTGTCCTCCAAGGTGCTGCCCCCGGCAGGGTTGCGGGGGCCGTAGTGGTCTACAGGTTACCGAATGTTACGTACCGCATCTGAAGGTATTAGTGCGCGGTTAGCCAATGGTTACAAAGATGCGATGGTCGCGAAATGTTGCAGAAATAATCACCCGAAACCCGGCCAAACGGGGGGTACGGATTCCCGCATTCAGGCTAAAGAACGTCGCTTCTGCCCGAAAGCTTGAGTGCATCGACGACTGCCTTTACGCGCTGTGCATTTGCACTCGTTGTGACTAGTAGGGCGTCCGGGGTGTCGACAACCACGATGTCGGTCACCCCGATGAGGGAGATGAGCCTGCCGGTCTGGCTGATCACGATGCCGCTCGACGCGTCGGCGAGCACCCTCGCGTTCTCACCGAGGATCGCGAGGTCGGACTTTCGCCCCCCGGCATGCAGCTTCGCGATCGCCGCGAAGTCGCCGACGTCGTCCCAGTCGAACTCGCCGGGAATCACCGCGAGGCGGCCGGCCTTCGCGGCCGGCTCGGCCACGGTGTAGTCGATCGCGATCTTCGGCAGCCCCGGCCACACGCGGTCGACGACGGCGCCGCGGCGCGGGGTGTCCCAGGCTTCCGCAAGCTCGGTGAGGCCGGCGAGCAGCTCGGGTTCCGTCTCGCCGAGCTGCTTGAGCAGCACGTCGGCGCGCGAGATGAACATGCCGCCGTTCCAGAGGTAGTTGCCGTCGGCGAGGTACGCCTGTGCGGTGGCGAGGTCGGGCTTTTCCACGAACGAGTCGACCATGACGGCGCTCGGCGCCGCGTCGATCGAGAGAGCGCTGCCGCAGTGGATGTAGCCGAAGCCGATCGCCGGTTCCGTGGGCGTGATGCCGATCGTGGCGATGTAGCCGGCGTCGGCCGCGGCCATGGCCTCGACCACCGCACGGCGGAAACCGCGGATGTCGGCGATCACATGGTCGGCCGCGAACGAACCGATGATCACATCCGGTTCCCGTCGCACGAGGATCGCCGCGGCCAACCCGATCGCCGCCGACGAGTCCTTGGGCTCGCTCTCGAGCACGACGTTGGGGTCGGTCAGTTGGGGAAGTTGCGCCTCCACCGCGGCACGGTGGGCCCGCCCCGTGACGACCATGATCCGATCCGGGCCGGAGATCGGCGCGAGGCGGTCCCAGGTCGCGCGGAGGAGGGTGCTGCCCGACCCGGTGAGGTCGTGGAGAAACTTGGGGGCGTCGGCCCTCGAGAGCGGCCAGAGCCGTGATCCGATTCCGCCGGCGGGAATCACGCTGTAGAACCGCTCGAGAAAATCGTGTTGCTCAGCCATGCGGTCAACCTTAGACGTTCACCGTGACGCGCCCCTGCGCCCTGAATCGCCCGCACCGCGGTCGGAGGAATCGAGCATCCTCCGGGTCTGCCGGGAAGCCGCCAATGGATATCTCGATCTCGAGATATTTAGGCAAGCCTTGGCAGACGGCCGTTTCACGCGGGAATAGACTGGATTGCGTTCGCCTCGCGAACAGTCACCTGCCCCGATGCCGGGGTTGACACAACTCGTCAAGGAGGGTTGCTCGTGCCAGAGAAGTCGGCGGGGGCCCTGGCTGCACCCGGGCCAGAGAAGAAATATCCACTTCCCAAGATCTCGGCTCCACGGGTTCCTCGAGGAACCCTGTACCGAGGCCGGGAAGGAATGTGGTCGTGGGTGCTGCATCGCATCACCGGTGTCTCGATCTTCTTCTTCCTCCTCGTGCACATCCTCGACACCGCGCTCGTTCGGGTGAGCCCGGAGGCGTACAACGCGGTGATCAACTCGTACAAGACCCCGATCATGGGTCTCGGTGAGACGGCGCTCGTCGCCGCGATCGGGTTCCACGCCCTCAACGGGCTGCGCATCATCCTGATCGACTTCTGGAGCGTTGGCACCAAGCACCAGCGCCTCATGTTCTGGATCGTGATCGCGCTCTGGATCATCCTGCTGGTCGGATTCGTGCCCCGGCAGTTCATGCATATCTTCGGAGGTGCTTAACCATGAGCGTGTCGATTGAAACCCCTCGCGCGCCCGGAGCGGCGCGCCGCCGGCGTCGCTTCAATTTCGAGAAGTGGGGCTGGATCTACATGCGGGCGAGCGGCGTCGTGCTCGTGGTGCTCATCTTCGGCCACCTCTTCGTCAACCTGTTCGCCGGCGAAGGCGTCAAGGCCATCGACTTCGCGTTCGTGGGCGGCAAACTCTCGCAGCCGTTCTGGCAGGTGTGGGACACCCTGCTGCTCTGGCTCGCCCTCATCCACGGTGCAAATGGAATGCGCACCATCGTGAACGACTACGCGAGCAACCGTCTTCTCCGTGTCATTTTCAAGGGCGCGCTCGTCGCGTCCGCCGTCGTACTACTCGTGCTGGGAACCCTCGTGATCTTCACCTTTGACCCGTGCCCCGCAGGATCGCCAGCCGGCCTGCTCCCGTCGTTCTGCCCTGCCGGTTAAGGGCACCGCGCAATGGGAGAAGATGCGGAAGGCACGTCCTCGATCGTCGACGGGGTGCACTACCACCAGTTCGACATCGTGATCGTTGGCGCCGGCGGCGCCGGGATGCGCGCGGCCATCGAAGCCGGTCCGCACGCGAGAACGGCCGTGATTTCGAAGCTGTACCCGACGAGGTCCCACACGGGAGCGGCGCAGGGCGGCATGGCCGCGGCGCTAGCGAACGTCGAGGAAGACAACTGGGAGTGGCACACCTACGACACCGTCAAGGGCGGCGACTACCTCGTCGACCAGGATGCGGCCGAGATCCTCGCGAAAGAGGCGATCGACGCGGTCATCGACCTCGAGAACATGGGGCTGCCGTTCAACCGCACCCCGGACGGCAAGATCGACCAGCGCCGCTTCGGCGGCCACACGCGTGAGCACGGCAAGGCGCCCGTCCGCCGGGCGTGCTACGCGGCCGACCGCACCGGCCACATGATCCTGCAGACGCTGTTCCAGAACTGTGTGCGCCTCGGAATCAACTTCTTCAACGAGTTCTACGTGCTCGACATGGTGATGACCGAGGTCGAAGACGCGTTCGGCCAGAAGACCGAGCAGCCGTCCGGCGTCGTCGCCTACGAGCTCGCGACGGGGGAACTGCACGTCTTCCAAGCCAAGGCGATCATCTTCGCAACCGGCGGATTCGGCAAGATCTTCAAGACGACATCCAACGCCCACACCCTCACGGGAGACGGCGTCGGCATCATCTGGCGCAAGGGCCTCCCGCTCGAGGACATGGAATTCTTCCAGTTCCACCCGACCGGGCTCGCGGGCCTCGGCATCCTGCTCTCCGAAGCGGCACGCGGCGAGGGTGCGATCCTGCGCAACGCCACGGGCGAGCGCTTCATGGAGAGGTACACGCCAACGCTCAAGGACCTCGCGCCGCGCGACATCGTCGCGCGCTCGATGGCGACCGAGATACGCGAGGGCAGGGGCGCCGGTCCGGACAAGGACTACCTCTACCTCGACATCACGCACCTCGAGCCGGCCGTGATCGACGAGAAGCTGCCGGACATCACGGAGTTCGCGCGCACCTACCTCGGCGTCGAACCGTACACCGAGCCGGTTCCGGTGCTGCCGACGGCGCACTACGCGATGGGCGGCATCCCGACCACGAACAACGCCGAGGTGCTGCGCAGCAACACCGAGGTCGTGCCCGGCCTCTACGCCGCCGGCGAGTGCGCGTGCGTGAGCGTGCACGGCTCCAACCGCCTCGGCACGAACTCGCTGCTCGACATCAACGTGTTCGGCAAGCGCGCCGGCAAGAACGCCGTGGAGTACGTGAAGACGGCGGAGTGGGTGCCGCTGCCGGACGACCCGGCGGCCGGGGTGCGCAAGATCCTCGACATGGTACGCAGCGGCGACGGCACCGAGCGAATCGCGGTGATCCGCAAGGAGCTGCAGGACTCGATGGACCGCAACGCGCAGATCTTCCGCACCGACGAGAGCCTCGCCGAAGTGACGGAACTCATCGAGACGCTGCGGGCGCGGTACAAGAACATCGCGCTGCAGGACAAGGGCAAGCGGTTCAACACCGACCTGCTCGAGGCTGTCGAGCTCGGCTTCCTGCTCGACCTCGCCGAGGTGCTCGTCTACTCGGCTCGGGCGCGCAAGGAGAGCCGTGGCGGCCACATGCGCGAGGACTACCCCGAGCGCGACGACAAGAACTTCCTGGTGCACACGATGGCGTACCTGGTCGGCGACCCGGAGTCCGCGGACGCAGGCGAGCACATCAAGCTCGGCTGGAAGCCCGTCGTGATCACGAACTACCCGCCAATGGAGAGAAAGTACTGACCAAATGCGCCAACTGATGGGGAGCACGAAGCAATGAGCACAGCGGTTCTGGGCGACTCCCCGAGCGTTCCCGAGGTCATCCCGACCTTCACGGCGACCCTCATCATCCGCCGGTTCGATCCCGAGGTGGATGCCGAGCCGCGCTGGCAGGACTTCGATGTGGAGATGCGCGGCACCGACCGCATCCTCGACGCCCTGCACAAGATCAAGTGGGAGCAGGACGGCTCGCTCACGTTCCGCCGTTCCTGCGCGCACGGCGTCTGCGGCTCGGATGCCATGCGCATCAACGGACGCAACCGCCTCGCCTGCAAGACCCTCATCAAAGACCTCGACATCTCCAAGCCGATCTACGTCGAAGCGATCAAGGGACTCCCGCTCGAGAAGGATCTGATCGTGAA
>DMKW01000153.1:17225-17982 GCA_003454135.1 Microbacteriaceae bacterium
CGCCTGCAGAGCCCCGTCGAGCGCGCGCGCTTCGACGACACGACCAAGTGCATCCTGTGCGCGGCGTGTACCTCGAGCTGCCCGGTCTTCTGGACCGACGGCCAGTACTTCGGCCCGGCCGCGATCGTGAACGCCCATCGCTTCATCTTCGACTCTCGCGATGAGGGCGCCGCCGTGCGCCTCGATATCCTCAACGACCAGGAGGGCGTGTGGCGCTGCCGCACGACCTTCAACTGCACCGAGGCGTGCCCCCGCGGCATCCAGGTTACCCAGGCCATCGCCGAGGTCAAGGCAGCAGTCCTGCGCGGCAAACCGTAGCCCCGAACCAGTTTCGAACAAGAAGATCGCCGGCATCCCACCCGAAGGGCTGCCGGCGATCTTTATATTCGGTTGATCATCGTGTTCAATGCTGCAACTCGTGGTTCCCTCGAGCTGCAGCTCGTGACCCCCGGTTATTTCTTCCCTCACCCTCTGAACTGGGGAAGAGAAACGATCCCGATCGTTTCTTAATCAGAGAGAGCAGCCCATCGCCCGGTTATGACGCGACATCCCAAAGTTTTTTTGGCTGTCATCCGTTCACGATTGTGAGAGGCGCCGTGCGCTCACTGGGCTCCCAGGCCTGTTACCAGTCCGCCCACCGTCGCCACGTCGCCGCCGACGGCTACGGGGACCGTCGCTCCCACCACATCGGCGACCGGAGAAAGGATGCCTGTCGCCGTCTTGACGACCCCGGTTGCCGGGTCGACAAGCCCCGTCG
>DMKW01000156.1:0-215 GCA_003454135.1 Microbacteriaceae bacterium
GTCTCCCCCCGCACGCTCGCTACCCTCGTCGCCGTACTCGTGGGGCTCAGCTGGGGCTACGCCCGCACGATCGTGGGCGATGTGATCAACTTCGTCGTCAACCTCTTCCTGGTGATTCCGGCGCTGCCGTTGATGATCGTGATCGCGGCGTACCTGCACAACGGCGGCATCGGCATGATCGTGCTCGTCGTGGTGATCACGGGCTGGGCGACGGG
>DMKW01000156.1:372-1990 GCA_003454135.1 Microbacteriaceae bacterium
AGCTTTCTCGCTGCCGCCGTCGGCGCGATCCTCGGCGAGGCGGGGCTCGAGTTTCTCGGGCTCGGCGACGTCAACACGGTGAGCTGGGGAACGATGCTTTTCTGGGCCCAGAACAGCAACGCGCTGCTCACCGGGCAATGGGTACTGCTCTTCGCGCCCGGGCTGTGCATCGCGCTGCTCGCCGCCTCCCTCGCCCTCATCAACTTCGGGGTCGACGGGTTGAGCAATCCGCGGCTGCGGGAAGGATCCACACGATGAGCCTCCTTACGGTTCGAGACCTGTCCGTCGACTACGCGCCGAGCGGTTCCCCGACGGTGCCGGCCGTGCGCGGCGTGTCCTTCGACCTTGCCCAGGGCGAATTCGTCGGGCTCGTCGGCGAATCCGGATCGGGCAAGTCGACGCTCGGGCTGGCGATCACGCGACTCGCGAAGGCGCCGGCCCGCATCGGCGGCGGCAGCATCCTGTTCGACGGCACCGACATCGCGGCGCTGTCCGCTGAGGGCCTGCGGTCGCAGCGGCAGGGCGGCTTCGCCATGGTGCCGCAGTCTGGCATGAATTCGCTCAACCCCGTGCGCACCGTTCGCGACCACTTCTACGACATCTTCCGCGCGCACGGCCACGTGACCGTGCACGATCGGCTGCAGAGAGCGAAAGAGCTCGTCGGCAAGGTGGAGCTGCCCGTGTCTGTGCTCGACCGCTACCCGGGCGAGCTCTCCGGCGGCATGCGGCAGCGGGCCACGATCGCTCTCGCTCTCTCGCTCGAACCGCGGCTCATGGTGTTCGACGAACCGACCACCGCCCTCGACGTACTCGTGCAGCAGGCCGTGATGGCCACGATCCGGCAGCTGCAGAAGTCGGAGCACTTCACGGCGATCCTCATCAGCCACGACCTCGGCATCGTGCTCGAAACGACCGAACGCGTGATGGTGATGCACGAGGGCGAGATCGTCGAGGACGCGCCGAGCCGCGACATCCTCACCCGGCCGCAGCACGCGTACACCCGCATGCTGCTGAGCCATTACGGAGACCCGCGAGCCGACGTCGTGACGGTGCCCGGGCTCGAATCCCGCGTGCCGGCAGCCGGTTCTGCTCCAAAGCCGGACCGTTCGCCGACGGCCCGTTCGTCGGGGCGCGAGGGGCGTGCGGCGCTGGAGACGCTCATCGTCGAGAGCGTCTCCAAGGTATATCCTCGGCCGCGTAGGGGCGAGCAGCCCGTGCGCGCGGTCGACAACGTGTCGTTCCGGCTCGAACCCGGGCAGTCGATGGCGCTCGTCGGGGCGAGCGGAAGCGGCAAGAGCACGATCGCCAAACTCATCACGGGGGTCGAGCATCCCACCGCCGGCAGCATCGTCTTCGGCGACCTGCGGGTCGACGCGATTCGCAGGCGCGACCTCAAGCGCCTGCATCGCGAGGTGCAGATGGTGTTCCAGGACCCATACACGGCGCTCAATCCTCTGCACACCGTCGAGTACATCCTCACGCGTCCCGTGCATAACTTCTCGGCGCTGCGCGGCAACGACGCGCGAAGGCGGGTGCTCGAGCTGCTCGACACCGTGGGGCTGAGTCCGGTCGAACAGTTCGCGGCCAAGCTCCCGCACCAGCTTTCCGGCGGGCAGCG
>DMKW01000156.1:2240-3670 GCA_003454135.1 Microbacteriaceae bacterium
GCCGGCGTGCTCGCCCTGCTCGAGAACCTGCGGCAGGCCTTCGGGGTGAGCATGCTCTACATCACCCACGACCTGTTGAGCGCGCGCCTCGTCACCGACCAGATCATGGTGCTCAACAAGGGTTCGGTCGTCGAGTCGGGCGAGACGGCCAACGTGCTGCGCCATCCGACCGATGAGTACACGATTCGACTGCTGGATGCCGTGCCCAACCCGAGCCGGGCCGACGTGGCCTGAGCCCACCCGTCGCCAACCCCTCACGCTGCCTATCTAGGAGACCACCATGCGCACCTTTCCCACCGGATTCCTCTGGGGCGCGGCCACCGCCGCCCACCAGATCGAGGGCAACAACGTCAACAGCAACTGGTGGGTGCACGAGCACGCGCCGGGCACCATGATCGTGGAGCCGAGCGGGGACGCGGCGGACAGCTTCCACCGCTACCGCGACGACATGCGCATCCTCGCCGACCTGGGTCTCAACTCCTATCGCTTCAGCGTCGAGTGGGCGCGCATCGAGCCGGAGCGCGGATTCGTCTCCCGGGCGTCGATCGACCACTACCGCCGCATGGTCGACACGTGCCTCGAGTTCGGCCTCAATCCGGTCGTGACGCTCATGCATTTCACCGTGCCGCGCTGGTTCGAGCGCGACGGTTTCTGGAGGGCCCCGGATGCCGCGGACCTCTTCGCGCGCTATACCGAACTCGCCCTGCCGATCGTCTCGTCCGGTGTGGATTACGTCTGCACCATCAACGAGCCGAACATTGCGGCGATGCTCGCCGGCGGCGAGGATGCGGCGAACCTCGTGGCGTTCGGCCTCCCCAACCCGGATCTCGCGGTGGCGGATGCCCTGCTTCTCGCGCACCAGCGGTCGCGGGAGGTGCTCTCCTCGGTCGGTCACCTCAAGTCCGGCTGGACCGTCGCCACCCAGGCCTTCGCCGCGACCGGCGAGCCGGGATCCGAGGAGGCGCTTCGGGCTTATGGACACCCGCGCGACGACTGGTACCTCGAGAACATCGCCGGCGACGACTTCGTCGGCGTGCAGGCGTACACCCGCACGTTCATCGGGCCCTCGGGGCCGGTCCCGGTGTCACCCGACGTCGAGACGACCCTCACCGGCTGGGAGTTCTTCCCTCCGGCGGCCGAACTCGGCATCCGTGCGGCCTGGGAGCTGAGCGAACACGTGCCCGTCATGGTCACCGAGAACGGCATCGCGACCGCCGACGACTCACGCCGCATCGCCTACACGCAGGGCGCCCTCGAGGGCGTCCACGCGGCGATTTCTGACGGTATTGAGGTGCTGGGTTACCAGCATTGGAGCGCGCTCGACAACTACGAGTGGGCGTCGGGGTTCGCGCCGACGTTCGGCCTCATCGCCTGGGACAAGGAGACCTTCGAGCGCAGGACCAAGGCGAGCGCCGCCTGGTATGGCGGGG
>DMKW01000156.1:3853-4311 GCA_003454135.1 Microbacteriaceae bacterium
GGCTACGCGTCGCTCCAGCCGAGGTTGCGAGCGATCCGCTCGAGGATCGCGAATGTCTGGTCGTAGTCCTCCTCGCTCACGCCCTGGCCGGCGAGATCGCGATTGGCCTGCACGACGCCGGCGAGACCCGTGAGGGCTGTGCGACCGTGCTCCGTGAGTTCGTACCCCGACGGCGTGACGCTGACCCAGCCGCTGTCCACGAGCTCGGCGAGGTGCTCATCGGCCGACTCGCCGTCGTCGGTCGCGAGGAACGGCTCGACGGCAGCATCGAGGGCGTTCACCGTGGCGTTGCCCCGCGAGAGCACGTTGAGCAGCTGCCACTGGCGCCTCGTGACGCCGTGCTCCTCGAGGGCGAGCGCGAACCGCTCGTCGATCAGGCGGTCGACGAGCTTGAGCCAGAATCCGATCGGTCGTTGATCAGTCATGGTGCAAGGCTACGCGAGGCTCCGTCGTACCGG
>DMKW01000156.1:4502-5376 GCA_003454135.1 Microbacteriaceae bacterium
CGGTTCCCGTGCCGCCTAGTACTGGAAGCCGAGCTCCTCCGGGTACTCGCCGAGCGCCGTGAGTGTCGCCGCCGCCTTTTGCAGGTGGGCCAGGGTGAGGCCGAGGGTACCCGGACCGAAGCTCACGCGCGCGACGCCGAGCTCCGCGAGTCTCGTGAGCGGCACCGAGGTTGGGCCGGCGACGACCGCGACCGGGCCGTTGACGTCGCGCACGGCGCGCTCCACGAGTCCCTCGGTGGGCAGGCGTAGCACGAAGATGCTCGTGGCGCCGGCATCGAGGTAGCGGTTGGCGCGATCCATGGCTCCGGCCCAATCCGCCGGCTTGCTCACGAGGGAGTCGACGCGCGCATTGATCGCGAGCGGAACCCCGGCGTCGTCGGCTGCTCGGCGAGCGGCGGCGACCCGGGCCGCGGCATCCGTCGGCTCCCGGAGCGGTCCGCTCGCCGACTCGAGCGAGTCCTCGATGTTGAGGCCGGCCGCGCCAGACTCGATCAGGCGCGCCACATTCCGTTGCACGCCCGCGGCATCCGCGGCGTAGCCCTTTTCGAAGTCAACCGACACGGGCAGCTCGACCGCACCGGCGATGAGACGTGCGGCTTCGAGCGCCTGTTCGACGGTGAGCCCCTCGTTATCCGGCACGCCGTGCACGAAGCTCACGGCGTGGCTCGCGGTCGCAAGCGCCTTCACGCCCCTGGCCTGCGCGACGATGCGTGCGGTGACGGCATCCCACACGTTAGTGACGATGAGCGGTTCGCCGGGAATGTGCAGCGAGGCGAGCAGGGTGGCTTTATCGGCAGTGGATGTCATTGGTTCAGCCTGTCAAGCGGATGCCGTGAGCGCCAGTCCGTTTCGCAAGTCGCCCCAGCGACGACAC
>DMKW01000156.1:5589-6383 GCA_003454135.1 Microbacteriaceae bacterium
TATTGCGCCCCCGCGATCGCGACGAAGGCCGAAAACAGCAGGGGAGCGAGAAAGCTCACCGCTCGGCCGGTCGTGGCGTAGAGCCCGAAGACCTCGCCCTCGCGGCCGGCGGGCGTGATGCGGGCGAGGAAGGTGCGGCTCGCCGACTGGGCCGGCCCCACGAAGAGGCTCAGGATGAGGCCGCCGACCCAGAACGCGCCCGCCCCCAGGTCGTGGGCGAAGAACACGCCGATGCCGGCGAGGATGAGGCCGACGAGCGAGACGACGATCACGGGCTTTGCGCCGAACCGGTCGTCGAAGAGGCCGGAGATGAAGGTGCTCACGCCGGCAACGACGTTGGCGGCAATGGCGAAGATGATCACCTGCCCGCTCGAGAACCCGAAGGTGCCCTGGGCGAGGATGCCACCGAAGGTGAAGACGCCGACGAGTCCGTCGCGGAAGAGCGCGCTCGAGATGAGGAAGAGCACCGTGTTGCGGCTCTCCCTCCAGAGCGCGGCGATGTCGCGAACGAGCACGACGTATGACTGGAAGAATCCGACCTTCATCCGCCGGTTGTTCGCCTCGATCTCGGGAACGGTGAACAGTATCGGCAGGGAGAACACGAGCGTCCACGCCGCCGAGATGACCGCGATGATGCGGATGTTGAGGCCGTTGTCGTGCGGAACGCCGAGGAAGCCTCCCGAACTCGCGGTCAGCCCGACCAACCCGAGGAGCACAAAGAGCAGCAGCACGATGCCGCCGAGGTAGCCGGCGCCCCAGCCGAGTCCGCTGACCTTGCCGACGGTTCGCGGCGT
>DMKW01000156.1:6536-9364 GCA_003454135.1 Microbacteriaceae bacterium
AGCCAGAGCTTGCGACGGCCCGAGGCATCCGTTCGCTGGCCGAGAACCGGCGCGATGAGGGCGACGACGATGCCCGCGGCCGCGAGCCCGAAGCCGAGCCCGGAGGTGAGTGATGCCTCGGCCGCCGTGTACGCCTTGTGGGCGGCGCCCTTGACGTCGACCTCGGCGTCGCGCGCCGCGGTGATGGCGGGGCCGACGAAGTAACTGCTCGTGAGGTAGACCGTGAAAACGAACGTCGTGATGACGGCATTGAACGCCGCCCCGCCCCAGTCCCAGAAGGCCCACGCCACGACCCAGCCGCGCGGGATCTTCTTGCCCGCCTGCAGGTCGAGGCCCGCGACCGAGAGCGCCCCGGCCCCCTCGCGCCCCGGAGCGATCTTGGGTGCTGGCGCACCGGTGGCACCGTTGTTGCCGGCGGGAGTCGTGTCCGTCATGACCACAGGCTAGTGGCGCCGCGTTGACAATCGGTGGCGTGGGCGCAGCCAGTCGCCGTGGCGACGGTCTGGTCGGGGCGGCGCGTGCAGCTCGACCGCCGAACGATGTGACCGCGAACCCGCCACTCGTGCGGCCTGCCTGTTTCTAGATCAATGCGAAGTCGTGACTCCGAGCAGGTCGTGAGTGATGATCGCCGCAACGCGGGCCCCGGCGCCGGCCGCAACGATCAGCTGCTGCGGGCCGGGAGCGGCGACGTCGCCCGCCGCGTAGATCCCCGGCACGCTCGTGCGCCCATCCCGATCGGTCACGAGGTGTCCCGATGCGTCGAAGTCGAGCACGTGGCCGTCCTCGTCGAGTGCGGCGAGGAAATCGACGACCGGATGCCACAGCGGGCGCACGAAACCGCCGGTGACTGGGATGCGATCCCCGTCGACGAGCCGCACGGCCGATATGGCGCCGCGGTGACCCTCCAGGTCGTCGATGGCTCGGCGTTCCACCCGGATGCCGCGTGCGGCGAGAGCGGATTCCTCGCCCCCGGTCACCGCGGCGGCGCCGTTCGTGAAGACCGTGAGGGAGCCGCTCCATCGCGCGATCAGAAGCGCACGGTCGTAGAGGTCGTCGGTCTCACCGATGAGCGCGAGTGGGTGGTTGCTGTACTCGTAGCCGTCGCAGACCGCGCAGCTGAAGACGCTCATGCCGTAGTACGCGCGAATCGACGGGAGTGCCGGCAGCGTTTCGCGCAGCCCGGTCGACACCAGCACGGCGTGACTCAGGGCAACGCGCTCGCGTGCTCGCTCGGAAATCTCGACGGAAAAGGCGGCATCCGTCGCCCACTCTCGTCGCACCGAACGAACGGACGCGCGCTGAACCACCTCGATCTCCGGATAGCGATCGAGTTCTTCGCGCGCGAGCCGGCGCAGCTCGTTCGGCGGAACGCCATCCCGAGTCATGAAGCCGTGGGAGAGGAGAGTGGCCGCGTTGCGCGGGCGATTGCTGTCGATGACGAGCACTCGTGCTCGGGCGCGGGCGAGATTGAGCGCAGCAGAGAGCCCGGCAGGGCCAGCGCCCACGACGATGCAGTCGAAGATCTCGCGGTCGTCACTCATGGGAAGCCGCGCGAGGAGCGAGCGCGGCGACAAGCGGATGGTCGAATTTCAGCACGCCGATCTTCGCCGCACCGCCCGGCGAACCGATCTCGTCGAAGAATTCGACGTTCACTCGGTGGTAGTCGGCCCATTGCTCGGGAAGGTCGTCTTCGTAGTAGATGGCCTCGACCGGGCAGACCGGCTCGCAGGCGCCGCAATCGACGCACTCGTCGACGTTGATGTAGAGGGTGCGTTCACCCTCGTAGATGCAGTCCACCGGGCACTCGTCGACGCAGGCCCTGTCCTTCACATCCACGCAGGGAGAAGCAATGATGTAGGTCATCGTGCGAACAACGCCGAGTCGCGGGCGATGCCGACCTGCTCGTCGCGGGGCACGACCTTGACGCGCTCGCGGTCGGTGTCAGACTCGTCCGCCGCCCCCAGTGCACGCTCGTGCGCGTCCAGGGTGAGCCAGCCGTCCCAGGTCGTGTAATGGACATCCCGGGCGTCGAGCAGCTCGACGACATCCGACGGGTCGATGTCCGCGGCCGCGGCCAATGCGTCGGCGTCGCCCAGCAAGTGAGCGATCGTCTCCGCGGCGTCGCTCTTGGTGTGGCCGATGAGGCCGACGGGTCCGCGCTTGATCCATCCCGTTGCGTAGAGCCCGGGGATGACCGCGCCATCGGCGGCCACGACCCGCCCTTCGTCATTCGAAATGACGCCGCGCTCCTCGTCGAACGGAACGTCCGGCAGTGCCGATCCGAAATATCCGACCGCGCGGTAGACGGCTTGAAGCGGGTAGTCCACGACCTCTCCCGTCTCGCGCAGCGATCCGTCCCGGTCGAGTTCGGTGCGCGCAAACCGCATTCCTTCCACGCGACCGTCGCCGTAGACCTCGACGGGCGTGTGCAAAAAGTGGAGATGGAGGCGACGTGAGGCGCCCGTCGGCTCACGGTCCAGCCAGCCTCGAAGAGTTCTGGTCATGACTTTCAGTTGGTTGTTGCTGGCGACCAGTTGCTCGGAGTGCTCATCGTTCGCGAAATCCTCCGGGTAGACGACGATATCCACGTCGGGGATGTCGCCGAGCTCGCGCAACTCGATCGGCGTGAACTTCACGTGGGCCGGACCGCGACGGCCGAACACGTGAACATCGGTGACCGGTGACCCCACGAGGCTCTCGTGCACATTTGCCGGGATATCGGTAGGGAGCAGGTCGTGCGGGTGTTTGGCCAGTATCCGGGCGACATCCAATGCGACGTTTCCGTTGCCGATCACGGCAATATCGGTTGCATCGAGCGGCCAGGTGGT
>DMKW01000156.1:9514-14794 GCA_003454135.1 Microbacteriaceae bacterium
AGGTCGACACCATAGGTCACGTTTCCGATGAATCGAATGGCGCCGGAATCGAGCATCTCGTGCAGTGAGTTGACGATGCCCTTGATTCGGGGGTGGTCGGGTGCCACCCCGTAACGAATCAGGCCGTACGGGGCGGGCAGCGACTCGATGAGGTCGATGGTCACCTCTCGACCGGCCTCGAGCGCGGTGCGATTCAGGATGTTTCCCGCGTAGATTCCCGCGGGGCCTGCGCCGATGATGGCGACGCGCAGTGGAGTGGTCATGGGGTTGCCTTTCGGGCGAGGGCGGGTATCTGTGCGGTCGTGGTCGGCTGGGAATGCGAAGCCTCGGCGTATGGGCTCAGCGAGACGACATCCCCGATCACCACCACCGCCGGCGAGCGCACACCTCGCGCTTTGGCCTGGGCCGCAATGTTTGAGAGGGTGCCGATGGTCACCCGTTGTCCGTCGCCGTATCCGTCTTCGATGATCGCGACCGGGCAGTCGGCTCCTCGCGCCGTCGATGCGAGGGCTTTCGCTGAGCCGCGGAGTGCGGTGACTCCCATGAGGAGGACCACGGTGTGATCGCGACCTCCCGGCAGCCCGGCGATCTCTTCGTGCCCCGTCACCACACTGAATCCGTTGGCCACGCCGCGATGGGTGACCGGAATTCCTGCGGCGGCGGGAACAGAGATGGCACTCGTCACGCCGGGCACGACCTCGACCGTCACGCCGTGGCGCCGGCAGTAGTCCGCTTCTTCACCGCCGCGCCCGAGCACGTATGGGTCGCCGCCCTTGAGCCGCACGACACGTTTGCCCGCCTGCGCGTGTTCGACCAGAAGCGCGTTGATCTCGTCTTGCGGCACCGGGTGGTGGCCGGGCAACTTGCCGACGTCGATGACGAGCACGTCTTCGCCGAGCTCCCTGAGCAGCGATCGTGGGCCGAGGCGGTCGGCGACGACGACGTCGGCTTCGGCGAGGAGCCGGCGTCCGCGGGTCGTGATGAGATCGGGGGCGCCCGGGCCCCCGCCGACGAGGTGCACGGTTCCGGCGCCCGCGGCGCGGCGGTGGTGGCGAAGGGGCAGGGAGCCGGTGTCGAAGGCGACTCCGATGGCGTCGCGCAGTGCCATGGCGCGGCGTGGGTCGCCCCCAGTGGAGACGCTGACGGTGACATCATCGCGCCTCGTGACGGCGGGGACCCAGGCGGTTGCCTCGTGGCGGTCGGACGCGTTGACGCACCAGATGCGAGCCGCCTCGGCATCCGCGCTCACGAGCGCGTCGACATCGGGCACGCCGGTCGCGGTGTGCGCGAGCCATGCACCGTTGAGGTCGCCGGTCAGGTAGGCGCGCTCGCGCCAGGTGACCGCGCCGATGGCCAGCAGTGCGCGAAGCTCGGCGCTCGCCTCCGGGGCGACGACGGTGACGATCGCTCCGGCGTCGACGAGTGAGGATGCCCGGCGAGCGGCGACAGCGCCGCCGCCGACGACGACAACGGTGCGCCCGGCCAGTCGGAGGCCGAGCGGGTAGAGGGCGCTCATCGGGTTCCTCCTGTGGCCAGCAGGCCCCGCCCGCGGAGCAGCCGTCGCTCGGCGGGGGCAAAGACGACGAGCTCGACGAGGATACCGATGGCCAAAATGATGATGATGGTCGCGAGCACGCTCGAAAGGTCGGCGAGCTCGCGGCTCTGCTGGAGCATTGTCCCCAGGCCGAATCCGATCGATCCGCCGGTCGCGATGATTTCCGCGGCCATGAGCGAACGCCAGGAGAACGCCCAGCCCTGTTTGAGCCCGGCGAGGTAGCCGGGGAGTGCCGCCGGCAACACGACGAGCGTCGCCTGCTGTAGGCGCGACGCGCCGAGCACCTTGCCCACCCGGCGCAACTGCGGCGGCACCTGGTCGATGCCGGAGACGAGTCCATTGGCGATGGATGGCACGGCGCCCATGAGAACGACGAAGTACACGGTGGCATCGGAGAGACCGAACCAGAGGATGGCAGCGGGCACCCAGGCCACGGACGGCAGCACCTGCAGCCCGGAGACGAGGGGACCGAGCGCGCGCCGAACGAGGCGCACCTCGGCAAGCACGAGTCCGAGCGGTGTGCCGATGGCCACGGCGATGAGGAATCCGAATACGCCGCGCGAAAGGCTCGTCGTTACGGCGAGCTGCACGCGACCGGTCTTCCACGCGTCGCCGAACCCGTTCGCCACGTCGATCGGTCCGGGGAAGAGGTCGGGGCGCGGATGTGCGACGACGACATAGATCTGCCACGCCGCGACGAGCGCAACGAGAAGGAAGACGGGAGGCAGGACCCCGACCAGAAAGCGGCGCCAGGCCCGTCTTTCGGCAACGGGCACCGCCTGCATGGCGTCAAGCCCGGATTCGAGGGTGCGGAGGTCGTTCGGTTGGCGGATCTCGGTGACGGGCTGTGCGAGCGTGGTTTCAGGCGGCATTGCGACGGATCTCCTTCCGGAGCTGGTCGGTGATTTCGATGGCGAGACTCGCGACCTCTGGCGACTCGATTCGTCGCGGCCCGTTGTCGGCGATGCGCCATTCGTTGGCGATTCGGCCGGGGCGGGACGACATGAGCAGCACACGCTGGCCGAGACGCGCAGCCTCGCGCACATTGTGGGTGACGAAGACGATCGTGCGACCGGTACGCCGCCACACGAGCTCGAGCTCTTCGTGCAGCAGGTCCCGCGTGATGGCGTCGAGGGCGGCGAACGGCTCGTCCATGAGCAGCACTGGACGGTCCTGGGCGAGGGATCGCGCGAGCGCGACACGCTGGCGCATGCCGCCGGAGAGTTCGTGTGGTCGCTTCTCCGCCGCATCCGCAAGGTTCACGATGTCGAGAAGTTCGAGGGCCTGCGCGCGGCGCCACTCGCGCGGGACCCCGCGCAACGACAGGGCGAGTTCAACGTTGCGACGCGCAGACAACCAGGGGAAGAGGGCCGCGTCCTGGAACATGACGGCCGCGTTGCCGCTCTCGACCCTGACCGATCCCGTGGTCGGACGCTCGAGGCCGGCGATGATGTTGAGGAGGGTCGACTTGCCGCAACCGGATGCCCCGAGCAGGCACACGAATTCGCCCGGCTCGATCCGCAGTGACACGTTGTCGAGTACGAGTGGCCCGGTGTCGCCGAAACGCTTGCCGAGCGCATCAATCTGGATGGCAGCGCGCGCTTCGGGGACCTGGGCACTCATCGTCTACTCCTTGCCCAGCTTGTGCGCCGAGACGGTGTCTGCGCCAGCTGCGCTCAGGATCTGGTTGACCAGTGTGAGATCGAAGAGGCCGTCGATGTTGCCGTCCTTGACTGTGCCCGTCGAGACGGCGTGTTTTAGCAGGGTGGGATAGGTCGCGGCTTGGGGGTCGACGGAGAATCTCACCGACTTGAGCGCACGTTCGATCACGGCATCCTCGAGGCTTTTTCCCGTGTCGGCGGCAATCCGCTTGTTGATCACGGCGGCCGCTTCGGCCGGATTCTTGTTCAGCCAGTTCACCGCGTCGACGTGCCCGCGGAGGAGAGCCTTCACGGTTTGCGGATGCTCTTTCAGGAACGACTTGTTGACGAGCAGCACGGTCGTGGGGAACGCGCCGTTCTTCCACAGCGATGCCTCGTCGACGAGCACGTGCGCACCGCCGTCGATCACGAGACGGGAGACCCACGGCTCCGGCAACCAGGCTCCATCGAGTTTGCCGGACTTGAACAGGGTCAGGGTATCGGCGTTCTCGGTGGGCGCGATGGTGACGTCGCCACCGCCAGTGATGCTCGTCGAATAGCCCTTGCCGGCGAGCCATGACCGCAGCGCGACGTCTTGCGTGTTTCCCAGCTGGGGAGTCGCGAGCGTGGTTCCCTTCAGGTCGGCAGGGCTGTCGATGCCGTTGCGTACGACGAGAGCAGCCCCTCCTGTCGTGGCGCCGGCCACGATCACGGCCGATTCGCCACCGCTCTTGATGTACGAGTTGATGGCCGGGCTGGGGCCGATATACGCGGCATCGATCGCACCGGCGCTGAGGGCCTCGATCGTCGCAGGGCCGGCACTGAACAGCTGGGTGCTGAGCTTCGTTGCGCCCAGCGCCTTCGCGAAGAAACCCTTGTCGAGACCGACAAGCGCCGGCGCGTGGGTGACGTTCGCGAAATAGCCGAGGCGAAGTTCCGCCGCGGGGGTCGCGGTGCCCGTCGGCACCTCGGCGGCATTGGAGGATGCGGCGCAGCCGCTCATCACCGTCGCGGCAACAAGGCCGACGATGATTGCGACGAGAAGCTTCCTGCGATTCATGCTGACGTATCCGTTCGCGAGTCGACGATGCCGGCAGCGAGGGTCGCGCCATCCTGGGGGTGAATAACGAGGAACGCGCCTGCGCGACGATTCTCGGCGTATGGCTCGATCGGCAGCGCGGCCGAAAGTTTCACGGTCGCCTGTCC
Organism: Microbacteriaceae bacterium; assembly: GCA_003454135.1. GTDB lineage: Bacteria > Actinomycetota > Actinomycetes > Actinomycetales > Microbacteriaceae > Lacisediminihabitans. The sequence goes on from DMKW01000156.1 coordinate 13,916, forward strand.
GATGTCGTTCACCTCGAGAACGGACGCCCGTTCGAGCGCCAGTGTGTCGAGATCGCGTCGACCTGTGACCTCGGTCACGATCGCCTGCACGGTGGCCGTGCCGAACTTGACGAGCACTCGAGCGCCGGGACGCAGCGGCCGCGGATCGAGCCAGAACAGGCTCGCGGTGAGCTGGTTGCACGGTTCTGGCAGGGTGCCGGCAGCGGCGATGACCGCACCGCGGGCGAGATCGAAGTCGTCGCGCAAGCGAAGGGCGACCGATTGGGGGGCGACGGCTTCGTCGAGCGACAACCCGGCAAAGTCGATGCCAGTGACGACTGTCGATGCTCCGCCGGGCGAGACGGTCACCGCATCTCCGACGCGCACGATGCCCGAGGCGATCTGGCCGGCGTACGCGCGGTAGTCGCGATAATCATCCGCGTCTTCGTCCGGCACCACGACGGCGCCCTGTGGGCGGATCACCAGCTGCACCGGCAGGCGGAAAGCATCGAGGCTGGACTCGACCTCGTCGGTTGCCGGCAGGGTCTCGAGCAGTTCGAGCAGGCTCGGGCCCGCATACCACGGCGTGCGGGACGAGCGGTCGACGACGTTGTCGCCGGCGAGCGCGGAGACCGGGATGACGTGCACATCGCCGAGGTGGAGCTCGTCGGTGACCGCGCGGACGGAGGCGGCGACGACGGAGAATGCCTGCTCGGAATAGTCGAGCAGATCGATCTTGTTGACGGCGATGATCACGTGCGGCACGCGCAGCAGGTGAACGGCGGACAAATGCCGCCTGGTCTGCTCGAGTACGCCCTTGCGGCCGTCGATGAGCACGACGACGGCATCGGCCGTCGTGGCGCCGGTGACCATGTTGCGCGTGTACTGCACGTGGCCCGG
>DMKW01000159.1:0-15785 GCA_003454135.1 Microbacteriaceae bacterium
TTCGGCCCGTTTGGGCTCCGAAACGGGGTTCCGGGCCAAAATCTCCGTCGAATTCGGTGAGCTCGCGGGGAGGCGCGGGCGGGGCGCGGGCGGGGCGAGAGGGAGTTAGACGAGGAGCTGGTGCTTGGCGAGCTCGCGGTAGAGCGGGGTGGAGGCGACGAGCTCCGAGTGGGTGCCGGTGCCGACGACGCGGCCGTGGTCGAGAACCACGATCTGGTCTGAATCGACCACCGTCGACAGGCGGTGCGCGATCACGATCAGCGTGCGATTCACCGCCACGGCGTCGATCGCCTCGCGCATCTTCTGCTCGTTGACGCCGTCGAGGCTCGAGGTGGACTCGTCCAGCAGCAGGATCGGCGGGGCCGCGAGCAGCGCCCGGGCGATCGCGAGGCGCTGGCGTTCGCCGCCGGAGAGCATGACGCCGGATTCGCCGACGGCCGCGCCGAGCCCGGCCGGGTCTCGGTCGAGCACCTCGCCGAGGTTCACGGCGTGCAGCACGGCGATGCACTCCTCGTCGGTCGCGTCGGGCGTGGCCAGGGTGAGGTTGTCGCGCAGCGATCCGGCCAGCACGGGCGCGTCCTGCTCGACGTAGCCGATCTGCGAGCGCAGGGCGGTGCGGTCGAGGGTGCGGATGTCCAGCCCACCCATTCGCACCAGGCCGGCCTGGGGGTCGTAGAACCGTTCGATCAGGGCGAGAATCGTACTCTTACCGGCGCCGGAGGGCCCGACCAGGGCCGTGCGCAGCCCGCGCGGCGCGGTGAACGACACGCCGCGGAGCACTGGGCGGGGCCCGCTCGCTGTCGCCTCGCGGGGCAGCCCTGCGGTCTGCGCAGCCTCAGCGGCAGCCTCAGCGGCGGCCTCGGCCAGATCGGGTTCGGCGAAGACCTCGTCGAACACGGCGGGCATGGCAATGACGGTCTCGATCACCGGGGGCACGGCGACGGCGGCCTCGGCCATCGCGGCCTCTGCGGCCGCCAGTTCGGCGGCTGCTTCGTCGGTCGGCGCCGGCTGCGGCGCGGCCGCGTAGCCGAAGTGCACGTCCTCGAAGGCGATGGCCGGGGCATCCGGCTGCATTGTAATGTTCGCGGCGCCGACCGTGATGGCCAGCGGGGCGATGTCGCGGTCGAACTGGTCCTCGGCGGGCAGGTCGATGATCTCCTGGATGCGGCCGAGCGCGCCGAGCGCCGAGTTCACCGAGGTGATCGCGCCGAAGGCCTGGCCGAGCGGCATGATCATCATGAACAGGAAGAGGATGAACGAGACCAGGTGCGCCACCGTGATCGCTCCGCTGGCCACGCGGAACCCGCCCACGCCGAGCACAACAAGGAACGACACCTGCATGGCGATGCCCGCGATGGGCACGACGAGGGCGGAGATCTTGGCGACCTTGATGCCCATCAGCCAGGCGCCCTTCGCGTCTTCCTCGACGACGGCGATTTCCCGATCGGTCGCGTTGGAGGCGCGCACGGTGCGCACCGCGCTGATCGCGCGCTCGACGCTCGCGGCCAGGTCGCCGACCTTGGCCTGCGCGGCGCGGCTGGCGGTGCGGATGCGCTGCGACAACACTGTCACCGTGACCACCGACGCGGTGATGACGAGCACGGTCAGCCCGAGCAGCACCGGGTCGATGACGAGCATGGCGATGAGCGCGCCGACGAAGGTGAGCGACCCACCGATCGCCTCGACGAGGCCCTGGGTGAGCACGGCCCGCAGCAGCGTGGTGTCCGAGCCGACCCGGGAAACGAGGTCTCCGGTGCGACGGGTGTCGAATTCGCTGATCGGCAGGCGCAGCATCCTTCCGATCAGTTTGCGGCGGCTGGAGAGTACGACGCCCTCGCCGGTGCGTTGGAGCAGGTAGTGCTGGTAGCCGTTGATCAGGCCGGACACCACGACCAGGGCGATGAGGCCCCAGACGAGCCCGCCGAGCGGGTTGCCCTTCTGCACGACGGTGATCACCTGGCTGACCAGGAGCGGCTGGGCGAGGCTCGCCGCGGCGCCGAGCACGCTCAGCACGATGACGAAGCCGAGCACCTTCTTGTGTTCGAACAGGTAGGGGAGGAGCTGGCTGAATGTCGCGCGCGGGCCCTCCGCGGTGCCGCCACGGCGCCCGAACCGCGACCTCATCGTGGGTCGCTCTGACACGGGCGGGGAGACGGGGGCGGTTTCGCTGCTGGTTGTCGTGCTCACCAACCGAGTTTACTTCCCGGGGGGATGTCCTCCGTTCGGTCTACAGTGGGGAACTGTGCCAGAGCCTGTCATCGTTGCCCAGAACCTCGTCAAAAAGTACAAAGATTTCGCCGCCGTCGACGACATCTCATTCGAGGTCGCGGCCGGCGAATCCTTCGGTCTGCTCGGTCCCAACGGGGCCGGCAAGTCCACGACCATGCGCATGGTCGGGGCGGTCTCGACCCGCACCGGGGGAAACCTGCGCATCCTCGGCCTCGATCCCGACGAGTACGGGCCGGAGATCCGGTCGCGGCTCGGCGTCGTGCCGCAGTCCGACAACCTCGACACCGAGCTGCGGGTGCGCGAGAACCTGCTCGTCTACGGCCGCTACTTCGGCCTGCCGCGCCGGCAGGTCGCCAAGCGCGCCGACGAGTTGCTGGCCTTCGCCCAGCTCGAGGACAAGGCGAAGTCCAAGGTGGATTCCCTCTCCGGCGGAATGAAGCGGCGCCTCACTATCGCGCGCGCGCTGATCAACGACCCGCGCATCCTGCTGCTCGACGAACCGACCACCGGACTCGACCCGCAGGCCAGGCACATCCTCTGGGACCGGCTGTTCCGGCTCAAGGAACAGGGCACGACCCTGCTGCTCACCACGCACTACATGGACGAGGCCGAGCAGCTCTGCGACCGGCTGGTCGTCGTCGACAAGGGCGCCATCATGGCGGAGGGATCCCCGGCCGAGCTGATCCGCCGGTATTCGCCGCGCGAGGTGCTCGAGGTGCGGTTCGGTTCCGACCGGAACGCGCAGGTCGCCGAGCAGATCGGCGGCTTCGGTGAGCGCGTCGAGGTGCTGCCCGACCGCATCCTCGTCTACAGCGACAACGGCGAGGCCGAACTGGTGCGAATCACGCAGGCCGGGCTGCACCCGATCACCAGCCTGGTGCGGCGCTCCAGCCTGGAGGACGTGTTCCTCCGGCTGACCGGGCGGAGCCTGATCGAATGAGCACCGTCGACAGTGCGGCCGGGGCCGGCCGCGCGGGCCGCGCGCCCGGCCCAATCGGCGCGGCCGTTCCGGCGATGGCGCGGGCGCGCCGCTGGGGCTCCTGGTACGTCGCCGAACACCGCTTCCGGGTGATGCGCTCCTACGCGCAGACCGTCGTCGTCACCGCGATCGGCAACCCGCTGATCTACCTTTACGCGATGGGCGTCGGCCTCGCCACGCTTGTCGACGGCAACCTTGGCCGGAACGCGGTCGACGGGGTCAGCTACCTCGCCTTCCTGGCGCCCGCCCTGCTCGCCAGCGCCGCCATCACGGTCGCCTCCGAGGAGTTCACCTACCCGATCATGCTCGGCTTCAAATGGAACCCGGTCTTCTTCGGGATGAACGCCGCACCGATCCAGCCGGGGCAGATCATTAACGGGATCGTCATCTCGGTCGCGGCGCGGATGCTCGTCACCTGCGGCCTCTACTACGTCTTCATGCTCCTCTTCGGCGCGGTCCCGTCGCCGATGGGCTTCCTCGCGGTCTTCGCGGCCCTGCTCACGGGGCTTGGCTTCGGCGCCCTGCTGATGGGCTACACCGCGACCCTCACGGAAGACACCGGCCAGCTCGCGATGGTCATGCGCTTCGTCATCCTGCCGATGACCCTCTTCTCCGGCACGTTCTTCCCGCTCAGCGTTCTGCCGCCGTACCTGCAGTGGATCGGCTGGATCTCGCCGCTCTGGCACGGCACCCAGTTGTCCCGCGTCTTCGCCTACGGGGCGAGCGAGCCGCTCTGGCTGAGCGTCGTGCATGTGCTGTACCTGGCCGGGCTGCTCGCGCTCGGCTGGACCTGGGCCCGGCGCGTGGCGGCGAGGAGGCTGAACAAGTGACCGACCTCGACTCCTCGCTCGCGGCATCCGTTGCCGAAGGCCGCCCGCTGCGATCTCTGTACGCCGGCAACGCGCGCAGCGTCATGCAGCGCGGCTGGCGCGCGACGAAGAGCACCAACTGGATGGTCGTGCTGAGCGGTTTCTTCGAGCCGATCTTCTACCTGCTCTCGATGGGCCTCGGCCTCGGCGCGCTGATCGGAACGATCACGACGGCGTCGGGGGAGAAGGTGGCCTACGCGGCGTTCATCGCGCCGGCGCTGCTCGCCGTCGCCGCGATGAACGGCGCGATTTACGACTCCACCTGGAACGTGTTCTTCAAGATGCAGTTCGCGAAACTGTACGAGGGAATGCTCTCGACCTCGCTCGGCCCGCTGGATGTCGCGCTCGGCGAGATCTCGCTGGCGCTGCTGCGTGGGGCGCTGTACGCGACCGGCTTCATGGTGGTCATGCAGGTGCTCGGGCTGAACCTGTCCTGGTGGGCGCTGCTCGCGCTGCCCGCCGTGATGCTCATTGCGTTCGGGTTCGCATCCATCGGTATGGCGGTGACGAGTTACATGAAGACGTTCCAGCAGATGGACTGGATCAACTTCGTCATGCTGCCGATGTTCCTGTTCTCGGCAACGTTCTACCCGCTGAGTGTGTACCCGCAGGGCATCCAGTACGTGATCCAGGCGCTGCCGCTCTGGCACGGGGTTGAGCTGGTGCGCGGGCTGACCACCGGCATCGTGGGGCCTGGGATGCTCTGGCACGTGCTCTACTACGTCGTGATGATCCTGATCGGACTCGTCTTCACGACGCGGCGCCTGCGCGCCCTCTTCCTCGACTGAGCCCCTTCCGAGCGTTCGCTGGATGCCGGCAACCACGATCCCTCGCCTCCTTGCAAGTGTGTGCGAATTGATGTTCGACTTTGATTGACTGTGAACGATGCAGATGCTTGGATGTGTCACTAGATGGTCGCTGGTCCAGGCAGTATCGTCGACCTACACATGGCTGCAAAACAAAGGAGTTAAGCATGCATGACAGTGGAGACGCGCTTCGACAGCTGCAGGTCGGGCGCCGCAACATCCTGAAGGGAATCGGCCTCGGCGCACTGGGGCTCATGGCCGTTCCGGCACTTGCCTCGTGTACGGGGACAGCGACACCCGGCGGCGGCGGAGGTTCCACCGGGACCGGCACGGTCAGTTTCGGATCGTACGCATCGGATGACGTGCCCAAGCGCGCGTACGCCGCCTTCACGACGGCGTTCGAGAAGGAATCCGGCGCCAAGGTGACGACCAACACCGTCGCGCACAACGATTTCCAGAACAAGATCAACACCTACCTCCAGGGAAGCCCGGATGAGGCGTTCACCTGGTTCGCCGGCTACCGGATGCAGTACTACGCAGGCAAGAACCTCGTTGCCCCCATCGACGACGTGTGGGACAAGATCGGCGACAACTTCTCAGACGGGCTCGCGAAGGCATCCACTGCGAAGGACGGCAAGAAGTACTTCGTCCCGAACTACAACTACCCCTGGGGTTTCTTCTACCGGAAGAGTGTCTGGGAGAAGAAGGGTTACACGGTTCCGACAACCTTCGACGACCTCACCGCCCTGTGCAAGAAGATGAAGGCCGACGGTCTCATTCCGATCGAGTTCACGGACAAAGACGGCTGGCCCGCCATGGGCACCTTCGACTACATCAACATGCGTGTGAACGGATACCAGTTCCACGTCGACCTCTGCGCCCACAACGAGTCATGGGACCAGGCGAAGGTCAAGAACGTCTTCGACACCTGGAAGGCACTGCTGCCCTACTACAATCCGGCGGCCCTGGGGCTGACCTGGCAGGAGGGAGCCCAGAACCTCGGGAAGGGCAAGTCGGGGATGTTCCTCCTCGGCTCGTTCGTGATGCAGCAGTTCACGGACCCGACCGTCGCGGCAGACATGGACTTCTTCCCGTTCCCCGAGATCGCGGTCGAAGGACAGGACGCGGTCGAGGCTCCGATCGACGGACTGATGCTGTCCAAACGCGGCGGCGAGAACAAGACCGCCCGCGACATGCTCGCGTTCCTGGGAACGGCGAAGGGCCAGGAGGCGTACTTCAAGGTCGACTCGTCGAACCTGATGACCGTCAAGGACGCGGACACGTCGGGCTACAGCGTGCTGAACAAGAAGTTCGCCGATGTCATCGGCAACGCGAAGTCGATCAGTCAGTTCCTCGACCGTGACGCGCTTCCGGCGATGGCCAACAACGTCATGATCCCCGCCCTGCAGTCGTTCATCAAGAGCGGCACCATCGATACGGCCAACCTGGAAGCGCAGGCCAAGACACTCTACGCATCGCAATGAGCACGTCATCGCCGATGGACACCTCGACGGCTCCAGCGGCGCCGCGGGCCGGGGGCCACGTGCCCCCGGCCCGCCGGGGGCGGCTCCGTCGCCGGTTGCGCCGGCTGTCCAGAAAAGACATCATCGTCCTGTCGATCATGGTGGGTATCCCCACCCTCATCCAGCTCGTGCTGGTGTGGATCCCGACTCTCCTCTCGGTCGGACTATCGCTCGTGAACTGGAACGGCCTGTCCCTCTCGGACATTCGGCCGGCCGGGCTGGACAACTACCTCTACGTCTTCAAGGAGTACCCGCCCTTCTGGCCCGCGGTCGGCCACAACGTGCTGTGGCTGGTGTTCCTCGCCCTCATCGCCACGCCGATCGGGCTGATGCTCGCCATCCTCCTCGACCAGGAGATCCGCGGCGGCCGCATCTACCAGAGCGTCTTCTTCCTGCCCGTCATGCTGTCGCTGGCGCTCGTCGCCATCATCTGGCAGCTTTTCTACTCCCGGGACAACGGCCTCCTCAACAACGTGCTCGGAACAGCCGGCAGCCCGCAGGCGGTGGACTGGTTCGGCGACTCGAGCATCAACATCTGGGCGGCCCTGATCGCCGCCACCTGGCGACACGCCGGCTACGTCATGATCCTCTACCTGGCGGGCTTGAAGGGGGTTGACCCCACACTCCGCGAGGCAGCCGCCATCGACGGCGCCAACGCAAGCCAGACCTTCTTCCGGGTGGTGTTCCCGGCCATGCGCCCGGTCAACATCGTGATTGTCGTCATCACGATCATCGAATCGCTCCGTGCGTTCGACATCGTGTACGTGATCAACAGAGGCACCAACGGCCTCGAACTCATCAGCGCCCTTGTGATCCAGAACCTCGTCGGCGAAGGCCAGGTCATCGGTGTGGGCTCGGCGCTGGCCGTCGTGCTCCTCGTTGTCTCGCTGGTGCCGATCACGTTCTACCTCACGCGCACGTTCGGAAAGGACACGGAGTCGTGACTACCACGCTCGATTCACAACAGAGCGCTGCTCCGAAGCGCGAAGCCGGCAGGCGGCCCGGACGCAAGCGCCACTATCGCACGCACATCGTCTTGTCACTCATGGCGGTGATCTGGCTGGTCCCGCTGGTCTGGACGATGTTCACGGCCCTCCGGCCGAAGGCCGACACCGACAAGTTCGGCTATTTCAGCCTGGGTGGGTCGTTCAACTTCGACAACTTCGTCACGGCCTGGAACCAGGGTGGCTTCGCCACGTACTTCCTGAACTCCGTCATCATCACCGTGCCGGCAGTGATGCTGACGTTGCTCTTCTCCTCGCTCATGGCGTTTGCGGTGAGCCGGTTCAGCTGGAAGTTCAATGTCACCCTGCTGATCATGTTCACGGCCGGCAACCTCCTGCCGCCGCAGGTGCTCGCCGCGCCGCTGTTCCAGATGTTCAAACAGTTCACGCTTCCCTACGCGTTGAGCGATTCCGGCAACCTCCTGAACACCTACGTCAGCGTGATCGCGGTCGACACCGCGTTCCAGATCGGATTCTGCACGTTTGTGCTGTCGAACTACATGAAGGCTCTCCCTCAGGAACTCACCGAGGCGGCCTTCATCGACGGGGCCGGCGTGTGGCGTCAATACTGGAGCATCGTGATCCCGTTGTCGCGACCGGCCCTGGCCGCGCTCGGCACGCTCGAAACCATCTTCATTTACAACGACTTCTTCTGGCCGCTGCTGTTCATTCAGAGCGGCAACCGGCTGCCGGTCACTACGGCGATCAACAACCTGCAGGGACAGTTTCTGTCGAACTACAACCTCCTGGCCGCCGGCGCCGCGATCACCATCATACCGATGCTGATCATCTACTTCCTTCTTCAACGGCAGTTCGTTGCGGGGCTCACACTCGGCGCGAGCAAGGGGTGAGCCAGTCAATGCCAGTGACGCTCATGATTCCCGCGCCATGATGCTTGCGGCCGCACGGCACGCGGCGATCCTTGCGCTCGTCAGGGACAAAGGAACGATCAGGGTCGCTGCGGTGGCGCCGATGTTGGATGTCTCGGAGATAACGATCCGGCGCGACATCGACAGCCTGGTGTATGAGGGCCTGCTGGAACGCGTCTATGGCGGCGCGAAGATGCCCGCCGCGCTGAGCGCCGACGAACCGGGATTCGAACGGCAGGAGGCGGAGAAGGAGGCCATCGCGCGTGAGGCACTCTCACTCGTCCGACCCGGTGCCGCGATCGCGCTGAGCGCAGGCACCACCACCCTGCGGCTGGCCAAACTGCTGTCCACAATGCCCGGCATCACCGTCGTGACGAACTCGGTGCAGATAGCAAGCGTCTTCTACCCGTCCGGCACCGGCATCGGGAGCACAACGCACGTGATCCTGACGGGCGGAGAGCGCACACCGTCCGATGCGCTCGTCGGACCGACCGCGATCTCCGCCATCCGTCAATTCCATTTGGACACGCTGTTCCTGGGAGTGCACGGGATGGATGAGCACGCCGGTTTCACCACTCCGAATATCCACGAGGCCGAGACGAACCGTGCCTTCCTGGAGGCCGCGGGTCGCGTCGTGGTCCTCGCCGACCACACCAAATGGGGGACCGTGGGAATGAGCGCAATTGCGCCGTTAAACGCCGCGTCGGTCCTGATCACCGACGACGGACTCACACAAAGCGCCCGGGACCTCCTCCGTGACCAGGTGGCTGAACTTCGAGTGGCCGCACTGCGGGACAAGGACTAGCTCGTGCACAGTCAGATCTACCTGCGGGCGGCAGGAACCAGTCTTCTCATCGACGTCTCCAACGACGACCCCCGCATTGTTCATTGGGGTGCCGATCTTGGCCCGACGGCGCCGTCTGCGTCGATGTTCGGGGGGCCGATTCCCTATTCGATGTTCGACATCCCGCTGTCCGTTGGCGTTGTGCCCCAGGCGGCCCGGGGATGGCGCGGGCGGCCCGGCCTGCGCGGCAGCCGTGACGGGCGGGCGTACTCCGCGCTGTTCACACTCCGCGGCCTGGATGCCACCGCCCACCGTTGCACGATGCGACTCGAGGACCGGGATGCCGCGCTGGCTGTCGACGTGACGCTCGAACTCGACGAGAGCGGGCTGCTGATCGTGCAGGAACGCGTCACCAACCTCGGCGCGCACCCGTACGCCGTCGACGCCCTGTCGATCGTGTTGCCCGTACCGAATCAGGCCACGGAGGCCCTCGACCTCACAGGGCGCTGGAGCGGTGAGAAGCACCCCCAGCGTCGCACCATCGATCAGGGAACCTGGTTGCGGTCGGCGCGTCACGGGCGAACCGGCCACGATTCCACACTCGTCGTGGCCGCCGGTAGCGGTGGCTTCACCTCCCGATCGGGCGAGGTGTGGGCCGCGCATCTGGGCTGGAGCGGCAACCACGAGAGCTACATCGAACGCCTGCCCAGTGGGGAAGCCGTGGTCGGAGTCGGTGAACTGCTCGACTCCGGCGAGGTGGTCCTCCAGCCGGGGGAGAGCTACGACTCTCCCCCCACGTACGCCGCCTATTCCGCGGCCGGACTGGACGGTGTGAGCGATCGATTCCACGACTGGATGCGACGCAGGACCGGTCATCCATCCACGCCGCGCCCGGTGATCCTGAACACATGGGAGGCCGTGTACTTCACCCATGATCTGGACACGTTGACGGCCCTCGCGGACTCCGCCGCAGAGCTCGGCGTCGAGCGCTTCGTGCTCGACGACGGCTGGTTCCTCGGACGCCGCGATGACAGCGCCGGCCTCGGAGACTGGTACGTCGATCCGGTCGTCTGGCCGAACGGCCTCAGCCCGCTGATCGAGGTGGTGCGCGCGCACGAGATGGAGTTCGGGCTCTGGGTCGAACCGGAAATGATCAACCAGAACTCCATCGTCGCCAGGGAACACCCGGACTGGATCTCCGGCCCGAGCGGACGAACGTCGCTCGAATGGCGCAACCAGCAGGTACTCGACCTGGTCAACCCGGAGGCCTGGCAGTACGTGTACCAGCGCCTCGACGCGCTGCTCACCGAGAATCGGATCGACTGCCTCAAATGGGACCAGAACCGGGACCAGCTCGAGCTCGGACATGGCGGGCGAGCCTCAACGCACGAGCAAACCCAGGCCGTGTACCGGCTGCTCGACGCCGTGCGCTCGGCCCACCCGTCCGTCGAGATCGAGAGCTGTTCCTCGGGGGGCGCACGCGTCGATCTGGGCATCCTCGCCCGCACCGACCGGGTCTGGGCATCCGATACCAATGATGCGCTCGAACGCCAGACCATTCAGCGCTGGACCCAGCTGGTCATCCCGCCCGAACTCGTCGGCTGCCACGTCGGACCGCCGGTTTCGCACACCACCGGCCGCACTCACGACCTCGCATTCCGAGCCATCACCGCGATGTTCGGTCATTTCGGCCTGGAGTGGGACATTCGATCGGTGAGCGGCGACGAGCGAGACGAGCTGCGCCGTTACATCGCGTTCTACAAGGACCGGCGCGGGCTCATCCACTCCGGGCGGATGTTCCGGCTCGACTACCCCGACCCGTCGGCCACCGCGTACGGTGTCGTCGCGCGCGACGGTTCGGAGGCCCTGTTCGTCTGGGCGACGCTGGCCGCGTCACGCTTCGAGGTACCCCCTCGGCTGCGCTTCGACGGGCTTGGCCCCGATCGCCTGTATCGGCTGGAACTCGGCCTGCCGCTCGCGGCCGCCCACGTCACGCAGCGTGTCGCTCCGGCGTGGATGAACGAAGAAACCATCGCCAGCGGTCGCACCCTGGCCGAGGTCGGGCTTCCGATGCCCCTGCTCAACCCGGAGCACGCGATCCTGATCTCGCTAACCGCCATCCCCTGAATCGATAGGAAACACATGAATGCGCAACCAGCAGCTCCCAGCTCGGCGGCACCGGCGTTCGTCCACGACGGCTTCGCCTACGGGTGCGACTACAACCCGGAGCAGTGGAGCCCGGAGGTCTGGACAGAGGATGTCGCCCTGATGCGCCAGGCGGGCGTCGACCTCGTCGCGATCAACATCTTCGGCTGGTCGCAGCTCGAGCCGCGTCCGGGGGAGTACGACTTCACCGCGCTCGACACGGTGATCGAACTGCTCCACGCCAACGGCATCCGGGTCAACCTCGGCACCGGAACTTCCTCCCCGCCGCCCTGGCTCAGCACCCTGCACCCCGAGATCCTGCCGGTCGCCGAGGACGGCACCACCCGCTACCCCGGAGGGCGCCAGGCCTGGTGCCCGAGCTCGCCGGTGTTCCGCGAGCACGCCCTCGCGCTCGTCGAGAAGGTCGCGGAGCGCTACGGAAACCATCCCGCCATCGCGCTCTGGCACGTCTCCAACGAGCTCGGCTGCCATAACGCCCTCTGCTACGACGAGGACACGGCGGCCGCGTTCCGGCGCTGGCTTCAGGACCGCTACGGCACGATCGACTCGCTCAACGCCGCGTGGGGGACCTCGTTCTGGAGCCAGCGCTACGGCGCCTGGGCCGAAATCTCGACCCCTAAAGTCACCCTGTCCAGCCGCAACCCCGGTCAGGTCGTCGACTTCCACCGGTTCAGCTCAGACGAGCTGCTCGACTACTACAAGAGCGAACTGGCCGTGCTGCGCCGGCACAGCACCGTGGCCGTGACCACCAATTTCATGGTGACCAGCCACATCCGCAACCTCAATTACTGGAGCTGGGCGCCCGAGGTCGACGTCGTCGCGAACGACCACTACCTCGACCACCGGCTCGACGACCCCACAACCGAGCTGTCCTTCGCGGCCGACCTCACCCGCGGCCTGGCCGGCGGAAAACCCTGGCTGCTGATGGAGCAGTCCACCGGCGCCGTCAACTGGCAGCCGTACAACCTGGCCAAGGCGCCGGGGCAAATGACCCGCAATTCGCTCACCCATGTGGCGCGGGGCGCGGACGCGATCTGCTTCTTCCAATGGCGCGCGTCACAGCAGGGCTCGGAGAAGTTCCACTCTGCCCTGGTGCCGCACGCCGGCACAGACACCGTCCTCTGGCGTGAGGTCGTCTCGCTGGGTGCGACGCTCGACCGGCTCGCCGAGATCACGGGCACCACGGTCGTCGCGGATGCCGCGATCCTGTTCAGCTGGGAAACCTGGTGGGCCGGCGACGGCGAGTCCCGCCCGTCACAGGCGGTTCGCTACATCGATCAGGTGCTCGCCGCCTATACGGCGCTGCACGAGCTGGGCGTCACCGTCGACATCGTGTCCCCGGATGCCGACCTCGGCGGGTACCGGCTCGTCGTCGCGCCGAACCTGTACCTCGTGTCGGATGCGCAGGCCGCGAACATCAACGACTACATCGCGGCGGGTGGCCACGCGCTGGTCACCTTCTTCAGCGGCATCGTCGACGAGGACGACAGGGTTCGCCTCGGCGGCTACCCCGGCGCATTCCGGGACACGCTGGGCATCCGGGTCGAGGAATTCTTGCCGTTGCTGCCCGGCCGGCAGGTCGCCCTCGACTCGGGCGGCACCGCGAGCCTGTGGACGGAACGGCTTCGCCTGGCCGGGGCGGAGGCCATCGCCGGCTACGTCGACGGCCCGCTGCCGGGAACTCCCGCCGTCACCCGCAACACGCACGGCGACGGAACCGCCTGGTACGTCGCCACCGCGCTGGAACCCAGGTCGTACCGGGACCTCATGCGCACCATCGCCCAGGGCGCCCGAGTCACAGCGCTCGGCCCGGAGAGCGACGGAAGCATCGAAGTCGTGCGCCGAGTGGACGCGGATCGCAGTTATCTCTTTGTGATCAACCACGGGGAGGAGGAGATCACGGTTCCGGCATCCGGCCAGGAACTCGTGACGGGCTCCGCGGTCAGTCCCGTTGTTCGCGTGCCGGCCGGCGCCGTCCGCGTGATCAGGGAGGACTCCGCCGCCTGAAAGCCCCCGCGTCCCCGGGGCAGGGCGCGGGCGGCGGATGCCGCGGCGCGGAAAAGGAACGGCGCCCGGGGCAAAGTTCCCTGGGCGCCGTTGACGTTCGGGCGAACTAGCGCTCGATGTCGATGTCCTTCGTCTCGCGGCTGAGCACGAGGGCCACGAGCGTGATCACGGCCATGACCGAGAGGTACACGCCGACCCAGAACGGGCTGCCCTCGCCGGCCGACCACAGCCAGATGGCGATGAACGGCGCGACCGCGGCGCCCAGGATCGAGCTGACGTTGTACGAGAACGCCGAGCCGGTGTAGCGCACGTTCGTCGGGAACAGCTCGGGCAGCAGCGCGCCCATCGGCCCGAATGTCATGCCCATCAGCGAGAAGCCGAGGATGAGGAAGACCATCACGCCGATGAAGCCCGCGCCGAGCAGCGGCACGAACAGCAGCCCGAACACGATAATGGCGGCGGTGACCAGGATCAGCGTCTTGCGGCGGCCGAACCGGTCGGCCCAGGGCCCGGAGGCGAGCGTGAAGACGCCGAAGAAGACGACGCCGACAATCATCATCAGCAGGAAGTCGTTGTAGCTGTACCCGACTCCCGCCACCGGGGCATCCTTCGGCGCCCGTCCGTAGCCGAGCGTGAACGTGGTCATCAGGTAGAACAGCACATACGTGGCCAGCATGATGAACGTGCCGAGGTTCAATTCGCGCCAGTTCGACCTGAACACGGTGGCGAGGGGGAGCTTCTGCACCTTCTTGGCCGTGACGACCTTCGTGAACGCTTCGCTCTCGACGAGGCGCAGGCGCACCCAGAGTCCAATGATCACCATGACCGCGGAGAAGAGGAACGGGATGCGCCAGGCCCACTCGAGGAAGGCGTCAGACGGGCGGGTCGGGTCGGTCGAGGGCAGCGCGAGCGCGATCAGCAGGAACAGGCCGTTGGCGATGATGAACCCGAGCGGGGCACCGACCTGCGGGAACGTGCCGTACCAGGCGCGCTTGCCGGCGGCAAGGCGCGAATCGGCGCCTCAGGCGTCTCCGGGCCTCAGGCGTCTTCGAGGTAGAGGCTCTCCGCCCCGCGGGTGGGTGAACATCCTGCCAGCCTAACGAGCGCGCATTACCGCCGGGCCGTGGCGCTCAGCGAGGCAGCGTCCGATCGAGGTTGCGTGGTCTCGGCGAGGGACAGCCCGAGCTCGCGCAGCAGGGCACCGGCCACGGCGTCGGATTCCGCGATCACGAGGTCGGCGGCGAGGTCGCCCTGCCCCACGGGGGAGGGAGCCCGCACGACCCCGAGGAGTCGTCCGTCCCGCGTCTCCGCCACCAGGCAGAGGCACAGGCCATCGTCCTGCCCGGACAGCGTGTCGTTGAATTGCGCGATCGGGCGCCGTCCGGCCCTGGTCGGGACGAGCGCGATGAATGCTTCTCGATGCCGGGGCCCCAGGTGGGTGATGAGGAATTCGTTGCTGTTCACGGGTCTGCCTCGCTGTGAATAACTGTGGCGCTCAGGCGCCGTGCGGACCTTCCACGCGGTAATGGCTCAAGCGTTGTTGGAATCCCAGTACACAGCGCGCCGGTGACGCCCTCAAGGGGCTTGACGTCGTCACCGGAGGTGCGGTAGTCACGACACCGACAGGTCGGTCCACCCGCGGTCGTCAGCCGGCGAGGTCCCGCAGCACACGCGCGGTGACGATCGCGGCCGATGCGGCTTCCTCGCCCTTGTCCTCCTTCGAGCCGGGCAGGCCGGCCCGGTCGAGGCCCTGCTGCTCGTCGTCGAGGGTGAGCACGCCGAATCCGACCGGCTTGCCGGTGTCGAGGGCGACGCGGGTGAGGCCATCCGTCGCCGCCGCCGACACGTATTCGAAGTGCGGGGTGCCGCCGCGGATGATCACGCCCAGCGCGACCACCGCATCCGCGCCGTTCTCGAGGGCGACCTTGCAGGCGACCGCCAGCTCAAAACTGCCGGGAACCCGCACGAGCGAGAAGGTGGCGCCGGATGCCTCGAGCACCCGTGTCGCGCCGGCGATCAGCCCGTCGGTGATCACGTCGTGCCAGCGTCCGGCCACGATCACGACGTTGAGGCCGGTTCCGTCGACGGCGAGGTCGGGGGATCCTGCTCCGCTCACAGGGCGATTCCTTTCAAGAGGTCCTTCTCGGCGATGTGGTGGCCCATCTTGTCGCGTTTGGCGGCCAGGTAGCCCTCGTTGTGGCTGCCGACGCCGACGATGAGCGGCACCCGCTCGATCACCGTGACGCCGCGCGCCTCGAGCTGGCGCACCTTTTCGGGGTTGTTCGTCAGCAGCCGGATGGAGGAGATGCCCATCTGGTCAAGGATGCCGGTGGCCGCGCCGTAGTCGCGGGCGTCGGCGGGCAGGCCCAGCGCGAGGTTCGCGTCGAGCGTGTCGAGTCCGTCCTCCTGCAGCTTGTACGCGCGCAGCTTATTGATCAGGCCGATGCCGCGGCCCTCCTGGCCACGCAGGTAGATGACGATGCCGCCCTCCTCCTGGATGGTGTCGAGCGCGGCATCCAGCTGGGGCCCGCACTCGCACTTGAGCGAAC
>DMKW01000159.1:15892-17570 GCA_003454135.1 Microbacteriaceae bacterium
ACTCGCACTTGAGCGAACCGAACGCCTCGCCGGTGAGGCACTCGGAGTGCACCCGCACGATGGCGCCGTTGGTCGGACGCCCCGACACGATCGCCACGTGATCGGCGCCGGTCATGCGGTCGCGGTAGGCCCGCACCTTGAACGCGCCGTGCGTCGTCGGCACGGTCGTCTCGACCTCGAAATCCACCCGCGGGGACTCGAGGATGGGGCTGATCGTCGGCAACTGCGTGTCGCAGTGGAATTCCTGCAGGTAGCCGATGAGGTCGGCGATCGTGATCACGAGCACGCCCTCACGCTCGCCCAGTTCGAGCAGGCCGGGCAGGCGCATCATCTCGCCGTCCTCCGCCACGATCTCGGCGATGCCGGCGACCGGGATCAAGCCGGCCAGCTTCATCAGGTCGACGGCGGCCTCGGTGTGGCCATCGCGTTCACGCACGCCGCCGTCCATCGCCCGCAGCGGCAGGATGTGGCCGGGCCGGTGCAGGCTCGCCGGCGTCGCCGTCGGCTCGGCGAGCACCCGGAGCGTGTGCGCGCGGTCGGCGGCGCTGATCCCGGTGCTCAGGCGGTCGGCAGCGTCGACGGTGACGGTGTAGTTGGTGCCGCGGGCATCCTCATTGTTGAGCACCATGACGGGCAGGTCGAGCTTGTCGGCAATGTCGTTCGTCATCGGCGCGCAGATGAAGCCGGAGGAATGGCGCACCGTCCAGGCGATCCACTCCTGGGTGGCCAGCTGCGCCGAGATGATGACGTCGCCTTCGTTCTCGCGGCCCTCGTCATCGGCGACGATGACCGGCTTGCCCAGGCGCAACGCGTCGAGGGCGGAGGGGATGTCGGCGAGGCTCATGATGCGCTCCTTTGTGTTGCCACGTCGGCCAGGGCGAGCATGCGCTCGACGTGACGGGCGAGGATATCGGTTTCGATGTTGACGTGATCGCCGACCGTGCTCCGGCCGAGGGTGGTTGCGGTGAGGGTTTCCGGGATGAGCGAGACTTCGAACCACTGCTCCGGTTCGCTCGCCGGGCTGATGTTGCTGACCGTGAGCGAGACCCCGTCGATCGCGATCGAGCCCTTGTTCGTGACGAGCGGGGCCAGCTCGGGGGAGAGGCTGAACCGGAGCACGCTCCAGGCCTCGCCCGGGGTGACGCTGAGCACAGTGCTCGTGCCGTCGATGTGGCCCTGCACGATGTGCCCGCCGAGTCTGCCGCCGACGAGCGCGGCGCGCTCGAGGTTGACGGGCGTGCCGACGGTCGCCGCGTCCAGCGTCGACATGGCCAGGGTCTGCGCCATCACGTCGGCGGTGAAGGTGTCCGGCGTGCGGTCGACCACCGTGAGGCAGACGCCGCTCACCGAGATCGAGTCGCCGTGGCCCGCGTCGGCCACGACCAGGGGGGCGCGGACGGTGAAGCGGGCGGCATCCGTCGTTCGATCGATGCGCTCGATCCGGCCGAGCTCCTCAATGATTCCGGTGAACATTTTCGTTCCTTTCGCGGGGATGTGCGACGACGAGGATGTCCTCGCCGAGTCGGTCGATGTGGTCGATGGCCAGGCGCCGCTGCTCGGCGATGCCGAACACGCCGATGTCGCCGAGGGCCGGCCGGCCGCCGCCGATCAGGGTGGGGGCCAGGTAGATGAGGTATTCGTCGACGAGCCCGGCGGCCACGAACGCGCTCGCGAGGGT
>DMKW01000040.1:0-689 GCA_003454135.1 Microbacteriaceae bacterium
GGCTCGATCGTGGACGACGGCCTGTTCGAGACCGACGAAGAGAAGAAGCTGCGCAACGAGAGCCGCAAGATCCTCGAGCTGCCCGATCTCCTCGTGAGCGGTACCTGCGTGCGGGTTCCCGTGTTCACCGGGCATTCGCTGTCGATCAACGCCGAGTTCGGTTCGCCGCTCAGCGTCGAACGCGCGAAGCAGTTGCTCTCCGATGCCCCGGGCGTCGTGCTCACGGATGTGCCGACCCCGCTTGAGGCGGCGGGCAAGGACCCGAGCTTCGTCGGTCGCATCCGCCAGGACGAGGGCGTTCCGAACGGGCGGGGACTCGCGCTGTTCATCAGCAACGACAACCTGCGCAAGGGTGCGGCGCTCAACGCCGTGCAGATCGCCGAACTCGTCGCGGCCCGGCTCGTTCGTTCGTAGCGCGGCCGCTCGCCTCTCGGAGCGCCCGACTACCAAACCCCGGAGAGTGCGGCGCCGAATGACTGTCGTGAGCGGACGCATGATCATCGGCATCTCAGTCGTGCTGGCTGTCGTGCTCGCGATTGCGGGGGCCGTGGTGATCGGGTCGTCAGGGACCGAGCGGTCGGCGCACGGCTCGGAGCCGCGCGGCTCGCTCGTGGCGTTCTACGGGGACTCGTACACGCGGGGATCCAAGGCGAGCTCGAAAGACAAGCGCTGGTCGACGATCGTGAGCC
>DMKW01000040.1:867-3271 GCA_003454135.1 Microbacteriaceae bacterium
CTGCCCGACCTGATCATCAAACGGCATCCGGACCTCGTCATCGTGACGCTGGGCCTCAACGACAACTTCTCCTACGATGTGGCCGCTACCGCCATCCGCACACAGATAGGCGCCGACCTGCGCCGCATGAAGGACGCCCTGCCGCGGGCCCGTTTCATCGTGGTCGAACCGTTCTGGTACACGGATGCGCGGCCGAGGTCGGTGGGGATCATCAGCGGGTGGGTGAAGGCTGCCGCCGCCGACATCGGGGCCGACTACATCCCGGGCGCCTCGCATTGGATCGAACACCACCCCGAGTGGATGGCGTCCGACGGCCTGCATCCCAACGACGCGGGCTACGCCGAGATCGCCCGGAAGGTGGATCACGCGCTCCGAAGGCTCGGCTTGTAGCTCTCGCCGGCCGGTTCGTGCCGCTTCCTTCCCCGTAGTTCCGCGTCGGGCGATAAATTCTTCGCAATCTACGAACGAATCAATAGCGACGGTTCTTGAGGCTGCTCAGGCCGGGCGGTCAGCCGCACAACCGTAAACTGGAGTGGTGATCCAGCATGCCAAGCCCATCGACGTCGTCCTCATCGGCGGTGGCATCATGAGTGCCACCCTCGGAGCGTTCATCAAACAGCTCCAGCCCGACTGGTCCATTCACATCTTCGAGGCCCTGAGCGATGTCGGGCTCGAGAGCTCCAACCCCTGGAACAACGCCGGTACCGGCCACTCGGCCCTGTGCGAACTCAACTACACCCCGCAGATGCCCGACGGGTCGATCGATATTTCGAGCGCCGTCAAGGTCAACGAGCAGTTCCAGGTCTCCCGCCAGTTCTGGTCGTACTTCGTGTCGAAGAAGCTGCTGCCCAACCCGCACTCGTTCATCAACCCGATCCCGCACATGAGCTTCGTGTGGGGCGAAGACAACGTCGAGTACCTGCGCAAGCGCCACGAAGCGCTCAAGGACCACCCGCTCTTTGCCGGTATGGAGTTCAGCGACGACCCAAAGGTCATCCGCTCCTGGGCGCCGGCGCTCATCCCGGGCCGCAAGAAGTCCCAGCCGATCGCCGCGACACGCATCGACGTCGGCACCGACGTGGACTTCGGTGCCCTCACCCACGAGCTGTTGCACTACCTCACCGACAATGGTGCCCGCCTGCACCTCGAGAACAAGGTGACCGGCATATCACGCCAGAAGGACGGTCTCTGGCGACTGCGCGTGCGGCAAGAGGTCGGTGGCACGCCCGCAACGGCTCACGCGCGCTTCGTCTTCGTCGGCGCGGGCGGCGGCGCCCTCGCCCTCCTGCAGAAGTCGGGCATCGCAGAGATCAAGGGTTTCGGCGGCTTCCCGGTGAGCGGCGAGTTCCTGCGCACCGACAATCCGGCCGTCGTGGCGCGCCACAGCGCAAAGGTCTATGGCAAGGCCGCCGTCGGGTCGCCGCCGATGTCGGTTCCGCACCTCGACACACGCGTCGTCGACGGGGCTTCGAGCCTCATGTTCGGGCCGTACGCCGGGTTCAATACCAAGTTTCTCAAGGAGGGGTCTTGGTTCGACCTCTTTGCCACCATCCGGCTGCACAATCTCATCCCGATGATCGCGGCGGGGGCATCCAACCTCGGGCTCGTTCGCTACCTCGTCGGCCAGGTCGTCGCGCGCAAGTCCACCAAGTTCGCGGCCTTGCGGGAATTCATGCCCGACGCCGACCCCAAGGACTGGTACCGCATCACCGCCGGCCAGCGCGTGCAGGTGATCAAGAAGGATGCCAAGAAGGGCGGTGTGCTCCAGTTCGGCACCGAGGTCATCACCTCGGCCGACGGCAGCATCGCCGGACTCCTCGGCGCGTCGCCGGGTGCTTCAACAGCGGTGCCGATCATGCTCGACGTGCTCGAGCGGTGCTTTCCGGAGAACATGCCGCAGTGGACGCCGCAGCTCAAGAAGATCATCCCCACCTACGGTAAGAAGCTCTCCGACAGCGCGGCGCTCGCCGCCAAGACGATCGACTCGACGGGCCGCGTGCTCGCCGGGGAGGAGCCGAAGCCCGCCGCCGCCAGGCCGCCGCGGCGCAAGGTCACCGTGTCATCCTGAGTTCCCCCGCCCGCGGCCTGTCCCGGCCCCGCGCCGCTGTCGCAGCCCGCCCGCCCAGCGTTTCTCCGGAGGTTTCGCTCTGCGCGCTTCATTTCACGGCGAAATGGCTCGTTTGAACGTGCAACTTGGGCTCTCGCTTCGAATCCTCCGGAGAAACGCGAGTTGCGGATGCCGCGCCGCGACTTTGGGGCGCGAGAATCATGTCCGACAGCCGCGCGCACGTGTTGTGCTCGACGAGCAGGAAAACGCAGGAGATCCGCGGTTCTCAGCGCGCAACGAGCGGCAAGCGCGTTCCATTTCGTGAAAAGTCCTGCATTTTCGGTCACGGGATGAGGG
>DMKW01000040.1:3403-3601 GCA_003454135.1 Microbacteriaceae bacterium
GATGCGGTGGAGTGGTCAGGAGCTGGGGTCGGAGGAGTCCGCCACGCTACCCGGACTCGCGAAGCTGTCCAATCTGGTGCGAAGCGTGCAGACGCCCGAATTCGCCGGCATCACCTTTCACGAGGTGCTCGCCAAGACGGCGCTCAATCGCGTCCCGGGTGTGAGCGCGATGCCTTTCGGCTGGACGATCAACCCCTA
>DMKW01000035.1:0-1520 GCA_003454135.1 Microbacteriaceae bacterium
CACGCTCGCGAACGATCGTGTCGTCATCCAGAATCGCCGGATCAAGGGCCGGACGCGCGCGCGGCCTAATGACCGTCTTGTCGTCGTGCGCGTCCATGCGCTCTATTCTGCGGCTAAACCCCGCCAGGCCGTCATCCGCCGATGAAACTCATGACGTGCTTCACGCGCGTGTAGTCCTCGAACCCGTACGACGAGAGGTCCTTGCCGTAGCCGGAGTGCTTGAATCCGCCGTGCGGCATCTCCGCGACGAGCGGGATGTGGGTGTTGATCCACACGCACCCGAAGTCGAGGTGCTTGGCGAACCGCATCGCGCGGCCGTGGTTTTGCGTCCACACGCTCGACGAGAGCCCGTACTGCACACCGTTGGCCCATTCGAGAGCCTGGGCATCCGTCGCGAACTTCTGAACCGTGATGACGGGCCCGAAGATCTCTTTCTGGATCGCCTCGTCGGTCTGCACGAGGCCCGAGACGATCGTCGCCTCGTGAAAGTACCCCGTGGCACCCTGGCGGTGTCCGCCGAGCTCGAGCACGGCATTGTTCGGCAGACGCTCGATGAAGCCCTCCACCTGGGCGAGCTGGTTGGCGTTGTTGACCGGACCGAAGAGGATGTCGCTCTCGTTAGGCGCCCCGGTCTTGGCGTTGTCCTTCGCGTAGGCGGCGAGCGCGGCCACGAACTCGTCGTGGATTCCGGCCTGCACGAGCACCCTCGTCGCCGCCGTGCAGTCCTGGCCGGCATTGAAATATCCGGCGGTCGCGATGCCCTGCACCGCCGAGGGGATGTCCGCGTCGTCGAAGACGATCACCGGCGCCTTGCCGCCGAGTTCGAGGTGCACCCGCTTGAGGTCGCTCGCCGCGGTTCGGGCGACCTCCATCCCCGCTCGAACCGAGCCCGTGATCGACACCATCTGCGGGGTCTTGTGCTCGATCATCGCGGCGCCCGTCGTGCGATCGCCCGTGATCACGTTGAGTACCCCCGGCGGTAGGAATTCGGCCGCGACCTCGGCGAGAAAGAGCGTGGATGACGGGGTCGTGTCCGACGGCTTGAGCACCGTCGTGTTGCCGGCCGCGATCGCCGGAGCGAACTTCCACACGGCCATGTTGAGCGGGTAGTTCCAGGGGGTCACCTGCCCGATCACGCCGATCGGCTCGCGGCGGACCTGCGAGGTGTGGTCTTTCATGTACTCGCCGGATGCCATTCCGCCCAGGTGTCGTGCCTCCCCGGCGAAGAATCGGATCTGGTCGACCGAGAGCATGATCTCGTCTGCCACGAGCGACGCCCGCGGCTTGCCGGTGTCTTTCGATTCGAGGTCGGCGAACTCCTCGGCCCGCGCCTCCATGGCATCGGCGATTCGGAAGAGTGCGAGCTGCCGTTCGGCCGGGGTCGTCTCTCCCCATTCCTCGAACGCGGCGGCCGCCGCGGAGAACGCGGTGTCGACGTCCTCCCTGCTCGAGACGGGCGACGAGCCGTAGACCTGCTCCGTTGCCGGGTCGATCAGGTCGAACGACGATTCGGCACGGGC
>DMKW01000035.1:1666-4198 GCA_003454135.1 Microbacteriaceae bacterium
GTCGATTCGACCGCGCCACGTGCGTTTTCCACCGATTCCGTCGCGAAACACCCCCGATGCTTGCGGATTCACTTGTCACTGCCCCGATCCGCTGACAGAATCACGTTATGAGCGTGAATCCCAAACCACTTCAACTCGACGACGTCTCGAAGGCGATCATCGAACAGCTGCAGGCCGACGGCCGGCGCAGCTATGCCGAAATCGGCAAGGCGGTCGGGCTGAGCGAGGCCGCCGTGCGACAGCGCGTGCAGAAACTCACCGACTCGGGAGTGATGCAGGTCGTGGCCGTGACCGACCCGATGCAGCTTGGTTTCTATCGCCAGGCGATGGTGGGGGTGCGGGTGGCCGGTGACACGACGGCCGTCGCGGAAAAGCTCGCCAGCATCTCCGCCGTCGACTACGTCGTGCTCACGGCGGGCAGCTTCGACATCCTCGTCGAGGTCGTGTGCGAGAACGACGCCGACCTCATCGATCTTCTCAACAAGGAAATCCGGGGCATCCCCGGAGTCCAGTCCACAGAAACATTCGTCTATCTCAAACTACAAAAGCAGTTCTACAACTGGGGAACTAGATAACCATGACAATGCCAACCACCGTCGAACCGTCAACCGCTCCTCTCGACCACGACGAAGCAGACCTCCAGCGGAAGGCCAAAGACCACCTCTGGATGCACTTCGCGCGCCAATCGGTGATGGAGGACGGCCACGGCGTGCCCATCATCGTCAAGGGCGAAGGCCACCACATCTGGGACAGCAGGGGCAAGAAATACATCGACGGGCTGAGCGGGCTGTTCGTGGTCAACGCCGGCCACGGTCGCAGGCGTCTGGCCAGGGTCGCCGCGAAGCAGGCCGAAGAACTCGCTTTCTTTCCGCTCTGGTCGTACGCACACCCGAGCGCGATCGAGCTCGCCGACCGCCTCGCGAACTACGCGCCAGGCGACCTCAACCGCGTCTTCTTCTCGACGGGTGGCGGCGAGGCCGTCGAGACGGCGTTCAAGCTCGCCAAGTACTACTGGAAGCTCAAGGGCCAGCCGACCAAGCACAAGGTGATCTCCCGCAACGTCGCCTACCACGGCACACCGCAGGGAGCGCTCGCGATCACCGGCATCCCGGCGATGAAGGCGATGTTCGAGCCGGTTACCCCCGGCGGGTTCCGCGTGCCGAACACCAACTTCTACCGGGCGGCCGAAATGGGTGCGCCGGCCGAAGACCTCGAGGCCTTCGGGCTGTGGGCCGCGAACCGCATCGAAGAGATGATCCTGTTCGAGGGACCGGAGACCGTGGCCGCCGTCTTCCTCGAGCCCGTGCAGAACAGCGGAGGATGCTTCCCGCCACCGCCCGGATACTTCAGGCGCGTTCGGGAGATCTGCGACCAGTACGACGTGCTGCTCGTGAGCGACGAGGTCATTTGCGCGTTCGGGCGCATCGGCGAATTCTTCGCGTGCGACGCCTACGACTACGTGCCGGACATGATCACCTGCGCCAAGGGCATGACGAGCGGGTACTCCCCGATCGGCGCCACGATCGTGAGCGACAAGATCTACGAACCGTTCAAGCACGGCAATACGTCGTTCTATCACGGCTACACCTTCGGTGGACATCCGGTCTCCTCCGCCGTCGCGCTCGCCAACCTCGACATCTTCGAGGAGGAGAGACTCAACGAGAATGTGCGCGAGAACTCGCCGGCGTTCCGGGCGACGCTCGAGAAGCTCCTTGACCTGCCGATCGTCGGCGACGTTCGCGGCGACGGCTACTTCTTCGGAATCGAGCTCGTGAAGGACAAGGCTACCCGCGAGACCTTCGACGACGACGAGTCTGAGCGACTGCTACGCGGGTTCATGTCGAAGGCCCTCTTCGACGCCGGGCTCTACTGCCGTGCGGATGACCGGGGTGACCCCGTCGTGCAGCTCGCGCCGCCGCTCACGGTCGGCCAGAAGGAGTTCGACGAGATCGAAAGCATCCTGCGCGGAGTACTCACCGAGGCCTGGACCCGCCTCTAGCCAGCCGCGAAATCCCTCCCCGCTCCCACCGCGCCCTTCCGAAATCCATGCATTCCTCTGACGACACGGCTCCAGTGACATCGTGTGCGGCGTGTCGCCGAGAATTGCAGGATTTCGGATGAGGAGGGCGGGGTAGTGCCGTATCGCGACCTGAGTTTCTGGTTCGACTCGCTCGCGGAGTCCGGGGCGGACGACCTCGCGCCGCGGGCCTCGCTCCCCGGCGACATCGACACCGACGTGGCGATCATCGGCGGCGGGCTCACCGGCCTCTGGACGGCGTACTATCTCGCGCGGGCGGACCCGGCGCTCAGGATCACCGTTCTCGAGAAGCGAATCGCGGGCTTCGGGGCATCCGGCCGCAACGGTGGATGGTGTTCGGCGCTCTTCCCGGCGAGCGCCGCCTCGCTCGCGCGCCGCCACGGCCGGGATGCCGCCATCGCCATGCGACGCGCCATGGTCGAGACCGTCGATGAGGTGGGCCGTGTCGCCGCGACGGAAGGAATCGCCTGCGACTTCGTTCGCGGCGGCACCGT
>DMKW01000035.1:4332-5296 GCA_003454135.1 Microbacteriaceae bacterium
CTGTGGGGCGCTGAGAGAACCCCGCACGGCGCGGCGGGAGCCTTCGGCGCGACTTTCGATCCCGCGTGCGCGCGACTGCAGCCGGCGAAGCTCGTGCGCGGCCTCGCGCGGGCCGTGGAACGGCTCGGCGTCACCATCTTCGAGCAGACCGAGGTGCTCGACTGGGCTCCACACCGCGTCATGACTGCGCGAGGCACGGTGGCCGCGCCCGTCGTGGTGGTCGCCACCGAGGGCTACGGCGCGGCGCTTCCGAAGACACGGCGACGCATCCTGCCCCTCTACTCGCTCATGATCGCGACCGAACCGTTGAGCGAGGAGACCTGGCGCGAGATCGGCATCGAGCACGGCCAGACCTTCACCGACTTCCGCCACCTGCTCATCTACGGGCAGCGCACGGCGGACAACCGCTTCGCGTTCGGGGGGCGCGGGGCGCGGTACCACTGGGGCAGCAGCATCCGGCCGGGCTACGACAACGTTCCGCACGTGTTCGAGCACCTGCGCAGGACCCTCGTCAACATGATTCCCGCCGCCTCGGGAGCGGCGGTGACCCATCGCTGGGGCGGGCCGCTCGGCGTTCCTCGCGACTGGCACGCCGCCGCGACCTTCGACCGCGCGAGCGGCATCGCGTTCGCCGGCGGCTACGTGGGCGACGGGCTGAGCACGACGAATCTTGCCGGGCGAACGCTTACCGACCTCATCCTCGACCGAGACACCGAGCTCACTCGGCTGCCGTGGGCCAACCACGTCTCGCCGGACTGGGAGCCGGAGCCGCTGCGCTTCATCGGATCGAACCTCGGCCTCGCCGCAATGGGCACCGCCGACGTCGAGGAGCGGGTCACTGGGCGGTCGTCCGTCGTCGCGAAGCTCATGGGCCCGCTCGTCGGGCACTGAGCTGTCGGGCGCCTGTCTCTTATACACATCTCCGAGCCCACGAGACTCCTGAGCATCTCGTATGCCGTCTTCT
>DMKW01000026.1 GCA_003454135.1 Microbacteriaceae bacterium
GCGGCGCGGCGACACTATCGCCGCCGTGACGAGCGGATGCCGCCGCAGCCAAGCGAGCGCGAGGCCGGCGATGCTCACCTCGCGTTCGCGCGCGATCGGCTCGAGGGCGGCGACCCGCGCCAGGTTGGCGAGGGTGAACGCCCCCGCGTAAATCGCCGGGGCGAGCGCGAGCCGGCTGCCGGCGGCAGGTTCGGGCAGTGTCTCGAGGTCGAGACCGAGGAAGCGGCTCGAGAGAATCCCGCCCGCGAGGGGCGAATAGGCGACGAAACCGACGCCCTCCCCGGCGAGCAGCGGCAGGAGGTCCCGCTCGGCCGCGCGCGACACGAGGCTGAAGTCGTTCTGCACCCAGCCCGGCCGGGGCAGCCCGGCACGGTCGGCGACGAGCAGCCAGGCCTCGACTTCGCGAACCGAGAGGTTGGAGCATCCGAATGCCTTGATCTGCTCGGTGTCGATGGCGGCAGCGAAGGCGGTGAGCGTCTCTTCGAGCGGTGTCGACGAATCGGTGCCGTGCGTGAGGTACAGGTCGACGGTGCCGAGCCGCGAACGGCTGAGCGCGAGCTGGCGAGCGATGTGGTCGGGGGAGAGGGAGATGGTGTCCTGGCCGCGCTCCACGACGTTGCCGACTTTGGTGGAGACGAGCACGTCGTCGCGCTCACGCTCCTCGCGCCAGCGTCCGATCACGCGTTCGCTCTCGCCGCCCGCGAAGCTGTTGGCCGTGTCGAGCACGCGGACGCCGACCTCGTAGGCCTCGTCGAGCCGCTCGAGCGCCTCATCCGTCGCCATCCCCATCCCGATGCGCGACGGGGCGGACCCGATGCCGCCGATCGCCGCGCCGCCGAAGAAGAACTCGCTCACGAGCAGCCCGGTCGTGCCCAACTCGACCTGTCTCATGCAGTCAGCCTAGGCGGACCCTGCCCCGCCCTCGGCGCGGTCACAGGTCGCTCACGCGGGTGTTCGAACACCCGCGCGTGACACTTACGCCCGCGCGGGGCGAAAGGCGAGCGCCGCTAGCGCCATCCGTGCAAGCGGGACGCGACCTCGTCGAGCACCGACACGGAGCCCGCGTAGATGCCCTCCCGTCGCGGCCAGTGCGAGATGACATCGGTGAAGCCGAGCCCGGCCGCCCGACCGACGAGATCCTCGAACGCCCCGACGCTCTCGAGCGAGTAACCGCCGCCGGAGTCGAGCGAGAGGTAGCGGTCGATGGATGCCGGCTCGCGCCCGGCGGCCGCCGTCGCGTCGTCGAGGCGCGAAACGAGCGATGCGATCGACGACCACCACTCCTCGCCGGTCGCGCCCTCCTTGCCCGTACTCACCCAGCCGTCGGCGAACCGGCTGACGAGCCCCAACCCGCGGGGCCCGTTGGCCGCGATCACGAACGGCACTCGTGGCAGCTGGGCCGGCACCCCGACCATGCGGGCCTCGTGCGCGGTGAACCACTCGCCCGCGAACGAGATCGGGCCATCCTGCTCGAATCGAAGAAGCCCGTCCAGCTGCTCCACGAATTCGGCGAAACGCTCGTGTCGATCGCGCGGGGAGAGCGAAGCCTGCCCGAGCACGAAGGCGTCGAACCCGGTGCCGCCCGAGCCGACCCCGAGGATGAAGCGGCCGCCGCAGACGTCGTCGACGGTGGCGACATCCTTGGCGAAGGTCACCGGATGCCGAAAGTTGGGCGAGGACACGAACGTGCCGAGGCGGATCCGGCTCGTCACCGTCGCCGCGGCCGTGAGGGTGGGAATCGTCGCGCCCCACGGTTGGTCGGCGAGGGTGCGCCACGACAGATGGTCGTAGGTCCAGGCGTGGTCGAAGCCGAGGTTCTCGGCTGCCGCCCACGTGTATCGGGCTTTCGCCCACGGTTCCTGGGGCAGGATCACGATTCCGAAACGCATCTGCCCAGCCTAGGAGGCGGCGGGCACGGCAACACCCGGCGAGGTCGGGTTAAACTGTTCGCACCATGGCCACCTTTGGAAACCTCACCGACCGTCTCGTCGATACCTTCAAGAACCTCCGCGGCAAGGGAAAACTGAGCGCGGCGGATGTGGACGGCACCGTCCGCGAAATCCGTCGCGCCTTGCTCGACGCCGACGTCGCCCTCGAGGTGGTGAAGGAGTTCACGGCCCGCGTGCGCGAACGCGCCCTCGGCGACGAGGTGTCGAAGGCGCTGAACCCCGCCCAGCAGGTCGTGCAGATCGTCAACGACGAGCTCGTCACGATCCTCGGTGGCGAGGCGCGACGCATCGAGTTCGCCAAGAACCCGCCGACGGTCATCATGCTCGCCGGCCTCCAGGGTGCAGGAAAGACCACGCTCGCCGGCAAGCTCGCGAAATGGCTCGCCGCCCAGAACCACACGCCGCTGCTCGTCGCGGCTGACCTCCAGCGCCCCAACGCGGTCACCCAGCTCAAGGTCGTCGGGGAGCAGGCCGGAGTTGCCGTGTTCGCCCCTGAGCCCGGAAACGTCGGCGCGGACGACGCCCCCCCGAAGTCGTTCTTCGGCGGCGGTGGCAACCCGGTCAAGGTTGCGAGAGACGGCATCAAGTTCGCGAACGACAAGCAGTACGACATCGTGATCGTCGACACGGCCGGCCGGCTCGGCGTCGACGCCGAGCTCATGAAGCAGGCGTCGGACATCCGCAAGGCGATCGACCCGGACGAAGTCTTCTTCGTGATCGATGCGATGATCGGCCAGGACGCCGTCGCAACGGCGAAGGCGTTCCAGGACGGCGTGGACTTCACCGCCGTGGTGCTCACCAAGCTCGACGGCGACGCGCGCG
>DMKW01000188.1:0-296 GCA_003454135.1 Microbacteriaceae bacterium
GAAAGGTCCAGACCGGCAGCCCTGGCCTTCTCGAGGCCGGTCAGGTAGGCGTTGATGACCTCGCGGTGGCGCTCGAGGCTGAAGATGAGCGTGACGTTGACGCTGATCCCCGCGCCGATGGTCTCGGCGATGGCTTCAAGCCCCTCGATCGTCGCCGGGATCTTGATCATGGCGTTCGGGCGGTCGACCTTGGCCCAGAGCTGCTTCGCCTCGGCGATCGTTCCTGCCGCGTCGTGCGCGAGGCCCGGCTCGACCTCGATCGAGACACGGCCGTCTTTGCCGCCGGTCGCGTCGTA
>DMKW01000188.1:467-1713 GCA_003454135.1 Microbacteriaceae bacterium
CGGAGGCGGCAAGCTCGGCGACTTGAGCGTCGTACGCCTCACCCTTGGCAAGCGCGCTCGCGAAGATCGTGGGGTTGGTGGTGACGCCGACGACGTTGCGCTCGGCGATGAGGCGGTCGAGACCGCCGGAGTTGATTCGCTCGCGGGAGAGGTCGTCGAGCCAAATGCTGACGCCGGCTGCCGACAGTGCCGCGGTGGGGGTGTTTTCAGTCATTGCGATGTTTCTTTCTGTTAGAAGAACGCTTCCGGTGAAAGACGCTTCTGGGGTCAAAGGCTTCGTGCGGGTGGGTCAGACGGCTGCCAGCGAGTCTTTCGCCGCGGCGATAGCGTGCTCGGTCGTGATACCGAACTCGCGGAAGAGCGTCTTGTAGTCGGCCGAAGCGCCGAAGTGCTCGATCGAGACGCTGCGGCCGGCATCACCGACGTATGAGCGCCAGGTGAGGTCGATGCCGGCCTCGATCGAGACGCGCGCCTTGACGGCCTTCGGAAGCACGGACTCCTTGTATTCGGCGGTCTGCTCCTCGAACCACTCGAGGCTCGGCGCCGAGACGACCCGCGCGTTGATGCCGTCGGCCTTGAGCTTCTCACGGGCGTCGACGGCTATCTGCAGCTCGGAGCCCGTGGCGATGAAGATCACGTCGGGCGTGCCGCCCGGCGCCTCCGCGAGCACGTACGCACCCTTGGCCACGTTCCGCGCGGCGGCGAACGTGTCGCCGGTCGCAACGCCGTCGCCGCGCTCGAACACGGGGATATTCTGGCGCGTGAGCGCGATGCCGGCCGGACCGTTGCGGCGCTCGAGAATCGTCTTCCAGGCCCATGCGACCTCGTTGGCGTCACCCGGGCGCACGATGTCGAGCCCCGGGATGGCACGCAGGGCGGCGAGCTGTTCCACCGGCTGGTGGGTGGGGCCGTCTTCGCCGAGGGCGACGGAGTCGTGCGTCCAGACGTAGATCGCCGGCGCCTTCATGAGGGCGGCGAGCCGAACGGCCGGGCGCATGTAGTCGCTGAAGATCAGGAACGTGCCGCCGAACGGGCGGGTGTTGCCGTGCAGCACGATGCCGTTGAGGATGGCGCCCATGGCGTGCTCACGGATTCCGAAGTGCAGCACTCGGCCGTACGTGTTGCCGGTCCACTCGTGGGTCGATCGCTCGGCCGGCACGAAGGATGCGGCGCCCCCGATCGTCGTGTTGTTGGACTCGGCGAGGTCGGCCGAACCGCCCCACAACTCGGGAATGACCGGTCCGAG
>DMKW01000188.1:1907-6181 GCA_003454135.1 Microbacteriaceae bacterium
GAGAGGATGCGGTCGAGCAGAACCTTGCGCTCCGGGTTGGCAGCAGCCCACGCGTCGAGCTCTACATTCCACTCCGCGTGCGCGGCCTTGCCGCGATCGAGGGCCTTGCGGGTGTGCTCGATGACGGCCGGGTCGACCTCGAAGGTCTGCTCCGGGTCGAAACCGAGAACCTCTTTGACCGCCCGCACCTCGTCCGCCCCGAGCGCCGATCCGTGGATCTTGCCCGTGTTCTGCTTCTTCGGGCTCGGCCAGCCGATGATGGTCTTGAGGATGATGAGAGACGGCTTGCTCGTCTCAGCCTTCGCGGCTTCGATCGCGTCGTTGAGGGCGGCGACATCCTCCACGTACTGGCCGGTCTTCTTCCAGTCGACTACCTGGACGTGCCAGTGGTACGCCTCGTAGCGCGCCTTGACGTCTTCGGTGAAGGCGATGTTGGTGTCGTCTTCGATCGAGATCTGGTTGCTGTCGTAGATCGCGATGAGGTTGCCGAGCTCCTGGTGGCCGGCGAGGGACGAAGCCTCGCTCGTCACGCCCTCCTGCAGGTCGCCGTCGCCGGCGATCGTGTAGATGAAGTGGTCGAACGGGCTCGTGCCGACGGGAGCGTCCGGGTCGAAGAGGCCGCGCTCGTAGCGGGCGGCGTAAGCGAAGCCGACGGCGGAGGAGAGGCCCTGGCCGAGCGGGCCGGTCGTGATCTCGACGCCGTCGGTGTGGCCGTATTCCGGGTGTCCCGGAGTCTTCGAGCCCCACGTGCGGAGCGCCTTGAGGTCGTCGAGTTCGAGGCCGTAGCCGCCGAAGTAGAGCTGGATGTACTGGGTGAGCGACGAATGACCGACCGACAGCACGAAGCGGTCGCGGCCGATCCATGTGCTGTCACTGGGGTCGCGACGCATGATCTTCTGGAAGAGCAGGTAGGCGGCCGGGGCGAGGCTCATGGCCGTTCCCGGATGGCCGTTGCCCACCTTCTCCACGGCATCCACGGCGAGCACGCGAGCGGTGTCTACTGCCTTGTTGTCGATGGGATCCCACTGGAGAGCTGCCACGAGATTAGATGACCCTTCTGTCGCCGCGGACAACTCGACTGAGTCGTACCGCTGTAGAGGTTGCACACTCGCCAGACGTCTTCGGCACTACCGCTGGGCACCCCAGCCGCAGCAAAAGACCGGCGGGGGACTGGTTGTGTGGCCTGCGGCTGGCAAGCACATCCAAGTATAGAGAAGCCGGAGAGGGCCCGGCGTAACACGGTTCGACCCGGCGATCGTGCAGCAGAGTTCAGCCTAGAATCGGTGGCAAGGAACACCAGTCGTTAGAGGAGCAATGAACGTAGCGGTCGACACACAGCTACCCGTGCAGCGCATCGGGTTCGCGCGGAAGTCGAAGGCCTACCTCGCCCTCACCAAGCCCCGGGTGATCGAGCTTCTGCTCGTCACGACGGCGCCGGTGATGATCCTCGCGCAGAACGGCATTCCCAACCTGTGGCTCGTGCTGTGGACGCTCATCGGCGGTTCGCTGAGCGCCGGTTCCGCCGGGGCGTTCAACTGCTACATCGACCGCGACATCGACCGCGTGATGAAGCGCACGAGCAAGCGGCCCCTGGTCACCGGGGAGCTCACCGACCGCGAAGCCCTCGTCTTCGCGTGGATTCTCGGCGTCGCATCGATCGTGTGGCTCGCGCTTCTCGTCAACCCGCTCGCGGCCGCGCTCTCCCTCGCCGCCATCCTGTTCTACGTGCTCGTCTACACGCTCGTGCTCAAGCGCCGCACCCCGCAGAACATTGTCTGGGGCGGGGCGGCCGGGTGCATGCCGGTGCTCATCGGCTGGGCGGCCGTGACCGGTTCGCTGAGCTGGACTCCGGTGATCCTCTTCGGCATCGTGTTCCTCTGGACGCCGCCGCACTACTGGCCGCTCTCAATGAGGTACCGAGCGGACTATGCGTCGGTGAACGTTCCGATGCTCGCCGTCGTGCGGGGGCGTACCGTCGTCGGACTCCAGGTCGTGCTCTATGCCTGGGCCACCGTCGCTTGCTCGCTCCTGCTCATCCCCGTGGGCCGGATGGGCATTCTCTACTCGGTCATCGCTGTCGTCGCCGGCGCGTGGTTCATCTACGAGTCGCACCGCCTCTACTCGATGGCCATCCGGCACGACGTCGTGAAGCCTATGCGCGTCTTCCACAGCTCGATCAGCTATCTCACGCTGCTCTTCGTCGCGATCGGGATCGATCCGCTGCTGCCCTTCTAGGAGGCTGCTGCATCCACGCGCGCGCTCCCACGCACCGTCCCACGCGCACACAGTCCTGGTGGCGGGGTCAGCGCTGAAGCTCGCGGTCCTTCGTTGTCGGCCCGGCGCTGTCCGGAGCGGGTACCGGTGCCCGGAGAGACAGCACGACCGCCGTCATGCCGGCCACGAGCACGCACGCGAGCACCATGTGGATGCCGACGAGCAATTCGGGGAGCCCGAGTCGCGCCTGCGTGATTCCGACGATCACCTGCAGCGCCTCCACGGCGAGGAGCCCGGCGGCGACCGAACGCAGCCGGCCGAGGCGCAGCGCGGCGGCCGCGACGAGAATCGCGACCGTGAGCGCGACGGTGAGGTAGGCAGGCCAGCTGTGCACGTGCTGCAGAATCTGCGGGTCGAGTCCATTGCGCGGCGCGAGGTGCTTGTCGTCCGAGTTGTCGCCCGCGTGCGGGCCGGCGCCGGTCGTGAGCACTCCCACGACCACGGTGATCGCCACGACGCCCGCCGTGACGAAGCTCAGCGCTGTCAGCCAGCGCGGCACCGTGCGGCGCGGCGCCCGCTCGCCGAACCGGATGCGGTAGACGAACACCGTCGCGATGGCCACGAGGCTGACCGAGACCACGAAATGCAGGCCGACGACGTACGGGTTGAGACCGGTGAGCACCGAGATCCCCCCGACGATCGCCTGGGCCGGGATGCCGAGCCCGAGCGACAGGGACAGCCAGAAGAGGTCGCGCCGCTCGGTGCGCATCCTCACCACGGCCAGGAAGGCCGCGATGGCCACGAGCACGAGCACGAAGGTGAGCATGCGGTTGGCGAACTCGATGATGCCGTGGTACCCGAGCTCGGGAGTGGTCACGAACGAGCCGGCCGTGCACCGCGGCCAGGTCGGGCAACCGAGTCCCGAGGCGGTGAGTCGCACGGCGCCGCCCGTTCCCACCAGCACGACCTGGAACGCGAGCGAAAGCCAGCCGAGCACGCGCACACGCCCGTCGACCGATGTTGGCAGCCGTTCGTAGGCGGCTTTCCAGATTGGCGGCCTCGGCTGCGAGCGTTCCGGTGCGTTGTTCACGGAGTTATGAATCCTCTCGGGCGGTCGATGCGGACCGTGTCGCTGTGACCTCGCCGCTTTTATCCAACTTGCGGCGCGCGTCCCTGTAGAATTGGCTTGTTCGGGGCCCGCCGACGAGCGTGCTCGGCAGTTCTACAGACAAAGGGCGATGGGGCCCAGGTCCTCGGACCAGTTTAGGTATGTGCTGTATTAGATAAATGCAGCACGAGCCCTTCTCGCTCTCCTCACAGCCTGCATCAGCCAGATGCATGGCAGACAAGGGGAATGACCAGCCCGCACCGCGGGTTGTGAAGGGTGGAGAGAGGTTATGACATGTCAGACATCCTGATCGATCGCCCAGAGCTCGAGAGCCTCGGCATCTACGAGTTCGGCTGGTCCGACTCCGATGTCGCGGGTGCGTCCGCTAAACGCGGCATCTCGCCGGAGGTGGTCGCAGACATTTCCGCGCTCAAGAGCGAACCTGAGTGGATGCTGAAGAATCGTCTCAAGGCGCTTGCGCTGTTCTACAAGAAGCCCATGCCCGCGTGGGGCGCCGACCTCTCCGGCATCGACTTCGACAACATCAAATACTTCGTACGGTCGACCGAGAAGCAGGCGCAGACCTGGGATGACCTCCCGGACGACATCAAGAACACCTACGAGAAGCTCGGCATCCCGGAGGCCGAGCGCCAGCGTCTCGTCTCCGGAGTGGCGGCGCAGTACGAGTCGGAGGTCGT
Organism: Microbacteriaceae bacterium; assembly: GCA_003454135.1. Lineage (GTDB taxonomy): Bacteria > Actinomycetota > Actinomycetes > Actinomycetales > Microbacteriaceae > Lacisediminihabitans. The sequence goes on from DMKW01000188.1 coordinate 5,928, forward strand.
GTACCACACGATCAACAAGGAACTCGAGGAGCAGGGCGTGCTCTTCCTCGACACCGACACGGCGTTGCGCGAGCACCCAGAGATCTTCAAGGAGTACTTCGGCACCGTCATCCCCGCCGGCGACAACAAATTCGCGGCACTCAACACCTCGGTGTGGTCCGGCGGATCGTTCGTCTACGTGCCGAAGGGCGTGCACGTGTCGATCCCGCTCCAGGCCTACTTCCGCATCAACACCGAGAACATGGGCCAGTTCG
>DMKW01000166.1 GCA_003454135.1 Microbacteriaceae bacterium
GATCCCGCCCGGCCGATCGGCTCCCGTATCTTTCTTGGGGCCGCCCGGGTGGGGGCCGCGGGGGTGGGGCGGGGGCGGGGGGGGGGGGGAAGGGTGGGGTGGGGCGGGGCGGGGACGCGGCGATCCGATGCCGCCTTCACTTTTGGCGGGGGGAGGAGGTAGCATTGCAACAGAATGTGAGCGATCACATTTTTGCACTGAAGACTGACGCTGAGAGACTGACGAAGGAGTCGCCATGGCCGGGCCCGTGACCATCGAACCGGAAGACCGGTTCGTTATCGGCATCGATTATGGCACGCTCAGCGGCCGGGCCGTGGTGGTGCGCGTATCGGACGGAGCCGAACTGGCGTCGGCCACCCACGACTACCCGCACGCGGTCATGGACACCGTGCTCGCGGCGACGGGCAAGCCGCTGCCGCCCGAATGGGCGCTTCAGGTGCCGGCCGACTACGTCGAGGTGCTGCGGATCGCGGTGCCGGCGGCCGTGAAGGCGGCAGGCATCGACCCCGCGAGCGTGATCGGAATCGGCACCGACTTTACCGCGAGCACGCCGCTGCCGGTGATCGCCGATGGCACTCCGCTCAACGAGCTGCCCGAGTACGCGGACCGGCCGCACGCGTACGTCAAGTTGTGGAAGCACCATGCCGCGCAGGGCCAGGCCGACCGCATCAACCGGCTCGCGGCAGAGCGCGCGGAGAGCTGGCTTCCGCGGTACGGCGGACTGATCTCGAGCGAGTGGGAGTTCGCGAAGGGACTCCAGCTGCTCGAGGAGGATCCGGAACTCTACGAGCGCATGGATCACTGGGTCGAGGCCGCGGACTGGATCGTGTGGCAACTCACCGGTGTTTACGTGCGCAATGCGTGCACCGCCGGCTACAAGGGCATCCTTCAGGACGGCGAGTACCCGAGCAGGGAATTCCTCGCCGGACTCAACCCGGGTTTCGCCGGATTCGCGGATGACAAGGTCGCCCACGAGATCGGCCAGCTCGGCGACGCGGCTGGCACACTGTCCGCGCGGGCGGCGGAGTGGACCGGGCTGCCCGCGGGCATCGCCGTCGCGGTCGGCAACGTCGACGCGCATGTGACCGCACCGGCCGCGCAGGCCGTCGAGCCGGGCCAGATGCTTGCCATCATGGGCACCTCGACGTGCCACGTGATGAACTCCGACATCCTCACCGAGGTTCCCGGCATGTGCGGTGTGGTCGATGGCGGCATTGTCTCCGGACTCTACGGCTACGAGGCCGGGCAGTCGGGAGTCGGCGATATCTTCGCGTGGTACGTGAACAACCAGGTCCCGTCGAGCTACTACGAGGCCGCGGCCGGGCTCGGCCTGAGCGTGCACGAGCACCTGACCAATCTCATCAAGGACCAGCCGGTTGGCGGCCACGGTCTCGTTGCTCTCGATTGGCAGAGCGGGAATCGCTCGGTGCTCGTCGACCACGAGCTGAGCGGGGTCGTCGTCGGCACGACGCTCACCACCCGCCCGGAGGAGATCTACCGCGCCCTGTTCGAGGCGACGGCGTTCGGCACCCGCACGATCGTCGAGACGTTCAACGCGAGCGGCGTGCCGGTGACCGAGTTCATCGTCGCTGGCGGGCTGCTGCGCAACACCTTCCTCATGCAGGTCTACAGCGACGTGCTGCGGATGCCGATCTCGACGATCGCGAGCGAACAGGGGCCGGCGCTCGGCTCCGCCATCCACGCCGCCGTCGCGGCGGGCGCCTACGCCGACGTGCTCGCGGCCGGCAAAGCCATGGGCAAAGTCAACCGCGCCGTGTACACGCCGAACCACGACGCGGCCGACGCGTACGACCGGCTCTACGCCGAGTATTCGACGCTTCACGACTACTTCGGTCGCGGGCAGAACGACGTGATGCACCGGCTCAAGGCCCTCAAGCGAGACGCGATGCAGCGAGACGTCGAGGGGGCGGCGGAGTGACCGCGCTCACCCCGGAACTGCGGCAGAGCATCCTCGCCGTACGCGCGGATGTGGCGAAGCTGCACGAGCTGCTCGTGCGCTATGAGCTGGTGATCTGGACAGGTGGCAACATCTCCGGTCGCGTGCCGGGCGCCGACCTCTTCGTGATCAAGCCGAGCGGGGTCGAATACGACGACCTGACTCCCGAGAACATGATCCTGTGCGACCTCGACGGCACCGTCATCGAGGGCGATCACGCGCCGTCGAGCGACACGGCGGCCCACGCCTACGTCTACCGCAACATGCCGCGGGTCAACGGAGTCGTGCACACCCACTCCACCTACGCCACGGCGTGGGCCGCCCGCGGCGAACCGGTGCCGTGCGTCATCACGGGCCAGGCGGACGAGTTCGGCGGCGAGATCCCGGTCGGACCGTTCGCGATAATCGGCGACGAGTCGATCGGCGAGGGCATCGTTCAGACGCTCACCGGCCACCGTTCTCGAGCCGTGCTGATGCAGAACCACGGCGTGTTCACGATCGGCAAGAGCCCCAGGGACGCGGTCAAGGCCGCCGTCATGGCCGAGGATGTCGCCCG
>DMKW01000173.1:0-286 GCA_003454135.1 Microbacteriaceae bacterium
CGAGGGCACCCGGTGTTCCCCCGAGTTGGTGCGGCAGATCATGCGCCAGGAGGGTCTGGTCGCCTGCCAGCCGCGCCCGTTCCGGATCACGACCGATGGCGATGATGCGGCGAACCTGCCGGACCTGGTCAAGCGGGACTTCACCGCGGATCGGCCCGGGGTGAAGTTCGTCGGCGACATCACCTACATTCACACCTGGCAGGGCTTCATTTACCTCGCCACCGTCATCGACTGCTATTCGAAGAAAGTCGTCGGCTGGTCTATCGCCGATCATATGCGTACCGAG
>DMKW01000173.1:504-3809 GCA_003454135.1 Microbacteriaceae bacterium
AAAACCACTAATTCCGCTGTCCGAAATCTCCGCAGCAGCTCAGAACTTACGCGCCTGCCACGGGGAGAATTCAACCGGACGAAACGGTTAACAGTTATTCGTGGTCTGGGGTTTCAAGGCGCTCGGATCGGGTACTGATCGGTCGCTAGGCTGGCTCCGCCCCGTGTCACGAGCAGACCGGGAAGGCCCGCCCGATGGAACTCGCTCTGGGTCGCCCAAGCCATCGGCATGTTCGCGGTCACGAACATCGATGACGTGGTGGTGTTGAGCCTGTTCTTCGGTCAGGCGGAAGGTCGGCGCCGCGGGAGCGTTCGCGTTGTCGTCGGTCAGCACGCCGGCTTTGGCCTCATTCATGCCTCCGTGGTCGGCGCTCTCGGAGCCGATCTGCTGCCGGATGGGTGATCCCATACTTCGGTTTGCTCCCACTGTTCCTCGGTCTCCGGGCAGCGTGCAGAGTTTGGCGCGACTATCGGCAGCGCGAGGCCGATCCGGAGGAGGAGCGCGAGCCGGTCACGCGACAGGACTCGGGAATCTGGCAAGTCGCGGCCGTCACCTTCGCGAACGGCGGCGACAACCGCTAGTGGAATTGGATCAGTGCGGCCTTTCCGTCTGTAAAGAAAGAGTCGCCGCTGGCGTTCTTGCCCAGCTGAGGGTCGACGACATTCACGAGAGGGGCGGTTGGTGCGTGGAGGGATTGCACTATGTACTCCCGTTCGCGGTCGATGTTTGGGTCGATGTGGTGCGTCGGGAGTGGGATTGCCGAACCGATGCCGATCCCCTGGTCCAGGCTCGCGGTCGCTACCCACACGGGTTGCCCGTTCAGTTCGACATTTAGTCTCCAGATGCGGGTGTGGTGGCGCTGTTGCAGAGTGTTGGTCGCGGTCGGTTTCTCGAAGGCGAGGGTTTGCGGCTTGGCATCGAGGTAGGACGGGGTGACGGGCGCCGTGAGGTATTGCTTGTTGTTTGCCGCGGTGACGAGTTCCTGCAGGGTGTTTGCGAGGGTGGGCGGGTCTGCCTTGTACCAGCCGCCGGCCGCGAAGGCGTCTTCGATTTGTGTCTGGTTGCCGACGAAAATGAAGTTGATGGGTTCCATCCGCACGCCGGTAAGGGTCTCGCTGTAGTGGGGGAGCCGTTGTATGGTGCTGCTGTTTAGGGCGCTCAGATGCTGCGGGGTGGCATGAGCTTGTGGGGACTCGAAGTGCGTGAAACCGCTGAAGATTGCGGTGAAGGCGAGCATCGAGACGAAGGCGAGACACAGCGAAGCGATAGCTGAGGCGTCGAGTTGCGCCCATCCCACCAGCCGGTACCGCTGGTTCATCTCGATCACGGTGATGAAGACGGTGAGGATGAGTGCTCCGAGAAGGATTCCACCCAGCACATCCGTCGGGTAGTGCACGGCGAAGTAGACGCGACTCATCGCGACGAGGGTGATCAGGGTCACGGCAAGCAACACGACGAGCACCTTCAGCAGGTGCGATTTCGTGAATCGAAACACAAGGTAGGCCAGCAGTCCGAAGATGACGGTGGCGGCCAGAGCGTGACCGCTCGGGAAACTGAACCCTGACACGGAGAGCTGCCTCAGTGTCTCGTCGGGGCGAGTACGGCGAATCGCGTTCTTGCTGATTTCTGAGCACAAGGCCTCGATCCCGTACGCGGCAATGAAAAGTACGGGAAGCGACCATTGGCGGCGCCACACGGCCACGGCGCTCAAGGCGCCGAGGAAGAAGATGATCCCGAGGTAGCTTGCCGCGAAGGTGAAAAACGCGAAGAAGCTGCTCTCCCCGGCAGTGCGAATGATGGGCATGAGGTTAACCACCCGCAGATCAAAGCCCATGTAGACGGCGTCCGAAGCAACAGCGCGGGCGACGTTGGTGAAGAGGACCCCAAAAACTGCCACCGCAATGACGCCGAGGGTGAGCACGAGTCCGGTCGGGCGGTCGGTCGTGAAGCGCCGCTGAATCCACGGCACGAGGGACGGCACGCGCCGGGAAGCCCGCTGCACGTACTCGTTTTCGTGAATCCCGCTTAGGGCAGAGAGCACAATTGACCAGACGATTCGTGCCGGGGTGCGCAAGAGGACGAACAAGCTGAAGATCAGCAGCGTGACCAGTAAAAGCTGATAGAGGAGCAAAATCGCGAAGATCGAGGGAACGCCGGCAACATCAAACGTTCTCAGCAGGAAAACGTTGAGTGCGGTCAGCAGCAAGGTTACTGCGAGGGTGAGCGAATACCACAGTGTTCGCTTTTTGCCGATTGTCTTCGAGCGCCGTTCCTGTTCAGGTGCGACGACACTGGACTCACCCATTGCCGTGCCCTCCCATCTGGTCGGATGGCTTTCGTGCGGGAAGCCTGTTCGTGCCGTTGTCCGTTTGGTTCGTCGCGCGACGGGGTCTGGCCCGGTGGATGCCGTATTCGCGCCAGGTCAGGTACACGACGAAGATGTCGAATGCGGTCAGGAGCAGCAAACCCCAGGAGAAAGCCACAACGAGCTCGTAGCCCTGATAGACGATGAACACGAGAAGGAATGCGATCAGCCACGGATAGGCCCAGAGATGATCGCGGAGCACCGCCCAAACCAGGACGACCTTCACCACCCCGTGCAGAAGGAGATAGATCGCGCCGAACAGTGTGACCGACACGTTGAGACTGCCTGCCAGGTGGAGCACGCTGTTCGCGATGAGATCGTGTGGATCTTCAGAGAGTTCATGCTGGGTCAGAAACCGTGCGATGGCACCGATCTGCGCCGGAGTGACGACCAGTAGCAGGATGCCGCCGACGAGTTCGAGCACACCGTCTAAGCCTTTGAGGATCAGGCTGACGAAGAATGTTCGATCAAGCAGCGTCGGTCGTGGCTCGGGGGCGCTCATGGATCATCCTCTCAAGTAACCAATGTTACAGTCACTGTTGTGACGAAGACTATTCGCTGGGTGTTGGTGTTGGTCCAGCTGCCATCCGAGCCGTCCCGGCACCGGGTCGCCGTCTGGCGGGAACTGCGGAAAGCCGGCGCGGTGCCCGTGTCCCCGGGAACCTGGGCGCTCCCGGCCGGGCCCGCCTTCCAGCCCGCACTTGATCGTGCGGCCGAGTTGACCCGCAACGGAGCCGGCACGTTCGCCGTGATCGATGCCTCCCCCCGCGATGAAGGCTCCGCGAACCTGATCCGTGACGCATTCGCTGCCGCGCGGGTCGACGAGTGGAAGGAGTTTGTGGCCGATTGCGGGAAGTTCGAAGCCGAGATCGCACGCGAGATCGCCAAAGCCAAGTTCACCTTCGGCGAATTGGAAGAGGAGGAACAAAGCCTCGACCGG
>DMKW01000173.1:3902-4681 GCA_003454135.1 Microbacteriaceae bacterium
GCCGAGCAGGTGTATCAGGTCATGCGCGCAACCACCCCAGCGATCGACACTCCGCCCGACCCTACTGAAACCGGAACCGCCCGATGAGCACCTTCCTGACTCCCGCCGATCCCCGCGATCGCCTGGCACGTCTGCCCCAGCTGCGACGATGGATCACCGTGCCGTTGCTACTGGTGCTGGTCACCCTCATCCTGGGTTTCGGGGTCAAATTGATCCCCGGCCTGTCCGGAGCAGAGTTCCGGATCGACCAGCTGCTGAGCCGGCACCACAACGTCGCCGGGAATGCGATCGCGTTGACGATCAACACAGTGCTCTCCCCACCCGGGATCATCCTCATTCTGCTGGTGCTATTCGCCTTCCTCCTGTTCGTGCGCCGATCGCCGGTGAACGCGTTCGCCGTCTGTTCGGTCGCCGCGGTCGGGTGGCTCTCCAGCGAGGTGTTCAAGCTGCTGGTGGGGCAGCCTCGGCCGGACGCGCATCTGCTGCAGAACCTGCTCGTGCCAGCCGATGGCGCCGGCAGCTTCCCGAGCGGGCACACGACCTTCGCTGTCGCGTTCGCGATCGCGATCTACTTCCTCGCCCGCGGCACCCGCTGGGCTCTCCTCGCCGTTATCGCGGGGCTCGGCTTCGCGCTCGTCGTTGCCGGCTCGCGCCTGTATCTGGGTGTGCACTACCCCAGCGACGTCCTCGGATCGTTCCTCGTCGCGACCGCCGCGATTGGTTTCTACAGCGGAGTCTGGAACCGCTACGGGGTGCGCATACTGAGCCGAATACCGTTC
>DMKW01000250.1:0-3676 GCA_003454135.1 Microbacteriaceae bacterium
ACCGGCCGGCGCGCCGCCGAGCGCACCAACGCGTCGACGACGGGCCTGCTCGACCTCGACGGCCGAGGCTGGAACTACGCGCTCATCGAGCGGCTCGGCCTTCCGCGCGGCGTCTTCTCCGAACTCATCGACGCCGGGGCGACCCTCGGTACCCTCACGAACGACATGGCTCGAGAACTCGGGCTTTCGCCGTCGACGGTCGTGACGGCCGTCGGATCGCACGACACGGCATCCGCCGTTCTCGCCGTGCCGTCGACCACCGAAGACTTCGCCTATATCAGCTGCGGCACCTGGGGACTCGTCGGCGTCGAACTCGACGCGCCCATCCTCACCGAGGCAAGCCGTCTCGCCAACTTCACCAACGAGGGCGGAGTGGATGGCCGGGTCCGCTTTCTGCACAACGTCATGGGCACCTGGCTGCTGAGCGAATCGATGCGCACGTGGCAGACGGATGACCTCGCCGGCCTCCTGGCAGCGGCGACGGCCGTCACAGCGGAGGTCGCAATCTTCGACGCGGACGATGCCCGCTTTCTCGCGCCGGGCGATCTCCCCACCCGCATCGCCGACTACTGCCGCGAACGCGGGCTGCCCGTGCCGCAGGACCGGGCAGAGTACGTGCGCAGCATCGTCGAGAGCCTGGCCGCGACGTTCGCGCAAACCGTCCAACTCGCGAGCGACCTCTCCGGCACGCGCGTCGAGGTCGTACACCTCGTCGGCGGCGGATCGCAAAACGAGCTGCTGTGCCAGCTGACCGCCAACCGGTGCGGTCGGCCGGTGCTCGCGGGCCCCACCGAGGCAACTGCGTTCGGCAATGTGCTCGTGCAGGCGCGAGCGCTCGGCCTCGTCACGGGGAGCATCGAGTCGCTGCGCGCGCTCGTCGCCGCGAACGTCCCGGTCAGGCGCTACCTGCCGGAGAGGGGTTGACCCAGTGCAGCACCACGAGAACGCAATCAAGTCCTACCTCTCCTTCGCGGCGACCGAGCCGCACAATCTCGCGGTAATAGTCACGGGATCCGTCGCGAGCGATACCTTGACGACGCCGCAGTCGTTTCATTTTCTCGGCCCCACCCCGTGACCCGACTCAAAGGAGAGCCAGTGGCTTCCACCCCTTCGACCGTTCGAGTATCCAGCCTCCGCGCGGAGTACCGCGGTGACACCGGGTTCGTCGCCACTCCGACGCCCCGGTTGAGCTGGAAGACCGAAACGCCGATCGCCGGCTGGTTGCAGGCCGCCACCGAGCTGACCGCCGGCAACGAGACCGCTCGAGTCGACTCTCGAGACTCCGTGCTCGTCGAATGGCCGTTCGCTCCCCTCGCCTCCGGCGAGGCCCGCGAGGTGCGCGTTCGCGTCACCGGCATCGACGGATCGGCTTCCGACTGGAGCGAGCCCCTCGCCGTGACCGGCGGATTCCTGGACGATGGCGCGTGGGCCGCGCAGATGATCGGGCTCGATAGCCCGGCGACCATCGCACAGCCGGCGCTCATTCGCACCGAATTCACGGCATCCGGCCCCGTCACCCGCGCGACCCTCTACGCGACGGCGCACGGCGTGTACCAGGTCGAGGTCAACGGCACCGAGGTCGACGACCAGATCCTCAAGCCGGGCTGGACCGCCTACCAGTTTCACCTCACCCACGAGACGACGGATGTCACGGCCCTCCTCACCGAGGGAAAGAACGCCATCGGCATCACCCTCGCCGGCGGCTGGTTCACCGAGAGCTTCGGATTCATGGACTCCGCCGCGCCGTTCTACGGAAGCGACCCGGCCGTGGCCCTGCAACTCGAGATCGTCTACGCCGACGGCAGCACGCAGACCGTGCTGAGCGACGAGAGCTGGGTGGCGACCGGGGACGGCCCGATCACGGCGAGCGGTATATACGACGGCGAGTCCTTCGATGCGACGCGCTCGATCGACGGCTGGTCGACGCCTGGCTTCGACGCCTCTGCGTGGACGCCCGTGCGTGTCGACGGCGAGTTCCCCACCCCGACGCCTCGCTCAGCACCCGCAGTGCGCGTGATCGAGGAGATCGCGGTGCAGGAGGTCATCACCTCGCCGAGCGGCAAGACCATCCTCGACTTCGGACAGAATCTCGTCGGTTGGCTCCGCGTCACCGTTCGCGGCGACCGCGGCCACACGATCACCCTCCGCCACGCGGAGGTACTCGAGAACGGCGAGCTGGGCATCCGTCCGCTGCGCCGCGCTAAGGCGACCGACCACTACACGCTCGCCGGGGGCGGCGCCGAGACCTGGCAGCCGCGCTTCACCTTTCACGGGTTCCGCTACGCCGAGATCGACAACCTGCCGGGCGAGCTCGACCCCGCCGACGTCACGGCCGTCGTCGTCCACAGCGACATGGAGCGCACCGGCTGGTTCGAGAGTTCCCACGAACTCGTCAACAGGCTCCACGAGAACGTCGTCTGGGGCATGCGCGGTAACTTCCTCTACCTGCCGACGGACTGCCCGCAGCGCGACGAACGCCTCGGCTGGACGGGCGACATCCAGGTCTTCAGCCCCACCGCCAGCTATCTCTACGAGTCGGACGGCTTCCTCGCCGGCTGGCTCGAAGACCTCGCGCTCGAGCAGAAGGCGCGCGGCGGCATCGTGCCGTTCATCGTGCCGGACGTGCTCGGCGGCAACTCGGGCGCCGCGGCGGCCTGGGGCGACGCGGCGACCGTCGTGCCGTGGGTGCTCTACGAGCGCTTCGGCAACCTCGGCGTGCTCGACGACCAGTACGAAAGCATGAAGTCGTGGGCGGACACGCTCATCGGCCTCGCCGGGGAACGGTACCTGTGGGAGGGTAAGTTCCAGTTCGGCGACTGGCTCGACCCGGATGCCCCGGCCGACTTTCCCGCGGATGCCAAGACCGATCCGGACATCGTCGCGAGCGCGTACCTGTTCCGCTCGGTGGAGATCGTGTCGCGCGCCGCGACGGTGCTCGGCAACGATCGCGACGCCGAGACCTACGCCGCCATCGCCGCAACCGTTCGCCGTGCGTTCCTGCGCGAGTACGTGAGCGAGTCCGGCCGGATGGTGTCGGATGCCCAGACCGGCTACGGGCTCACGATCATGTTCGGGCTCACGCGTGACGAGGACGAGCGTCAGCGCATGGGCGACCGGCTCGCGTATCTGGTTCGCGGCGCCGGCTACCGCATCGGAACCGGGTTCGTGGGAACGCCGCTCGTGGCGGAGGCGCTGGCCGTGACCGGGCATCTCGAGGTCGCTGGCCGCCTGCTCACCCAGACCGAGAACCCGTCCTGGCTCTACCCGGTGACGATGGGCGCGACCACGATCTGGGAACGCTGGGACAGCATGCTCGAAGACGGTTCGATCAACCCCGGAGAGATGACGAGCTTCAATCACTATGCGCTCGGTGCGATCGCCGACTGGATGCACCGCTCGCTCGCGGGCCTCGCCCCGGCGAGTCCCGGCTACCGCAATATCCTCGTGGCCCCTCGGCCGCTGCCGGGATTCGACTTCGCCCGCACGTCGCACGAGACGCCGTACGGTCTCGCGAGCACGGGCTGGACCCGCACCGAGCACGGCATGATCGAGGTCGAGGCGGTCATTCCGCCGAACACGGCGGCGGAGGTGTGGCTGCCGGGGTCCCGTGAATTCATTCGCGTCGGCTCGGGCAGCCACCGCTGGTCGGTGAAGGCGGAAGCCGCGGCTCCAGCCC
>DMKW01000250.1:3764-7223 GCA_003454135.1 Microbacteriaceae bacterium
GCCCACGACGAGGAGGCAGCGAGGGTTTTCCGTCACCACACCCAGTGGACGCCGGGCCGCACGCTCGGCGAGGTTATGTTCCAGCTGCCGCCGTTCGTCAAAGACAGAATCGCGAGCGCGCTCAAGCAACTCAGCGACTCGCGTCGTTCCGTATCGTGAGCGCTGCATTCCCCGGCGTCCGCTGGAGCAGCCGCCGATTCCGCAGAACCAGATCGGCTTCGGCGGAGAAATCCCGCCGCACGAGTTCAGCCGCGTGCTCTCTACCGGCGCGCCTTCGCACTAGGCGAGGCGCCGGCGAGCGCGCCAAGCCGGCTCACCGCCGACTCGCGCTACGTGCTGTTCGTCAACGGTGCCGAGGTCGGTCGAGGCCCCATCCGCTCGCAGCCGCGCCGCATGCGCTACGACGAGCACGACCTCGCGCCCTTTCTCGTCGCCGCCGAGATGAGCGACTTCGTCGGAAATTCAGGAAGCTCGCGCTGGGCACGATCGCGCTGGGAGGCGGCGAAGGCCGGCTTCGAGGACTTCTGGGACGAGGAGCGCGGCACCTACGTCGACCGCTTCCTGAATTTCCACCGGGTCTCACTGGGCTAGGGCTTCGCGTCTCTCCGTTGCGCGATTCTGCCTGTCACGTATACTTGTATAACAATGTCAACGTCGCTGAAGACCACGTCCCTCCCCGAAGCCGTCTACGAGGCCCTCCGGGAGAGCATCGTCACGGGCACGGCCGTCCCGGGATCGCTTATGACGGAGACCGCGATCGCCATGCAGTACGAGGTCGCGCGTCCCACGGCGAAGGCCGCTCTCGAGAGGCTCGTCAGTGAAGGTCTCCTCACCCGGCAGGCGCATCGCGCGGCCCGCGTGCCAGAACTCGACCGCGACGACATCGTCGACCTGTACTCCAATCGCGCGCTCATCGAGGAGGCGGCGCTGCACAACCTCGCGGTCACGGCGACCGTTCCGCCCACCGCGCTCGCCCTGCATCGCGAGCTCCTCGAGCACGCCGCCAATGACGACCGCGCGGCCCTCGCGCGCACCGACATCGACTTCCACCGCGCGCTCGTCGTGGCCCAGCACAGTCCGCGCCTCAGCCGCATGCACTCGCTCATCATGGGCGAGATCGAGCTCTGCATCGGGCAGGTGCAGGCCCACCAGCTGATCCGACCGGCGGATGTCGCCGAACAGCACCAGGGTATCCTCGACGCCGTCGCGGTGGGCGATATCGCCCTCGCCGGGCGACTCACAAGGGAACACATCTTCAACGCGCGCGACCGACTCCTGCGCAAGTACGACGACGACCACACAGAAAGCTGATCATGTCCTCCGTGCAACGCCGATTCCCCAAGCCGCGCGATCTCGCGCCTCTCATGCACTTCAAGACGCCGGAGCTGAACGCGAAGAAGCGCCGGCTGAAGAACGCGCTCACCATCTACGACCTCCGGAGGATCGCCCAGCGGCGCACCCCCAAGGCGGCGTTCGACTACACCGAGGGGGCAGCCGAGGCGGAGATCTCGCTCGCCCGCGCTCGCCAGGCGTTCGAGGACATCCAGTTCAACCCGAGCATCCTGCGCGATGTCTCGGTCGTCGACACGTCGTCGACGGTGCTCGGCGGCCCGACCGCGTTCCCGTTCGGCATCGCCCCGACCGGCTTCACCCGCATGATGCAGAGCGAGGGCGAGATCGCCGGCGCCGGCGCAGCGGCGGCCGCCGGCATCCCGTTCGCCCTCTCGACGATGGGCACGACCGCCATCGAAGACGTGAAAGCGGCGAACCCCAACGGCCGCAACTGGTTCCAGCTCTACATGTGGAAGGACCGCGAACGCTCGATGGCTCTCGTCGACCGCGCGGCGGCCGCCGGCTTCGACACGCTGCTCGTGACCGTGGACGTGCCGGTCGCCGGCGCGCGCCTCCGCGACAAGCGCAACGGTTTCTCCATCCCGCCACAACTCACGCTCGGCACCGTGATCAACGCGATCCCGCGCCCCGAGTGGTGGATCAACTTCCTCACGACCGAGCCTCTCGCCTTCGCGTCGCTCGACCGCTGGAGCGGCACGGTCGGCGAACTGCTCGACACGATGTTCGACCCCACGGTGACCTTCGAGGACCTCGCCTGGATCAAGGACCAGTGGCCGGGCAAGATCGTGGTGAAGGGCGTGCAGAACGTCGAGGATGCCAGGAAGCTCGCCTCGATGGGCGTCGACGGCATCACCCTCTCCAACCACGGCGGCCGCCAGCTCGACCGCGCGCCGATCCCGTTCCACCTGCTGCCGGAGGTCGCGCGCGAGGTTGGCATGGACACGGAGGTGCACCTCGACACGGGCATCATGAGCGGCGCGGACATCGTGGCCGCCGTCGCCCTCGGAGCCAAGTTCACGATGGTCGGCCGTGCCTACCTGTACGGCCTCATGGCTGGCGGGCGCGAGGGCGTCGACCGGGCAGTCGAGATTCTCGGCGAACAGATCGTGCGCACGATGCGCCTGCTCGGCGTCACATCGCTCGAGGAGCTGACCCCCGCCCACGTGACGCAGCTCGAGAGGCTCGTGCCCCGCGCCCGCTGATCGGCGATTGCGCCTCCAGCCTTCGACTTCCGCCGCAGCGGATGAGCCCTAAACCTCCATGCCGAGCTGGCGGCGAGCCTCGTCGATGGTCTCGGTCGGGCCGCTCATTCCACTTGCGCCGAGACGTGCCACGCGCCACGCCGCACGGCCTTCTCGAGTTCGCCCGAACGGCGCGAGAAGTCCGCCGCCGAGACCGAGACCGAGACGGCCCCGATGACCTTTCCGCCGCGCGCCCGCACGGGGGCGGCGATGCACGCGAGCAGCGGCGTGTACTCCTCCACCTCGACAGCGATCTGCTGGGCGCGCACCTCGTCGAGCTGCTCGCGCAGTTTCGCCGCGTCGGTCGCGCTGTGGGTCGTGAGGGCACGGGGGTTGTGCCTCTCCAGAAATCGGGCGAGGGACGCATCATCCATCGCCGCGAGCATGAGCTTGCCGAACGCCGTCGCGTGCGAGGCCTCGGCGAACCCCACGTGCAGCTGGCCGATTCGCGGATGCTCAGGCGAGTCCTCGATGTGCGCCACGGCGATGTCCTCGCCCCGGAACACCGTGAGGTAGGCGGGAGCGTGCACGGCATCGTGCACCGTCCGTAGCGTGGCGCGCACGGACTCGGTGGCCACGAGCTGGTAGCGCAGCGCCCGTCCGAGCGTGTCGACCGTGCGACCCAGGATGTAGCGGTGGTCGATGGCCTGGCGACTCACGAAGTCCTGGCGTTCGAGGGTCTTGAGCAAGCGGTAGGTGGTCGAGAGCGTGAGGCCGAGGCGCCCGGCGAGTTCGTGGGCGGTGGCTCCGGACGGTGCAGCGCCGATCTCGCCGAGGATCGCGAGCACGCGCTCGGCGGACTGGATGCCGGACCCCTCGGGCAACTGCGTCACTGCAGACATGGGCCGAGTCTAGGCCGTTCGCC
>DMKW01000250.1:7519-8733 GCA_003454135.1 Microbacteriaceae bacterium
TCATCATCCTGACAGGGGACGCCGCCGAGACCCTCGAGGTTTTCTACCCATACCAGCGCCTCCGGGAGGAGGGCTACGAGGTGCACATCGCGGCGCCCGAGAAGAGGAAGCTCCAGTTCGTGGTGCACGACTTCGTCGAGGGTTTCGACACCTACACGGAGAAACTCGGGCACACGTGGGATGCCGACATCGCCTTCAAGGATGTCGACCCGTCCGACTACGTCGCCGCCGTCGTGCCCGGCGGCCGGGCGCCGGAGTACATCCGCAACGACGAGGACGCGAAGCGCATCGTGCGCTACTTCTTCGAGAAGAACGCGCCGGTCGCCGCGCTCTGCCACGGACCGATGCTGCTCGCGGCTGCCGGGGTGCTGCACGGTCGCACCACCTCCGCCTACCCGGCGCTCAAGGTCGACGTTGAGCTCGGCGGCGGAACCTTCGAGGGCGGCGCGGGAGTGGTCGACGGCAACCTGGTGTCCGGCCGGGCGTGGCCGGACCACCCCGAGTGGATGCGCGAGTTCATGAAGCTGCTCGCGGCCGTCGAGTAAGGACGGCCGAGAACGGCTCAGCGTGGGCTGCGCGTGCGCAACCCGAGTTCGCGCGCACCTTCGATGAGCCGCTCGTCGTAGGCGATCACGACGTCGGCGTCGAGGAGCACGGCGGTGGCCAGGTGGATCGCGTCGGTGCTCCTGAGATTGGCGGGGGAGAGCCTCCTGGCGAGCGCGACGACCGCCCCGTCCATGATCCCTTCCGCGATCCCGGACATCGCGACATCGCAGAGCAGGCGGATGTCGTCGGGGTTCTCGTAACCGAGCCTCGACCGCAGCCCTCGCGTCACCTCCACCCACGCGAGCGACGAGGCGATGAGCGAGTGGTTGCGTTCGATGCCGAACGACAATTCCTCCTCGAGGGCGTCCGATTCGGCCTCGTCCACGGCCCGTTTGATGAGCGCGCTGCTGTCGACGTAGAACCTAGCCACGCGCACCCCGGTGCAGCAGGTCAGCCGAGGTCATCGAGGTCGGCAGGAGGATTCGCCCGGCAGCGCGGGCGAACCGCGATCGCGGCGGAAGCAACCGGTCGGGCACGACGGTCCCTTCGGCGGGCAACACGGCTGCCGGCGGTGGGTCGGCCCCCTCGAGGTGCAGGTAGTGCGCGACGGCCGCGCGGATCACGTCTTGCTGCGATCGGTTGGAGCGCTCTGCCTCCGCGCGCACCGC
>DMKW01000250.1:8882-10307 GCA_003454135.1 Microbacteriaceae bacterium
GTTAAGCGGTGCGGCGGAGGACGCGCACCTCCCATGGACGAAGTGCGGCGCCGACCGCCTCGGGCGGGTAGTTGGCGAGCAGCAGCTCCGCATCGGCCCACGGCTCAAGCTCGAGTTCGGAGATGCCCGCGACCTCGAGCGGGTCGTCCCCGAAGTTGGCGACGACGAGAAGCTGCGTGGTTGCGGCCGTCCTCGTGAAGGCGAAGAGGGCCGGATGCTCGGGGGCGAGCATCCGAAAGCTACCGTGCGCGACGACCGGCTCCTCATGGCGAAGCCGGATAAGAGCGCGATAGAACTCGAAGATCGAGTCCGCTGACGAGCGCTGGCTGCTCGCGTTGATGGTGGGATAGTTCTCGTTCACGGCGATCCACGGCTCGCCCGTCGTGAAGCCGCCGTGAGCATCCGCGGTCCACTGCATCGGGGTGCGGGCATTGTCGCGACCAACGCGACGAACGTTCGGCAACACGGACTCCGCCGTCACGTCGTGGGCACGGATGGCTTCGGCGACGTAGTTGAGGGACTCGATGTCGCGAACCTCGCTGATGTCGGAGAATGGCGCATTCGTCATGCCGAGCTCTTCACCCTGGTAGATATACGGCGTGCCTCGCTGGAGGTGGAGCACGGCGGCGAGCAGCCGAGCCGATTCCGACCAGTAGCGTCCGTCGTTTCCGTAGCGGCTGACGATCCTCGGCTGGTCATGGTTGTTCCAGTAGAGGCTGTTCCACCCGCTCTGCGCGAGTCCATCCTGCCAACGTGTGAAGGACTTCTTGAGCTCTCGCACGTCGAACGGCACCTGCTGCCACTTGGTGCCGCCCTGGTCGAGGCCTACATGCTCGAACTGGAATATCATGTCGAGCTCGTGCCGCGCCGGATCCGTGAAGAGCTGCGCCTGCTCCACCGTGGCCCCCGGCATCTCGCCGACTGTGACGAAGTCACCCTTCCGCGAACCGAACACCTCGGCGTGCATCTCCTGCAGGAACTCGTGGATGCGCGGGCCGTAGCCGAAGTGCGCGAAGCCGTTGCCCAGGTGCGCGCCCGGCTCCACCACGGCATCCGGCAGCGCCGGGTCTTTGGAGATGAGATTGATGACGTCCATGCGGAAGCCGTCGACCCCGCGATCGAGCCACCAGCGCATCATGGAGTAGACCGCGCCACGCACCTCCGGGTTCTCCCAGTTGAGGTCGGGTTGCTTGCGCGAGAAGAGGTGCAGGTAGTACTCGCCCGACGCCTCGTCGTACTGCCAGGCCGGGCCGGAGAAGTAGGACTCCCAATTGGTGGGCTCGGCGCCCGGCTCGCCGCCGACGAAACCCAGCCGAGGCTTGCGCCACCAGTACCAGTCCCTCTTCGGACTCGACGGCGAGCTCGACGAATCGACAAACCACCGGTGTTCGTCCGAGGTGTGATTCACCACGAGGTCCATGACGA
>DMKW01000250.1:10483-12112 GCA_003454135.1 Microbacteriaceae bacterium
TAGCCGTTGTCGTCGTGCGGCGAGGCGTAGATCGGAGACAGCCACACGACGTCGACCCCCAGCTCGTCGAGATAGTCGACGTGCTGCAGCACGCCGGGGAGGTCCCCGATGCCGTCGCCATTGGAGTCCGCGAAACTTCGCGGGTATACCTGGTACACCACCGCGGATTTCCACCACGCCTCCGTGTGGTCGGGGGTGGATTCCGCAATGAGGGTTCGAGCGTCAGTCATGGGTCACTTCGCGATTCGTGGTTGTCGGTTGGATCGATGAGAACGAGTTGCCAGACTCCGATCGCGGGCAGCTCGGCCACGGCGTGGTTGCCGTCGCGGGTGACGGCGACGTCGATGAGGCGGGGCGAGCCGTCCGGATCGGCGACGCGCACCCGCGGGAGTTCCGGCCCCGCTAGCCGCACCCGAAGGGTGCCAACACCCGCCATCGCGGGGGGATTCCTCGGTGCGTCCCACAGCGTGTCGGTTTGGCCGAGGAGGTTGATCAGGTGCACCACGAGGCGATCGTCCACCTGGGTCACCCGCCGCCACACTGTCCCGGCCTCGGCGTTCCCGGCCACGCGCACCGGACCGAAGCTCACGTCGCAGTCGTCGTTGTAGCTTCCGGCATACGAGCCGGTCACGTCGACGACGCCCGGCGCGAGCAGGAGCGCGTCGTGTTCAACGACGAAGTCGTACCAGCGCGTGAGCATCGCCGCCGTCGACGACTCGACGACGTGGTTGCGCACGTAGTACGGGTCCACGAGGATGCGGTCGGCCTCACCCGCGAGGAGTTGGGTTGCACCGTGTGAGAACAGGGTCGCCATGGTGAACGATGTCGCGAGGTCCGCCGCGGGCGCCGGAGCGGAGTCGTACACGTGCTGGTAGGCCGCGATGACCACCGGCTTGTTGTCGGCAAGGCTCCTTGCGCGGGAGACCACCGCGGCGAGCGAGTCGAGCGTAACGTGAGGTGGCCACACCTCGATGTACACCGCCTCCTGGCTCGAGCCGGCGGTCGCCCAGGTGGGAAAGTCGTTCACGTTGTTGAACACCAGGTGCGACTCCGGCACGGCCTCCCGTGCCGCGCTGATCATCGATCCAAAAGACGCGGCCACGTCCACCATGATTCCGTCGGCCCGCGCCGCGCGCTTCGGATAGCCGTACTGATCGAGGTGGAATCCGTCGAATCCGACCCGGGAGATCGCCTGCCGCAACTGGCCCGTGAAGCTCTCCAGCCAGTCGCCGGCCGCCGGGTCTACAAGGAACAGGAAGTCGCCGAGACCGTATGGGTCACCGCTCGCGGTGAGCAGCGCGCGATGCTTCCAGCCGGGCCATTCCTCGGGCCCGACCGCATAGACGGCCGCATAGCCGAGCGCACGTGACCCGACCGCCTGCACCGCAGACGCCAGCCTCCGCACCGTGTCGAGCGACACCGGCTGGCCGAGCGCGTCGCGATAGTCCTCGCCCCCGCCGAGGAGGTCGGCGTGACGGTAGGCCCAGTCATAGAACTGCACTCCCGTGAGATGCAGTCGACGCACGGTGTCGGTCACTCCCGTCACCTCCCGCCCGGGCGAGTAGTCGACGACGAAACCATACCGCAGCCGCGCGCGCGAGTCGTCGTTGACCTCAATTGCCGTGCGCG
>DMKW01000250.1:12222-16397 GCA_003454135.1 Microbacteriaceae bacterium
AGGAAGACGATGATCACCGGGATGACAGCGATGAGTGATGCGGCGAACACGAGACCCCATTGCGTTGCATTCTGGCCCTGGAATGCAGCGATCGCGAGCGGCATGGTGCGGCGCTCAGGACTGTTGATCATCGTGAGGGCGAGCGGAAACTCGTCCCAGCAGGCAAGGAACGTAAAGATCGTCGCCGTAGCGATTGCGGGCTTCGCGAGCGGCAGCGCGAGCCGCCAGTAGCGCGACCACGCGTTCGCCCCATCCACCTGCATGGCCTGGTCGAGTTCGCCGGGAATCGACGCGAGGAAGCCGCGGAGCAGAAAGGTATTGAGCGCGAGCGACCCTGCCACGTAGAAGACGATGAGTCCGGGAAGCGAGTCGAGCAGATTCCAGTACTTGGCGAGCACGAACTGGGGAATCAGGAGCATCACGGCCGGAATCGCCAGGCCGGCCAGGAGGATGCGGAAGATCAACTCCTTGCCCCGGAAGGTGAAGCGGGCGAACGCGAAGGCCATCATCGAGCTGATCAGCACCGAAAGTGTCGTCGCAATGACAGCAACCACGAGCGAATTGGCGAAGTAGAGCACGAAGTTCTGGCTCGTGAGCGCCTCGGAGTAGTTGGCAGTTGTGGCCGGGTTCGGAATGAACTGCGGTGGAAACGTGAGCACATACGCCTGGGCCTTGAAGCTCGTCGAGACCATGTAGACGAAGGGCGTGACCATGACGAGCGCGCCGGCGATGAGCACGACATAACGGAAGGTTGAGGCCGCGCCTCGTGTGGCGTCGAAGGTTCGACGCCCCGGCTTCGTGGATGTACGGATTGCGGTCATGCGAGTTCCTCCCCTGCCGCTTGCTCGCGGAACAGCCGAAGCTGCACGACCGCGAGAACGAATACGATCACCGAAAGGATCACGGCGATCGCCGAGCCGTATCCAAAGTCCAGGTAGGTGAACGCCTGGGTGTACATGTAGCTGAGCACGACATCCGTCTGTCCTACCGGACCACCGCCGGTGAGAAGCAGCACGGAGGTGAACACGTTGAACCCCCCGATCACGAGCATGACGGTCACAAACACCGTCGCGGGCGAGATGGCGGGCAGGGTCACCGCGCGGAACCGTTGCCAGCGGTTCGCGCCATCGACCGTCGCAGCCTCTTCGAGCGCCTGCGGCACGCCCTGGAGCGCCGCGAGGAAAATCATCATCGACCAGCCGATGCCCTTCCAGATGCCGAGCGCGCAGATGGCTACAAGCGCCGTGGCGCGAGTGGACAGCCAGGAGACGTCGCTGTTCATGAGGTGAAGGAAGTCGTGAAGGGTGAAGTTGACGAGCCCCTTGTCGGCGAAGAGGTACTTGAACAGCAGCGAGACGACGACCCAGCTCGTGACCACGGGGAGGTAGTAGAGCACGCGAAAGAGGGGCTGGGTGGGGCTCTTGCGCTTGAGCAGGGTCGCGATGAAGAGCCCGATGATGATCTGGGGAGGCACGGTGGCGAGCATGTAGATGCCACTGTTCGACAGGCTCAGCCAGAAGTGACTGTCCTGCAACGCTCTCGCATAGTTGTCGAGACCGATGAAGTCGCTCACCGCGCCGGACACGATCTTCCAGTCGTAGAAGCTCATCCGGAAGGCCTGGATCGCCGGATAGATGATTGCTGCCACGAAGAGGATCACTCCCGGCGCAAGGAAGAAGTAGGGGATCGATTTCGTGCGAAGCCGCTGCACCGTGAGCCGCCGGCGAGGCCGCGATGACGGCCGAGTCCCGCGCGGCAACGCGACGGAGACGTGCTCCGTCGCGCTGCCCACCGTGGACTGGTCCGTGGTGATGAGAGCCAAGGGAATTACTTTCCGCCCGCGAGCAGGCCGTCGATTTCGCCGGCAGCCTTGGTGAGCGCCTCTTTCACGGTGGCCGTGCCGAGGAACGCCGGCGTCAGCTCGGTCGAAAGGATCGTGTCGACATTGGATGCCTGGGGAATGGCCAGTCGGGATTTCGCGGTCTTGAGCTGCTCGGCAAAGGTGCCGTAATAGGCGGCGATGCCCTTCTGCTGGCTCGCGAACGCGGGAACGACCGTCATCTGCCCAGTCTTGACCATTGCGATCTGGAACTTCTCCGACTGCGTGAACCGGATGAACTTCATCGCGGCGTCCTGATGCTTCGACGACGAGGTGAGAACGATGTCCTCACCGCCGACCACGCTCACCGAGCCGCCGTCACCCGCCGGAACCGAGGAGTAGACGGGTGTGAAGTCGGGGTACTGGCCGCTCCAGATTCCCTGCATCCACGGGCCATCGAGGATGTTTGCGTAGTTTCCGCCCGGGAGGCCGTCGGAGGTCGACGTCGCGCCCTGGTTTCCGGTGATGAGGTTGGGGATCTCCCCTTCCTTGTAGAGGTCGACGAGCATCTGCACCGCGGCAACGCTCTTCGCGTCGTTGAGGTATCCCGTCGACTTCGTCTGCTTGGCGTTGGTGATTGCCCCGCCTCCCGACCAGATCCACGGCGAGATGTTCCATGCGCCGAGGCCGCCATCGGCAAAGACCGACATCCCGGTGCCCTTGAGTGCGGCCGCCATGGTCTTGAGGTCATCAAAGGTCTTGGGCGGAGCGGACATCTTCGCCGCGTCGAGCGCCTTCTGGCTCGTGACGAGCACTCGAGTGTTCGTGTCGAGTGGAAGACCGTAGTACTTGCCCTTGTAGAGGTTGGTCGCCAGCGAGCCGGGGTAGACCGCCTTGGAGAGCGTGGCGAAGTCGGACATCTTGTCGCTCAATGGCACGAGCGTCCCGAGGTCGGCGAACTGCGGCACCCAGCCGAGGTCAGCACGCACCAGGTCGGGAAGTTGGTCACCGGCAGCGCTCGTGGTGAGCTTCTGAAGGAGCGAGTCATACGCGATGTCTACGTATTTGACGGTGATGCCGGGGTTTGCCTTCTCGAACGCCGGGATGAGCTCCTTGTTGAGCGCATCCTGCTGGGTCGAATTACCGCCATTGCCGTATGCGCCCCAGAAGGTGATGGTCACGGGCTTGGTGGCGCCACTGGTTCCCGCGGAACCCGAGGAGCATCCGGCGGCGATGAGGGCGACGGATGCTGCCAACGCCACCGCCGATCCGATCGTGCTAAAACGCTTCATTGCGATTCTCCTGTCGTAATTTCGTCACTGGGTCTCTCACCGCCGTGAGAATGCTGCAGTGGGGATAGTTCTACGGCAAAACTAATAGCCTGTCAATAGTGGCAATTCATAGTCAGATGCCGTCTCTATTGTTTATTGACGGAACTAACCCTCTATGCCACTCTTAGACCTGTCGAGTCGAGAGAAAGGGGCCCAGCATGCTCATCGCAACGCCACCCTGGACTCCTGACGTGGGAGCGTCCCGATCGGTCGCCCTCGAGGTGCTCATCAACGGGCCGATCTCCCGAAGCGACATCGCTCGACGGCTCGACCTGTCTCCCGGTTCCCTGACGAGACTGAGCACCCCCCTCATCGAGAGCGGGCTGCTCGTGGAGGTGGAAGAACGCGCCGACGGTCGAGCCGGCCGGCCGACGAAGCCGCTCGACATCGTGCCGGAGTCCCAACACTTCCTCGGCATGAAACTCACGGGCGACGAAGTGCTCGCGGTGGTCACCGACCTCAGGGCGAACATCCTTTACTCGCAGTCGGCCAGACTCGACTCGCGAGAACCGGAGGCCGTAGCGGCAGTGATCGCTCGCCTCGCGGAGCAGCTCTCCGAGCACGTGCCGTCTGTCACCGCGATGGGCGTGGGAATCGGCGGACTCGTCACCGAGCACGCGATCGTGCGAAGTGCACCGTTCCTCGGCTGGACCGACGTCGACCTCGGCTCGATGCTCGAGAACCTCACCGGCCTGCCCACCGTCATCGACAACGACGTCGTCGCGTTCACCGAATCGGAGCATTGGTTCGGCGCTGGGCGCGGCGCCGACCGGTTTGCGGTGATCACGCTCGGCGTCGGCATCGGATACGGGCTCGTTGTTCACGACGACATCGTCATCGACGGCGACTCGGGACTTGGCCTCGTCGGGCACTGGCCGCTCGATCCCTTTGGGCCGCTCTGCCCAGCCGGCCACCGCGGCTGCGCGCGGAGCGTGCTCACAATCTCGGCAATCAGCCAGGCGGTGTCGGCGGCGCTCGGACGACCCGTCGACTACGACGAAGCCCTCACCCTCGCGAGCGACGCG
>DMKW01000115.1:0-933 GCA_003454135.1 Microbacteriaceae bacterium
GCCGGTGTCGATGAGCCCGGGCACGGAGTGCGACACGGTGCGCACGACCGCATCGCGAAGCTGGGGGTCGGCGTCGAGGTACAGCCCGAGGATGGCGAAGCCGACGTAGAGGCCGGCGAACACGCTGTACAGGGCGGTCAGGCTCAGCCCGGCCGCGAGAATCGGGCCGTTCTTCTCCGAGTAGTGTACGAAGACTCGCGTCACGCGCAGGTGCTGGATCCGCACGATCAGACGCTTGGCTCTCGCGACCATCGCTCCCCTCTCCGCTCTCTCCAGCCTAACCAGCACCCCGGTAGAGTGGCGCAAAGCAGCAAACTCGAGGGAGAGGAAACCCATGGATTTGCAGGGCGTTGGAGTGGGAAACGGCATCGCCGTCGGTTCGATCATGAGAATGCCCGATCCCCTTCCCGAGCCGAAGGACACGACTCGGACGGGTGACGCCCGCACCGAGTTCGAGAGCGTCGTCGCGGCCCTCGCCGGGGTGGCCGCGGAGCTTCAGGCGAGGGGGGAGAAGGCCGGCGGTGCCGCGCGGGATGTTCTCGAGGCCGCCGCGCTCATGGCCCAGGATCCGTCGCTTGTCGACGACGTCCAAGCTCGCATCGACAGCGGCAAGACCGGTGAACGCGCGGTCTTCGAGGCCTTCGGGGCCTTTCAGGACATCCTCACCGGCATGGGCGGGCTCATGGCGGAGCGCGCGGCCGACCTCGACGACGTGTCCCGACGCATCATCGCGCGCCTTCGTGGCGTGCCCGCGCCCGGCGTCCCTACCTCTGACGAGCCGTTCATTCTCGTGGCGCACGATCTCGCGCCCGCCGACACCGCCCTCCTCGACCTCGGCAAGGTGCTCGGCCTCATCACGCGCGATGGCGGGCCGACGAGCCACACCGCGATCCTCGCTCGGTCCAAGTCGATTCCGGCCATCGTCGGTGTGAC
>DMKW01000115.1:1096-3444 GCA_003454135.1 Microbacteriaceae bacterium
GCCATCCCGCTGCTCGCCAATCTCGGTTCGCCGAAGGATGCCGCTGCCGCGGTCGCCCTCGGGGCGGAGGGCGTCGGGCTGTTCCGCACCGAGTTCCTCTTCCTCGACGCGAAGACCGAACCGTCGGTCGAGGACCAGCGCGCGCAGTATGTCGAGCTCCTTGCCCAGTTTGCCGGCAAGAAGGTGGTCGTTCGCGCGCTCGACGCCGGGGCGGACAAGCCCCTGAGCTTTCTCAACGACGCGCACGAAGAGAACCCGGCGCTCGGGCTGCGCGGCCTCCGTGCGCTGCGCGCGAGCGAGCCGATCCTGCGCGACCAGCTCACGGCGTTGGCCCTCGCCGCCGCCGAGACGGAGGCCGAGCTGTGGGTCATGGCGCCGATGGTCTCCGATTCGGAGGAGACCGAGTATTTCGTGTCGCTCGGCCGCGAGCTCGGTCTGAAGACCGTGGGCGTGATGGCCGAGGTGCCGTCCCTCGCGGTGCTCGCCGACCAGGTGACCGAGATCGCCGACTTCGTGAGCATCGGTACGAACGACCTCACGCAGTACACGCTCGCGGCGGACAGGATGCTCGGGTCGGTCGCGCACTTCCAGGACCCGTGGCATCCGGCCGTGCTCCGGCTCGTGAAGCTCCTCGGTGACGCTGGCGCCACGGCTGGCAAGCCGGTGGGCGTGTGCGGCGAAGCGGCAGCGGACCCGAAGCTCGCCGTCGTGCTCGTCGGCCTCGGGGTGACGAGTCTCTCGATGACCCCGGCGGCGCTCGCCGACGTTCGCGCCGAACTCGCCACGGTCACGCTCGCCGAGGCCCGCGCCCGCGCGTCCCGTGCGATCGCGGCCCACTCCGCTGCCGAGGCGCGGACCGCGGCATCCTCCTGACCTCGCGGGTGCTGCTGCGCGCCGCGCCGAACGGGTGCGGAGCGGCACGGTGTTGCGCCGCACGCGCCGCGTCGCGCGGGTGCTGCTGCGCATAACTCCTGCTGATTTGCGCGAGCGGCGATTCCGGTGCCGTGAGCGCGGGCGTTCACCACCGCCGCAGCCAAGACTGCAGGAGTTATGCGCAAGGAGCCGCGACGTAGTTCATCCCGGCCTCATCGGCATGAGGACCGAACCGAGGCGGATGGCGACCTCTTGCCGGCATCGCGGCGCCCCAGTCGCGCGAAATTCGCTAGCGCTCGGGCGAGAGACCCGTCACAATGAGTCCAGTCCGGTTTTCGGTCGAGCGAACTCGCTCACAGGCAGTCCGGATGGAGGGGATCGGGGGCATGGGGGACCGCAGCGCTCACGCGGACATCGCTTCGGACGAATCGCTCGTCTTGCTGGCACGCGCCGGAGACCGAAGCGCGTTCGCCGAACTGTGGCAGCGCCATGCGCGTTCCGGATTGCGCGTCGCGCGCCAATTCACGTCATCCATCGACGCGGATGATCTCGTGTCGGAGGCCTATGCGCGCATCTACCAGCGCGTGCTCGCCGGCGGCGGGCCGGATGGTGCCTTCCGCCCCTACCTCTATACGACCATCCGAAATCTCGCGAGCCGGTGGGGCCAGAACCGGCGCGATGTGAATGTCGATGACATCGGCGAATTAGAAGACCCGGCGGCCCCGGACGACCCGGTGACCGTCGCACTGGATCGCACCCTCACCGTGCGCGCCTTCCGTTCGCTGCCGGAACGCTGGCAGTCCGTGCTCTGGTACACGGAGATCGAGGGGATGGATCCGCACGAGGTCGCACCGATCCTGGGCATCAGCGCGAACGGAGTTGCGGCCCTGTCCTACCGCGCACGGGAAGGGCTCCGCACGGCGTGGCTTCAAGCCCACATCTCGGATGAAACGTCGTCCGGCGAGTGCCGATGGTCGATCGCCCGCCTCGGCGACTATGCGCGAGGCGGCCTTACCGCCCGTGAACGCACCCGGGTGGGCGATCACCTGGCCACCTGCGCCCGCTGCGCCATCATCAGCGAAGAAGTCGACGAGGTTGGTTCGCGTCTCGCGGTTGTCATGATTCCCCTGTTGCTCGGCGGTGTCGCCGGCGGCGCGTTGCTCGCCTCGCTCGGCACCCCATCGTCCGCTGTTGCCGCGAGCGTCACTCCGTCCGTCGTCAGCGCTCTCGGCTCTGGCGGAGCGGTCGCGCCGCCGACGATCGCCGCCGGTCTGGCGGCCACGGGCATCAGCGCCCCGCTCATCGCGACTCTCGCGGTGGCCATGGTGTTCTCCGGAGGGCTCGCCGCAACCCATTCCGTTGTCGACGCGAGTGCACCCGCGACCATTTCGGTGACGGCACCCCCTGAGGGCGGTCCGACCGGTTCCGGCGCTCCGAATGGCGCAATCGTGCCCACGACGGCGCCGGCCACTGCC
>DMKW01000245.1 GCA_003454135.1 Microbacteriaceae bacterium
GAAGAACCCCTGCTCGAGCCGGCGCGCCTCGACCTCGGCGCCGCAGCGCTCGCAGCGGCCGTCCACCACCTGCTCGTTCGCGAGCACGGTCTGGTCTACCGGGTCCCAGTTGACCCAGCTCTCCTTGCGGTAGGCGAGCCCCTTCTCGTAGAGCTTGAGAAACAGCCACTGGTTCCACTTGTAGTACTCGGGGTCGCTCGTGTGCAGTTCGCGATCCCAGTCGAACGAGATGCCGTAGCTCTTCATCGACGCCTTCTGCTGCGCGATATTGGCGTAGGTCCACTCGCGGGGGTCGATGCCGCGCTTGATCGCGGCGTTCTCCGCCGGCAGGCCGAAGGAGTCCCATCCGATCGGGTGCAGCACGTTGAAGCCCTGCTGGCGCCAATAGCGAGCGACGACATCGCCGAGCGCGAACGCCTCGGCGTGGCCCATGTGCAGGTCGCCGGACGGGTAGGGGAACATGTCGAGGATGTACTTGCGCGGTCGTTTGTCGTTCGGCATGTCGGTGCGGAACGGCTGCAGCTGCTCCCACCGGGCAAGCCATTTCTGCTGCAACGCCGCGGCGTCGTAGTGGGGGCCCTGGTCGGCGTCGGAGCGGTCGTGTGCCAAGAAAGTCTCAATTCATAAGCGGGTTTCGACCGGAACAACACACGGTCAGCAATCAAGGTTACCGAATGTACCCGTTCGGCCGACGCGCGGCGATCACCGAACGTTCCCCGACCGCGCCCAATCGCGCGCCTCCCACTTCCGAAATCCATGCATCTCGTGCCGACACGCCGGCGCGTGCGGCCCGACACGCCGTACAGCGCTCAAGATGCATGGATTTCGGAAGGGGGTTGGGGCGCTCCGAGCACCGCGAGCAGGGCCGCCGCCTTGAGCCGCACCTCGTCCAGTTCCTCCTCGGGCACCGACAGGGCGGTGATGCCCCCTCCGGCGCCGACCGTGGCGCGATTCGGTTCGATCAGGATGCTGCGGATGACCATGGCGAGGTCGATGCGTCCGTCGAGTCCGAAATACCCGAACGCTCCGGAGTACACGCCGCGCGCCCGATCCTCGAGCCGCTCGAGGATGGTGACGGCGCTGAGCTTCGGTGCGCCGGTCATCGAACCGGCCGGAAAACACGCCGCGACGGCATCGATGCCGGTCATTCCGGCGGCGAGCCGGCCCCGCACAGTGCTCACGAGCTGGTGCACGTGCGCGTAGCTCTCCACGGCGAGCAGGCTCGGCACGCTCACGGACCCGACCTCGCTCACGCGGGCAATGTCGTTGCGCATGAGATCGACGATCATGAGGTTCTCGGCGCGCTCCTTTTCGCTGTCCTCGAGTTCTCGCGCGAGGGCGGCGTCCTCGTCGGGTGCCGCTCCCCTAGCACGCGTTCCCTTGATCGGCCGGGACTCGACGACGCCATCCGGAGACACCGAGAGAAACAGCTCGGGGGAGGCGCTCAGGAGGGCGATGCCGTCGGCGATGAAGAGCGCGCCGTGGTGCGTGGGGCTCGACCGCCGGAGGGCGAGATAGGTCGCCAGCGGATCGGGCCGTGATTCGACCACCGCTTGTGTCGTAAGGCACAACTGGTACGCGTCGCCCGCGGCGATGGACGCCTGGCACTCCCGGATCATGGCCAGGTAGTCGTCGTCACTGTAGGCCCAGGTGACGAGCGGCGGCTCGCCGGTATCCGACCCGACCTTGGGGGCGCCGGGTGGCCCGGCGAGCCGGCGAACGGTGGCGTCCCGCCACTCAGCGAGCTCACCGTTCCAGCTCTCCCCCAGCGCCATGAGGCTCATGGTGTGGCTCCCGGGATCGAAGACGACCGCGCGATCCACGAAGATCAGGGCGGCATCCGGCACCGTCGATTCGTGGCAAACCGTGACGCCCATCGTCTGCGCCCTCAGTTCGTAGCCGAGCCACCCGACCCACCCCAGGCGGAACCCGGCACCGGCGGGCCCCCGAGTCTGCGGGAGTTCGCGCCGCAAGAAGTCGAGGATTGTGCCCCGCTCCTGGAGGCCGTTGACCGCTATCGTGCCGGCCGATACGGATGCAGTCGCGAGGCGCGATCCGGCGGCCAGGTAACTCATGCCCGTTTCGGCATGAACTCCGGAGTCGAGCCAGACGGCGCGTTCTGCGTCGCCGAAGAGCGAGGCGAAGGCGTCGGCCGGATCGACCCATCCGAACAAAGGCGCTTCGATCAGCCGGTGGCGCATAACCTAACTCTATGAGCACGACGTCGATCTACCGCTGGCACGGCGGCCAGCTGCAGTCGCTCGACTACTGCGACATGTCCAACGCGGTCGTCGCCGCGGCCGATTCCTGGCTCGTGACCGATGGGACGGCGCTCGCACTCGAGGTGCACCGCTCCCGATTCCTCGGGGCGATCTCGGGAAATCATCCCGGCCTCGACCCGCATGGGTTCTGGGACGCGGCGATCGCCGCGATCCCGCGCGAAGGCGATTGGTTCCCGCGCGTGGAGTTCCAGCTCCGTGACGGCGCCGCCCTTCTTGTGTTCCGCCTGCGCTCCGCCCCGGAACGCACCAGGACCATTCGGCTCGTGACCCACCCCGGGCCCGACCCGCGCACGCATCCTCTCGTCAAGGGGCCAGACACGGCGGTGCTCCTCCGGCTCCGCACCGAGGCACAGGGTCGCGGGGCGGATGAAGCGGTCATCATCTCGCGCGAAGGCTTCATCATCGAGGGGGCGTACAGCTCCCTCCTCTGGTGGCGCGGGGAGACGCTGTGCGCCCCGTCGCCGGAGCTGGAGCGCGTCGACAGCGTGACGGCACGGTCGGTGATCGCGCTCGCGACGGCTCTCGGCACCGACGTCTACTACGAGTCCGTGACCCCGGATGAGCTCGACGGCCTCGAGATCTGGTCGCTCAACGCCCTCCAGGGCATCCGCATCGTCACCGAATGGATCGACGGGCCGTCGCCGGCCGAGCTCCCCGGCCGCCTGTCACTGTGGAGGGCGCGGCTCGATCGGCTGCGCAAACCGCTCCCCGACCCGCCGCTGGCTCAGGTCAACCCGTGAACGAGGTGCTCGGCTGGATTCTGGACACGGTGCGACACGTCGATCCGGCGCTGCGATTTCTTCTCGCGGCCGTTGGCATGTTCCTCGAGACGTCGATTCTCATTGGGCTCATCGTTCCCGGCGACACGATCGTGATCGTCGCATCGACGGCGATCACCAACTGGGCGGAGTACGTGGCGCTCTTCGCCGCCGTCGTGATCGGCGCGCTCAGCGGCGAGACCGTGGGATTCGCGCTCGGCAGGTTCTTCGGTCCACGCATCCGGGCGAGCCGCCTCGGCCAAAGGCTGGGCGAAAAGAACTGGGTGCGGGCGAAATACTACGTCGACAGACGTGGGGGAATCGCCGTCTTCGTCTCCCGGTTCCTGCCGGTGCTGCACGCCCTCATCCCGCTCACGGTCGGCATGAGCGCGATGCGCTACCGCAAGTTTCTCGTCTGGACCGCCCCGGCATGCGTGCTCTGGGCCGGCGCCTACGTGTCGGTGGGCTGGCTCGCCGCGGGCTCGTATCGCCAGCTCTCCTCACAGCTGCATTACGCGGGCTACCTGTTCGCCGCGATCATCGCCGTGTTCCTCGGCATCGTCCTGCTCGCCAAGAAGCTCATCGTGCGGTCGGAGGCGCATCACATGCATCACCCGGACGACGACGAGCACGGGGCCCGGGAGCCGTAGCCCCGGAACCCCGCCACCGCCGTTCTGCTACTTGAGCAGTCCGTTCTTGGTCAGCCAGTCCTTCGCGATCACTTCCGCGGACTTCTGGTCGTTGACGCTCTCGGAGTTGAGGCTCACGAGGTCGCTCTGCGAGAGCTTGGCGTCCACCTTGTCGAGGATCGCCGCAGCCGCCGCGGTGACCTTCTTGGAGACGACGGGCGCCACGTTGTCGGGGAAGAACAACCCATCGGGGTCCTTCAACGCAACGAGGTGATTCGACTTGATGTTGGGGTCGGCCGTGTAGATGTTGGCGAGCTGGATCTTGTTGTCGACCAGCGCCTTCACGGTGAGCGGTCCGCCGCTGTCCTCGACGGCGCTGAAGCCCGCCGTAGTGATTCCGTACTTCGCCTTGAGCGCCGTCGGTCCGTATGGACGAGTCTCAAGCTCGGAGTTGCCACCGACGACGATCGGTTCGGTCACGTTCTTGAGGGAGGCGATGTCGGTGAGGTTGTACTTCTTGGCGAAGGCCTCAGTCACAGTCCACGAGTTCTGGTCGGCGGCCTCTGCCGGTGTGAGCACGCGGAGACCACTCGGCACAACCGAGGTCAGGTCCTTATAGACGGCGGATGCCGTGCCGCCGGGCGCGGTCTTGTTGAGTGCCTGGTCCAGGCTTCCGATGTACTCGGGAAAAACGTCGATCTTGCCGGCCTCGATCTCGGGGAGGTACACCTCGCGCTGGCCGATCTTGAACTGGCGGTCCACCTTAAAGCCACCGTTTTCGAGAGCCTGCGAGTAGATCTCCGCGATGATCTCGTTTGAGTAGTAGGCCTGCGAGCCGACGATGAGAGTTCCACCGGCGGCAGGGGTCGCCGCTCCTGTAGAGAGCGGGTTACTCGAAGCGCACCCTGAAAGGGCTATTGCTGCCCCAACCACGACTGCGCCCAGTGCGACGAGCCGGCCTCTTCCTGCTGTGAACATAACTGCATTTCCTTACCTGTAAGGGGCGATTAACCCATTGCCGCGCGAGACCGGGGTGATCCCACGTGGACGTTCTTCGGTGCCCGTGCCGCGACTCCGGCAGGGACGACGAGGCGCTGGATGACGCTGAAGACAAACTCGGAAACGATCGCCAGCACGATCACGACGATCGAGCCGGCGAGCATCTGCGGGTAGTCGTTGGTCTTGAGGCCGAGAAAGAGGAAGTGCCCGAGCCCGCCGGCGCCGACGTAGTCGGCGAGGGTCGCCGTGGCGATCACCTGGAGGGCCGCTGCCCGCAATCCGCCGATGAGCAGCGGGAGCCCGAGGGGGATCTCGACGCGCCCCACGATCTGCCACTCGGTCATTCCGACGGCGCGGGCCGCATCGATCGTGCGGCGATCCACGGCCTCGAACCCGGAATACGCCCCGGCGAGGATCGACGGAATCGCGAGCACCACGAGGGCGATGAACGGAGCGGTGAGGCCGATGCCGACCCCGAGGGCGATGAGGATGAGCAGGCCGAGGGTGGGAAGCGCGCGCACCCCGCCGGAGAGGGCGATCGCGGCGGCCCGACCGCGACCGGTGTGGCCGATGACGTATCCGAGTGGAATCGCAATGAGCGACGAAACGGCGACCACCCCCGCGCTGATGAGCAGGTGCTGCACGACGCGCGTGTCGATGCCGTTCAGTCCGCCATAGTGCTGCGGATCGAGAATCCACGCGATTGCCTCGAAGAAGAGATTCACGCTGCGGCCGCCCGCCGGGCGCGGCGTTCGAGCCGATCGGCGCGAATCGTCGAGGTCGCGCGTACCCACGGCATCAGGAGTCGACCGATTTGCACGAGGAGCAGGTCGACCAGTAGCGCCATTGCGATGACGACGACGATTCCGGTGGCGATCTCGGCCACGATGTTGCGCTGGAATCCGTCGGTGAAGAGCGATCCGAGGCTGTCGATCCCCAGCACGGCCCCGACCGTTGTGAGGCTGATGGTGCTGACGGCGACCACCCGAATCCCGGCAAGCAGCACCGGGCCGGCGAGCGGCAACTCGACCCGCCAGAATCGAGTCCAACCGGAAAAGCCCATCGCCGTGGCGGAGAGCCGGATGTCCGGGTCGACCGAGGAGAGCCCGTCCGCGGTCGAGCGCGCCATGAGCGCAATTCCGTAGATGGTGAGTCCGATCACTACGTTGATCGAATCCCGCAGGCCGGTGCCGATGATGATCGGCAGAACGACGAAGAGGGGAAAGGACGGGATCGCGTAGAGCAACGCGCAGACCGTGAGCAGCACCCCGCGGCTCCAGCGGAACCGATTCGCCACCCATCCGATGGGGATCGAGATGATGAAGCTCAACAGGATGGGCGGAAGCGCGGTCACCAGGTGCTCGAGCGTGAGCTGCCAGATCAGCGGAAGGTTGTTGACGATCCAGTTCACGCGATGGTACCGCCCTGCCTCGAAACCAGCACACCTGCGGCACGGCCCTCGGTATCGACGACGATCTCGCCGCGGTCGGTCTTCTTGATGCTGAGCGCCCGCTTGCCTTTTTCCGCACCGATGAAGTTCGCGACAAATTCGTTCGCCGGGTCGGAGAGGATCTCCGTCGGCGACCCCACCTGGACGACCCTGCCGCCCTTTTCCAGAATCACGACCTGGTCGCCGAGCAGAAAGGCCTCATCGATGTCGTGGGTCACGAACACGACGGTCTTGTCGAGCTCCCGCTGCAGCCGGATGAGTTCCACCTGGAGCTCGGACCGCACGATCGGGTCGACGGCGCCGAACGGTTCGTCCATGAGCAGGATGTTCGGATTGGCCGCGAGGCCGCGGGCGACCCCGACCCGCTGCTGCTGGCCGCCGGAGAGCTGGCTCGGGTACCGGCCGGCGAGCGAACGGTCGAGACCGACGGTGTCGAGAAGGGCGAGCGCCTGCTCGCGGGCCTGCTTTCGCGGCACGCCGTTGAGCACCGGAACCGTCGCGACGTTGTCGATCACTTTGAAGTGGGGCAGGAGGCCCGAGTTCTGCATGACGTACCCGATGCGTCGACGCAACGCGACCGGCTCGAGCTTCGACGTGTCTTCCCCGTCGATCTCGATTCGGCCCGACGACGGATCGACCATGCGGTTGATCATGCGCAGGAGCGTCGTCTTGCCCGAGCCGGATGACCCCACGAGCACCGTGGTCTTGCGCGACGGGAGCACCAGGCTGAAGTCTTCGACGGCGACCGTGCCATCCGGAAACTGCTTCGTGACGCTGACGAACTCGATCATCGGGGCGGCTCATTCCTCGTGGGCGACACGAATCGACACTTGCCGGACTGTTCTACCTAAACACTATTCGGCAGGACCGTCATTCCGGATTGGTCAACATTACGAAATAGAGACACAAGGATCGTGGCTCGATCTCGGTGCGCACTGTGCCCCGCGCAACGTCGCGTTGCTCCTTAGGCGCTCGCGCGGTCTCCGTAAAACCCCGAAAGGTAGTTGTGGCAGATGGAGCGAGCTTCCTGCACGTAGCGCTCGTCTTCCTGCGCGTTGATCGAGAAAGCCCTCGAGAGGAGTGCATCGATGATGTCGATGACGACCGTGGTGCGCACGATGAGGTCGTGGTCGTCTGGCAGACCATAGCGGCCGGAGAGCGCGGCGGCCACGACCCCGGCGAACATGGCGCTACCGCTCCGGCTCGACGGGTCGGGCTTCAGGTCGAGAACGTCGCCGAACCTCAGGGATCGGAATCCGGGCACCGTGCGGAACGCGGTGACGAGGTCGTCGAAGGTGCCGTCGATGGCGTCCTGCCACGATGTGCGGGCTGGATCTCGCAGCGTCTGCTGCGTGTGTTCGATCCGGTCCCGAAGAAAGCGGGCGCTCAGTCCCTGAAGAACGACGATGCGGTCGGGGAAATAGCGGTACACGGTTCCGATGGAAGCGCCAGCACGCTCGGCCACGAGCGCAGTGGTTAGTCGCTCGTAACCAATCTCGTCGACCACCGCCGCCGCCGCGTCGAGGAGGCTCGCGAGCCTCGCGGTGCTTCTCGCCTGCACCGGTTCATTTCGGAGAAGCGTCGCACCTTCGGGTGCGGAGTGTGTCGGATTATCTGCGGCCAATGCAACTCCCTTTCAAGTCAGATCGCATCATACCGCGCCCCCGTCCCGGGGGCGCGGTGTTTACGACTCGATCCTCAACGTCTGGGGAAGAATCCTTGATTGCCGTCTTACTCCTGTCGGTAGAAAATGACCAGTCCCCAGTTTCGACGGCCGCGACCACGAGCGATGAATACGCATCGAGACGTGAAAGACTTGCCGAATGGCCAGGACACGAAAAACGTCGGCGGGCGTGTCGGGGGCAGAGCCGATCATCCATCTTGCGGCGCGAGCCGAAGACGCGATGCACGAGTTTCGCGAGATACGCGCTCGAAAGCGGGGCCACACCCCCACGATCATCCCGTACACCGGTTACGGCGCCCCCGGCTGGGTTCGGGTGCTGTGCCGGGTGCTGCTCACCAAGCCGGGTCCGGATGACGGTGTGCGTTACAAAAAGATCCGCGGATGGCGCAGCTTTACGAGCGTGCCCGTCAACGACATCGCGGTCACGATCGAGGTCGGCGGCACGACGCAACGCGTCGTGGCAGACCGGGGTGGGGTTGTCGACACCCGCGTCGAGGTCGACCTCGCACCCGGCTGGCACACGATCATCATCCGCACCGACGAAGCAGAGACCGTCGAGGCGCCCATCTTCATCCTCGACCCCGCTGTCGATGTCGGGGTCATCTCCGACGTCGACGACACCGTGATGGTCACGGCCCTGCCCCGACCCCTTCTCGCGGCCTGGAACACCTTCGTGCTCGACGAGCATGCGCGGCGTCCCGTGCCGGGCATGGCCGTGCTCTACGAGAAGCTCACGAGGGCGCAGCCCGGCACGCCGGTCTTCTACCTCTCCACCGGGGCGTGGAATGTCGCCCCGACGCTCTCGCGATTCCTGTCGCGCAACCTCTACCCTCCCGGTCCGCTGCTGCTCACCGACTGGGGGCCGACCCACGACCGGTGGTTCAGGAGCGGCCGAGCGCACAAGATCCAGACCCTCGAGCGATTGTCCGCCGAGTTTCCGCACGTGCGCTGGCTTCTTGTGGGCGACGACGGGCAGCACGATGAAGAAATTTACGGGAGATTCGCGGCGGAGCATCCCGGGAACGTCACCGGCATCGCCATCCGCCAACTGTCGAACAGCGAAGCGGTGCTCGCCGGTGGTCGAAGCAAGGGCGAGGAGACCGCGCACACGAGCGCACCATGGGTCTACGCGGCCGACGGAGCCGGCCTGGCGGAACGATTGGAAGACCTCGGACTGCTTTAACCGGCGCTTCACTGCTAAACCTGTGGCATGACCAATCGTCACTCGGACGGCTCGGCTGGCGATGCCGACTACAGCAGAATCGGCAAAGGCTATGCGCTGATTCGGCGGCCCGACCCGCGCATTGCCGCGCACATCCTGGATGCGCTCGGCGACGCGCGCACGGTGCTCAACGTGGGGGCGGGCGCCGGATCGTACGAACCTGTCGACCGCACGGTCACGGCGGTGGAGCCGTCGGCCTCCATGCGTGCGCAGCGGCCGCCGCAGCTCTCGTCGGCGATCGATGCGATGTCGGATCACCTGCCGTTCGATGACGACAGTTTCGACGCGAGCATGGCGAGCGTCACGGTGCACCAGTGGCCGGACCTCGCCGCGGGTCTCGCCGAGATGCGACGAGTGACGACGGGGCCGGTCGTGATTCTCACCTTCGACCCCGTGCCGCCGGTGCACTGGTGGCTCATCGACTACGTGCCGGAGCTGTTCGAGGTCGAGTCCCGCCGGATGCCGTCCATCGCCACCATCGTGCGGGCACTCGGCGGTTCGAGCGAGGTGCGCACGATCATGATTCCCCGCGACTGCGTCGACGGCTTCGGCCAGGCATTTTTCGCTCGCCCCGAGCGACTCCTCGAACCCGAGGTTCGCCGGGCGATGTCGGCATGGAGCTTTCTGCCGCCAGAGGTCGCCGCACGCTTTGTGTTCGAGCTCCGCTCCGACCTCGCGTCGGGCGAATGGGATTCCCTCTACGGGGAATTCCGGAACCTGCCGGAGTTCGACGGCGGGCTGCGCCTCGTCGTGGGGCGTCGGGCAGCGGGCTACCGCCAGGCGGTCGGTCCGGCCGAGCCGGCGCGGTAGGTGTCGAGAGGAACGGCGTTCTTGCGCCAGGCGGCGAGCACGGGCGCCACGATGCGCCAGCACTCCTCGACGCTGTCCGCTCGCACCGACAGCGTCGGGTCGTCGGAAAGGATCCCGTGCAGCACCTCGCCGTAGGGGCCGAGCTCGCCCGCCGCGAAATCGACCTCGAGTGTCACCCGGTCGACCGTGAACGGGTTGCCTTCGCCGTTGATGTTGAGATCGAGCTGGATGCCGTCCGGATTGAGGGCGATCCGCAATCGGGCCGGTCCCGGGTTGCCGGTGAACCCGTATGGCCGGTGCGGCACGTCCTTGAACGTGACGACGATCTCCTGCCGCTTGTCGGCGAGCGCCTTGCCCGATCGCAAGTGAAACGGCACGCCGGCCCAGCGCCAGTTCTCGATGCCGACGGTGACCTCGGCGAGCGTCTCGGTGCCCAGTGCCGGGTCGACGCCCGGTTCTTTGTCGTAAGCGGTGAGCTTACGCCCGTCGATCGTGCCGGCCCCGTACCGTGCGCGTCGGCTTGCGCGTACCGCGTCGCCATCCCACACGCGGGTAGCCCGTAATACCTGCGCCATCGCGCCGCGGAGGTCCTCGGCATCGAGGCTTGATGGTGGCTCCATCGCCACGATCGCCATGACGAGCAAGAGGTGGCTCTGGATCATGTCGACTAGAGCGCCGGCCTTGTCGTAGTACCCGGCCCGTCCCTCGAGGGCGAGCGTCTCGTCGAAGCGGATGTCGACGCGCTCGATGTGCTCGGAGCTCCAGACCTGCTCGAAGATGCGGTTGGCGAACCGCAATCCCAGCAGGTTGAGCACCGTCGACTTGCCGAGGAAATGGTCCACTCGATGGATGTGCCGTTCGGGGAGGAGCTTCGCGAGCTGCCGGTTGAGCGCCTGCGCGCTGCGCAAGTCGGTGCCGAACGGCTTCTCGAGCCCGAGCACGGTCCCCGGCGGAAGTTCGACCTGCCCGAGGGCGGCACACGCCGCGATCGTCACCTTGGGAGGCAGCGCGAAGTAGACGGCCGGCGTACCGGACACGTTCGCGAGAATCCGACGAAGGTCCTCCGGCTTTGTCACGTCGGCCCGCAGGTACCGCGTCTCGCGCGCGACGGCTTTCGCGCCAGCCCCCTTCGAACCGCCATCGGCGAACGACTCGGCCACACGAGCTCGCCAGTCATCGTCGCCCATCGGATCGAACCCGACACCGATCAGGCTCAACTCGTGCCCGCGGTTCCCGTCGAGCAATTGCCCGAGACCGGGGAGCAGCAGGCGTTTGGCGAGGTCTCCCCCGGCTCCGAGAATTACGAGGGTGTCGATGAGGTCTGCCATGCCAACAGGCTACCTCTGAGAGACTGTCAGAATGGCTCTGCGCATCGAGGACTATGCCCTGATCGGTGACTGTCATACCGCCGCGCTCGTCGGCCGCGACGGGAGCATCGACTGGTTGTGCCTGCCGCGCTTCGACTCCGCGTCGACCTTCGGAGCCCTCCTCGGATCGAAGGAGCACGGTCGCTGGCTGCTGGCCCCCGGCGACGAGGTTCTCGAGACGAGTCGTCGCTACCTCGAAGACACGTTCATCCTCATCACGCGTTGGGTCACCGGCACCGGAGAGGTGGAGGTCACCGACTTCATGCCCCACGGGGATCGCCGGGCCGACATTGTGCGACGGGTGCGCGGCATCAGGGGATCGGTGTCCATGATCGAAGACGTGCGCATCCGTTTCGACTATGCCGAGGCTATTCCGTGGGTGCGTCAGGTGCACGAAAAGGGCGGTCCAGCGCTCCTCGCCGTCGCGGGCCCGGATGCCGTGGTGTTACGCGGCCCTCGGCTACACCCGGAAGGTCACTCACACGGCGCCGAATTCACGGTATCGGCGGGCGAGAGGGTCGACATGACTCTCACGTGGTACCCGGCGCATCGCGAGCCGCCGGAGCGGTTGGATGTCGACGAGCGTCAGACAGACACCGAAGAGTGGTGGAAGGAGTGGGCCTCGATGTGCGCCGCCTCGCCGCACTACCACGATGAGGTGCACCGCAGCCTACTCGTCCTTCGCGCGCTCACGCACGAAGACACCGGCGGCATCGTTGCCGCGGCGACCACGAGCCTGCCCGAGCAGTTCGGCGGCAACCGCAACTGGGACTACCGGTATGTCTGGCTGCGGGACGCCTCGCTAACCCTCGACGTGCTGCTCAGCCACGGTTTTGAGCAGGAAGCCGACGCTTGGCGCAACTGGCTGCTACGCGCGGTCGCCGGCGATCCCGGCGACATCCAGATCGTGTACGGCCTGTCCGGCGAACGACGCCTGACGGAATGGAAGGTGGCGAGCCTCCCCGGGTATCACGGCGCATCCCCCGTGCGGTCAGGCAATGACGCGTGGCGCCAGTACCAGGGCGACATCTTCGGCGAGGTCATGCTTGCGCTTCAGTCCGCGAGACGCGTTGGCCTCAACGAGAACAAGTTCTCCTGGCCGCTACAGCGCGCCCTCATGTCGTTCCTCGAAGAGAATTGGAGCCGGCCGGACAACGGCATCTGGGAGATCCGCGGCGCGAAGCAGCACTTCACCCACTCCCGGGCGATGATCTGGGCCGCGTTCGATTGCGCCGTGCGGGCTGTGCGCGAATTCGGGCTCGACGGCCCGGTCGAACGCTGGGAGCGTCTGCGCGACCGGATTCGGGAGGAGATCGAGACGGAGGGGTTCGATGAGAAGCGAAACACCTTCACGCAGTACTACGGAAGCACGACGGTCGACGCGTCCCTGCTCCTGCTCTCCCAGATCGGATTCGTCTCGGCGAACGATCCGCGCATGCTCGGCACCGTCGCGGCGATCGAGCGGGAGTTGTTGCACGACGGACTCGTGCTGCGGTACCTCACCGAGACCGGGGTGGACGGTCTGCCCGCCGGCGAGCATCCGTTTCTCGCCTGCTCGTTCTGGCTCGTTGAGCAGTACGCGAGGAGCGGGCGCCTCGACGATGCGACGGAACTCATGGATCGTCTCGTGGGTTTCTGCAACGATGTCGGCCTCTTGAGCGAGGAATACGACGTGCGCGCCAAGCGCCACGCCGGCAACACCCCGCAGGCCTTCTCGCACCTCGCCCTGGTACGGGCGGCCGACGTGATCAGCAAGGCGAAGGACCCGCTGGCTCGCGTCAGCTCTGTCAGGTGAGGTGCTCGGCGAAGAACGCGTCGATGCGCCGCCACGCGTCCACCGCCGCGTCGGCGTTGGGTCCGGCCCCGATGATGCGCTTGAGCGCGAATCGTAGGATCGGAGGCCCTGACTCCTCGTCGTTGAGGAACGCATGCCCGGCCTCCGGGTATTCCTTGACATCGTGGACGATGCCGAGCCTGGCGAGCGACTCGTCGAGCCTGCGCGCCGCGCCCTTGAGCGACGCATCCTTGGCCCCGTAGCTACCGACGATCGGGCATGCGCCGGAGAGCGCCGCATCGATGTCTTTCGGCAGCCGACCGTAGTTCGCGGATGCCGCCCCGAAGCCCTTCGCCGCCGCCGCGAGAGCGAAACCGCCGCCCATGCAGAAGCCGAGAACGCCGACCTCGCCGGTGCAATCGTCGCGAGCGATGAGCGCCTGCCGAGCCGACTCGATGTCGGCGAAGGCCTTTCCCTCTCCCGCGGTGAGGGCGCGGAACGTCTCGCTGAGGCATTTTCGGGCGCCGCCGTTGGTGAACAGGTCGGGCATGAGCGCGAGGTAGCCGGCGTCGGCCATGCGCTGGGCCTGGCGCCGCATCACGCCGTTCACACCAAAAGCCTCGTGCACAATGACGACTCCCGGCCACGGACCGGTGCCCGCCGGCACGGCAAGAACGCCGGTGAGCCCGGGGCTTGCTCCCCGGATGGTGGGAATGTCCACAGTCTGGGGGTCGGCCGGCATGGGTCCTCCTGTGCCAGCAGTCTACGGCCGAGGCGAGAACACCTCAGACCCGTCGACGGTCTCGTGAACGGCGCCGTACTTGCCCGCCGCCGAGGGACTTTCGAGTCGCCATTACCCCCAAAGTGGGGCGGCGACCGGCTTGACCCCAGTTATGGGGGCTGATAGCTTCGGTTCTGCCGACCTCATGTCCCCCTAAAGACGGACAGGAAAGCACAGTTCGTGTACCCGACGCGAACCGTTCCTTACCCGAGAGGAACAGCCCGATCATGATCACTGCGCTTGTTGCCGTGCCCGCGGCGACCGACGGCGCCACGGTGCCGCTAGTGCTGACGGTCGTCATGGCGACCGCAGCACTAGTCGGCATTGCGATCACCGTGCGACACCTGCGGCGCACCGATCGGTTGACGCCGGTGAACATGGTCGCGAGTGGCGTTTCGGCTGCGGGGATCCTCGCGAGTGCTCTCCTTTTGAGCGTTGCGCTCGGAACCGCGACGGCGGCATCCGCCTCCAACGGCACGGTTCCCGCCCCGCCGGCTGCGACGACGCCGAGCGATCTCACGGGACTCCAGCTTCCGACCGAATAGCGCGACCGAGGCCCCCCGCCTGAAGCTCGGCCCTCCGCCCGAGCGATACTGTGGAGGGATGCGATTGATCGCTTCGCTTCGAGCATCCTCTCGCAGCCCCATCCTGCAGGTGCTCAAGACCTCGGTCGCCGCGATCCTCGCGTGGCTCCTCAGCAACCTGTTGCTCGGTCAACCGCTGCCCATCTTCGCGGCGATCGCCGCCCTTCTCGTGGTGCAGCCGAGCGTCAACCAGTCTCTCGCGAAGGGCATCGAGCGCAGCGT
>DMKW01000237.1:0-4973 GCA_003454135.1 Microbacteriaceae bacterium
TACGTCGACTACCAGTGCCCGTACTGCGAGCAGTTCGAGACCGCCAACGAGAGCCAGATCGGCCAGTGGGTCAAGGCCGGGGTCGCGACCCTCGAGGTGCACCCGATCGCGATTCTCGACAACTCGTCTCTCGGCAACAAGTATTCGACCCGGGCCGCCAACGCCACGGCGTGCGTCGCCAACTACGACTCGAACAACTTCTACGCCGTCAACACGGCGCTCTTCGCCAATCAACCGGCCGAGAGCACGCCCGGCATGTCGGACAAGCAGCTGATTTCGATCCTCAAGGGGGCCGGCAGCAGCAGTTCCACGATCAGCTCGTGCATCACCTCCCAGCAGTTCAAGGGCTGGGTGAAGGCGGCAACGGATCGCGTGGTGAACGGCAAATTCAGCGGGGTCGCGAACCCGGCCGTCGCCTTCAAGGGAACACCCTCCGTATTCGTCAACGGCGCTCAGTATCCCGGAGCCCTCACCGACGCGGCGGCGTTCGCGAGCTTCGTGGAGACCCAGGCCACCGCGGCGGGCTAACCCTCCTCGCACCTCATCGGTGCACCCGTTCGTTGACAGCGCGCCGACTCCGGCGGCCGCGGTGACAACGAGCGGGCGCGCGGATGCCCGCCCGCGAGGTCAGTCGAACCAGAGGTCGAGTTCGCGCAGCGCTGACTCTGGCGAATCCGAGCCGTGCACGAGATTCTGCTGCACCCTGAGGCCCCAGTCGCGGCCGAGGTCTCCGCGGATCGTGCCGGGCGCCGCGGTCGTGGGGTCCGTCGTGCCGGCGAGGGATCGGAAGCCTTCGATCACGCGGTCGCCGGCGATGCGCAGGGCAACGACGGGTCCGCTCTCCATGAACTCCACGAGCGGCTCATAGAACGGCTTGCCGACGTGCTCTTCGTAGTGCTTCGCCAGCAGCTCGCGGCTCGCCTCGACGAGCTTGACGTCGACGAGCTGGTATCCCTTCGCCTCGATGCGGCGCAGGATCTCGCCCGTGAGGTTGCGGGAGACCCCATCCGGCTTGACGAGCACAAGGGTTTCTTCAACTGTGGTCATGGTGACTCCTCGGTGCCGGCTGTTTCCGGCGTTGCGGTGGTTTCGGTTCGGTGCAGGGCCTTGCGCCGGTCGAGGCGGCGGCCCGTGATGAAGCAGTAAGTCCATAGGGCGACGAACACCGCGCCGATGAACCACATGAGCGGCAGCAGGAGGCCGATCGAGAGGAGCGTCGCCTGCGCCACCCAGCCGAGCCAGACCCCCCAGTCGTAGCGCACGAGCCGGCCGATCGCGAGCAGGGCGACGAAGAGCGCCGCTCCCCCGCCGAACGCCGCAGCCGCAGGAAGCACTCGCAGCCCGAAGGCGGTGATCGCAATGAAGAACACCAGGATCGCCTCGAGCAGAAGCACGATCGAGAGGAGGGATTCGGTGGCGGATCGCTGCCGGCGCGCTCTGCCCGGCGCGGGTTGAACGGTCACCGTCTCCAGCCGTCCTGTTCGGCGAGCACGATGGCGTCGCCGATGAGGGTGATGGATCCGGTGATGACGACCCCGCGCCGCGGCTGCTGGGCTGCCCACTCGCGCGCGGCATCGATCGCATCCTGCGCCGAGTCGAAGGATTCCGTGGCGTCATCGCCGGCGAGTTCGAGCACAATCGGCGTGAGGTCGTCAACCGTGACGGCCCGGTCGGAGCTCGACGACGTGACGAAAAACCGGGTCGTGATGGGGACGAGCGCGCCGACGATGCCCCGCGCATCCTTGTCGGCGAGCACGCCGAGCACGATGCCAACCTCGTCGAAGGTGAAGTAGCTCGCGATCGCCTTCGCGAGGGATTGCGCGCCATCGGGATTGTGGGCCGCGTCGATGATCACGGTCGGCTCGACCCCGATCACCTGGAGGCGGCCGGGCGACGCCGCCGTCGCGAGCCCCTCCGCGAGCACGTCACCGACGAGCGCCTGCTCGCCACCGCCGAGGAACGACTCGACGGCGGCGATCGCCACCGCCGCGTTCTGGGCCTGGTGATCCCCGAAGAGCGGCAGGAAAAGATCGTTGTATGTGCCGGCGAGGCCACGCACCGAGAACACCTGTCCGCCGACCGCGACGGTCGTTCCGAGCAGTTCGAAGCCCGTTCCCTGCACGGCGAGACTCGACTCCGTGAGTTCGGCGGCGCGTTCGAGCTCGGCGAGCGCGGTCGGCGGCTGCGTCGAGGTGACGACCGCGGAGGCCGGCTTGATGATGCCAGACTTCGTCGCCGCGATCTGCGCGACGGTGTTACCCAGCCGAGCGGTGTGGTCGAGGGAGATGGGGGTGAACACGGCCACGACGCCGTCGCCGACGTTGGTGGAGTCCCACTCCCCGCCGAGTCCGACCTCGATCACCGCGACATCCACCGGGGCATCCGCAAAGCTCGCGAACGCAAGGGCGGTGAAGGCCTCGAAGAAGGTGAGCGGCAGCTCGCCTGCCGCCGTGAGCTCGGCGTCCACCATGAGCAGGTATGGCCGGATGTCGCGGTAGTTGGCCACAAACGCTTCGTTCGAAATGGGCTCGCCGTCCACCACGATGCGCTCGTTCACTCGCACTAGGTGCGGGCTCGTGAGGAGGCCGGTGCGCAGCCCGTAGGCCCGCAGGATGCTCTCGGTGATGCGGCTCGTGGAGGTCTTGCCGTTCGTGCCGGTGATGTGGATTATCGGGTACGCCCGCTGCGGGTCGCCGAGCAGTTCGACGACGCG
The DNA here is from genome assembly GCA_003454135.1 of Microbacteriaceae bacterium. Classification (GTDB taxonomy): domain Bacteria; phylum Actinomycetota; class Actinomycetes; order Actinomycetales; family Microbacteriaceae; genus Lacisediminihabitans. The sequence goes on from DMKW01000237.1 coordinate 2,714, forward strand.
TCGCGTGGGCCCGAGGCGCGGCTGCGGGTTTGACTCCCCAACCCGGTCGAGAAGTTCGCGATAGACCTGGTCGGCATCGTTCTGGTAGAGCGCGTCGTCGCTCAGTTCTGGATCCTGCGCGTCGGGGTTCTTAGACATCTGTACCTGCTCCATGGATGGTGACTTGGACGAGAATGTCGCCACTGTTCGCGTATTGGCCGGCCGGAACGAGAGCCCGGAAAGCGCCAGGCGCCCCGTGTTGCGCCGCGTACTCCTCAACATTCTCGCCGTCGGTCGACACGACCTCAATCGCGAGGGCGAGGGTCTCGCGCGCGATCGTGTCTTCGAACGGTGCGACTCCCGCGCGTTCCGAGCCGGAGGCGAGCAGGATCGTGAGGTCGATCCGGTCGCTCACGGCGAGGCCGGCCGCCTTGCGCGTGTCCTGCACTGCGCGGATGAGGTCGCGGGCGAGGCCCTCAGCCTCGAGCTCCCACGTGGTCTCGGTGTCGAGCAGCACGAAGCCGCCGTCGGGAAGGAAGGTGATCGCCTGGGCGTCATGCGCCGCCTGCAGCTCGAGCTCGAACTCCCCCGCGATGAGCTCGACTCCGCCCACGATCACTCCGTCGCCGTTCGGGGCCCAGTCGCCGGCCCGCGCCGCCTGGATAACCGCCTGCACGGCCTTTCCGACGCGCGGTCCGGCCGCTCGGGCGTTCACCGTGAGCTTGCGGGTGATGCCGAAGTCGGTGAGGCTGTCTTCCTCGATCTCGCGAAGCACGACGGCTTTCACGTTGAGTTCGTCGCGCAGGATGTCGGAGAATCCAGCGAGGGACGCCACGTTCTCGGCTACCACGGTGAGCTCGGCGAGCGGCAAGCGCACCCGCAGACCCGTCGCCTTGCGCAGGCCCAGACCCGACGACGCGATCTCGCGCACGCGATCCATGGCCGCGACGAGCTCGTGGTCGAGCGGAAAACGCTCGGCGCTCGGCCAGTCGGTGAGGTGCACGCTGCGTTCGCCCGTGAGCCCCTTCCAGATGCGCTCGGTGATGAGCGGCAGGAGGGGCGCCGCGAGCCGCGTGAGCGTCTCGAGCACGGTGTAGAGCGTGTCGAACGCGTCGCGGCCCTCGACGGTGCCGGTGTCGCCGGACCAGAAGCGATCGCGACTGCGGCGCACGTACCAGTTGGTGAGCACATCGCCGAAGTCGCGCAAGGCGAGCGCCGCGAGGGGGCTGTCGAGATGGTCGAGGTGGGTCGTGACGTCCACGATGAGCTCGCGCGTCTTGGCCAGCAGGTAGCGGTCCAGAACATCGGTCGAGTCGGTGCGCCACTCGGCGCTGTAGTCGCCCGCGTTCGCGTACAGGGTGAAGAAGTAGTAGCTGTTCCACAGCGGCAGCATGAGCTGCCGCACGCCCTCCCGGATGCCCTCCTCCGTGACCACGAGGTTGCCGCCCCGGATCACCGACGACGCCATGAGGAACCAGCGCATGGCGTCCGCGCCGTCCCGGTCGAATACCTCGGAGACATCCGGATAGTTGCGCAGCGACTTGGACATCTTCTGGCCGTCGCTGCCGAGCACGATGCCGTGCACGATCACGTTGGTGAACGCCGGACGGTCGAAGAGCGCGGTCGAAAGCACGTGCAGCGTGTAGAACCAGCCGCGGGTCTGCCCGATGTACTCCACGATGAAGTCCGCCGGGCTGTGGCTGTCGAACCATTCGGAGTTCTCGAACGGGTAGTGCACCTGGGCGAACGGCATCGAGCCGGAGTCGAACCACACGTCGAGCACATCCTCGATGCGCCGCATGGTCGACCGGCCGGTGGGGTCGTCGGGGTTCGGACGCGTCAGTTCGTCGATGAACGGGCGGTGCAGGTCGGGCACGCCGTCCGCGTTGGTCGGCAGCGTGCCGAAGTCGCGCTCGAGCTCGGCGAGCGAGCCGTACACGTCGACCCGCGGATGCTCGGGGTCGTCGCTCTTCCAGATCGGGATGGGCGAGCCCCAGTAGCGGTTGCGCGAGATCGACCAGTCGCGGGCGTTGCCGATCCACTTGCCGAACTGGCCGTCTTTGACGTTCTCAGGCACCCAGTTGATGCCCTGGTTGAGGGACTCCATGCGGTCGCGGAACTCGGTGACCCGGATGAACCAACTCGATACCGCCTTGTAGATGAGCGGGTTCTTGCACCGCCAGCAGTGCGGGTAGCTGTGCTCGTAGCTTGCGACGCGGAACAGCCGGCCGTCGGCGCGCAGCTTCTGCACGAGCGGCTTGTTCGCGTCGAAGACGTGCAG
>DMKW01000237.1:5163-5786 GCA_003454135.1 Microbacteriaceae bacterium
TGGTCGTCTTCACCGTAGGCGGGGGCCTGGTGCACGATGCCGGTGCCCTCGCCCGTGGCCACGTAGTCGGCCGCGAGAAACTGCCACGCGTTCTGGGTACCCCAGGTCTCCTCGTCGGCGTAGTAGTCCCACAGCCGGTCGTAGGTGACTCCCACGAGGTCGGCGCCGAGGATCGTTCGATCGATTGCCGTGACCGCGGCCTCGGAGGATCCGTAGCCGAGCTCCTTCGCGTAGTTGCCGACCGTGTCGGTCGCGAGCAGGAATTGGGAGACCCCCTCGGCCGAACCATCGGATGCTCCGAGCGGTCCGCTTGCCACCACCGCGTATTCGATCGACGGCCCGACGGCGAGCGCGAGGTTCGTCGGCAGCGTCCACGGCGTCGTCGTCCAGGCGAGAGCCTTGACCGCGGTGAGATTGAGGCTCTCGGCCTTTGCCCCGTCGAGCGGGAACGTGACGGTCACCGACTGGTCCTGGCGCATGCGATAGACGTCGTCGTCCATGCGCAGCTCGTGGTTGGAGAGCGGCGTCTCGTCGTGCCAGCAGTAGGGCAGCACGCGGAAGCCCTCGTAGGCGAGGCCCTTGTCGTAGAGCTGCTTGAACGCCCAGATCACGGACTCCATGAA
>DMKW01000237.1:5989-12001 GCA_003454135.1 Microbacteriaceae bacterium
ACGTAGTCCTCCCACTCCGAGGTGTATTCGAGCACCGACTCGCGCGCCTTCTCGTTGAAGGTGGCGATGCCCATCTCCTCGATCTGCGCCTTCTCGGTGATTCCGAGCTGCCGCATGGCCTCGAGTTCGGCGGGCAGTCCGTGGGTGTCCCAACCGAACCTGCGGTGCACCTGCTTGCCGCGCATCGACTGATAGCGGGGGAAGAGATCCTTCGCGTATCCGGTGAGCAGGTGACCGTAGTGCGGCAGTCCGTTGGCGAACGGCGGGCCGTCGTAGAAGACCCACTCGTCGGCGCCCTCGCGCTGGTCGATGGACGCCTGGAAGGTGTCATCCTTCTTCCAGAAGTCGAGCACCTCGCGCTCGATGGCCGGGAAGTTCGGGCTCGGCCGGAGCGGTTCGGCTTCGCTGCCATCGGATGCGAGCGGGTACGTCATGTCTCTCCAGGTCGGGCGTTCATCTGGACGAGGACGTCACCCGTGAGATACGGATACCGCGGTACCACCTCGCTTGCCGCACTCGGGCGTGATCCGCGTGCGACCTCTTTCATCGGCTGTATCGGGCTCCCCGGTCGGTTCTACTGGGCTTCGGGTCTCGACTAGCTCGACCCCGCTGTTCTTCCGACGACTCCCCGGTGATGACCGGATCGATGTCTCGTCGGCAAGTTTAGCCGTTCACCGTCATGCCTGCGAGCTGACTCCCGTCATGCGTGACTGTTCCCGTTTGTCAGGTTTGTTCCCGGTCGAGGGGGAACAAACCTGACAAACGGGAACAGTCGCGGCGGCATCGCAGGATACGGGATGCCGGGATGCCGCCAGCATCCGCTGTAGAATCGTCACCGATCCCACATTCAGGCACCTCATCATCGACTCGGTGCCGCATATATCGAACCGGAGAAATCATGGCCTCTGCCATCCCTGAAAAGCCTGCTCTCGAAGGCCTCGAAGAAAAATGGGACGCACAGTGGGAAGCACAGGGCACCCACCGGTTCGATCGAAGCACCGCCACTCGCGACAACGTGTTCAGCATCGACACGCCGCCGCCAACGGCATCCGGCAGCCTGCACATCGGCCACGTCTTCAGCTACACCCACATGGACCTCATGGCCCGTTTCGAGCGGATGCGCGGCAAGAGCATCTTCTATCCGATGGGCTGGGACGACAACGGCCTCCCCACCGAACGGCGCGTGCAGAACTACTACGGCGTGCGCTGCGACCCGTCACTGCCCTACGACCCGGACTTCGTTCCACCGCTCGAAGGCGGCGACAATTCGAGCGGCAAGGCCGCCGACCAGGTTCCGATCTCGCGCCGCAGCTTCATCGAACTGTGCGAACGCCTCACGGCCGAAGACGAAACCCAGTTCGAAGACGTCTGGCGCAAACTGGGCCTGAGCGTCGACTACTCGCTCACCTACCGCACGATCGGCGACGAGGCCCAGACCGCGGCGCAGCGTGCCTTCCTGCGCAACCTGGCCCGCGGCGAGGCCTACCAGGCTGAGGCTCCCACCCTGTGGGATGTCACGTTCCGCACGGCGGTCGCGCAAGCCGAGCTCGAAGACAAGGAGCAGCCGGCCGCCTACCACCGACTCGCTTTCCACAGCGCAGACGGCGACATCCACATCGAGACGACGCGACCGGAGCTGCTGCCAGCCTGCGTCGCCCTTGTTGCGCATCCGGATGACGAGCGCTACCAGCACCTCTTCGGCACGACGGTGACGACGCCGCTGTTCGGCGTGGAGGTCCCCGTGCTCGCGCACCACCTCGCCCAGAAAGACAAGGGATCGGGCATCGCCATGATCTGCACCTTCGGCGATGTGACCGACGTCGTGTGGTGGCGCGAACTCGACCTGCCCAACCGCACGATCATCGGCCGCGACGGCCGCATCGTCGCGGACGCCCCCGAGGTGATCGTGACGGACGAGGCGAAGGCGGCCTACGCCGAGCTCGCCGGCAAGACGGTCTTCAGCGCGAAGGCGAAGGTCGTTGAACTGCTCACCGCGAGCGGTGAGCTCATCGGCGAGCCCAAGAAGGTCATGCATTCGGTGAAGTTCTTCGAGAAGGGCGACAAGCCGCTCGAGATCGTGTCGACCCTGCAGTGGTACATCCGCAACGGTGCCCGCGACGAGAAGCTGCGGGAGAAGCTGCTCGAGCGCGGCCGGGAGATCAACTTCGCCCCCGGCTTCATGCGCGTCCGCTACGAAAACTGGGTGAACGGCCTCACCGGCGACTGGCTCATCTCACGACAGCGCTTCTTCGGCGTGCCCATCCCCGTCTGGTACGAGCTCGACGCCGACGGGGAGAAGGGCGCCGTGATCGTTCCGAGCGAAAGCGCCCTCCCGGTCGACCCGGCATCCGCCCCCGCCCCCGGCTACGAGGAGAGCCAGCGCGGCGTGCCCGGCGGATTCATCGGCGAGGTGGACATCATGGACACGTGGGCCACGTCATCGCTCACGCCCCAGATCGCGGGCGGCTGGGAGAGGGATCCCGAACTCTTCGACCTCGTCTTCCCGTACTCGCTGCGCCCCCAGGGCCAGGACATCATCCGCACCTGGCTGTTCTCCACGATCCTGCGCGCCGAGCTCGAGAACGGCTCGGTGCCGTGGAAGAACGCCGGCATCTCCGGTTTCATCGTCGACCCCGACCGCAAGAAGATGTCGAAGTCGAAGGGGAACGTGGTGACTCCCGCCGGGATGCTGGACGAGCACGGGTCGGATGCCGTGCGCTACTGGGCAGCATCGAGCCGGCTGGGCACGGACGCGGCCTTCGATCCACAGAACCCGAAGCAGATCAAGATCGGCCGACGACTCGCCATCAAGGTGCTCAACGCGGCCAAATTCGTCTACTCGTTCCCGGTGCCCGAGGCGATCGGAGCCGCGACGGACGAAGACACGAGCGGCGGCGCAGGCCTCGTCACCAACCCGTTGGATGTCGACGTTCTCGCGGAGCTGTCGACCGTCGTCGAGATCGCGACGAACTCGTTCGCGGACTTCGACCACGCTCGCGCGCTCGAGACGACCGAACGCTTCTTCTGGACCTTCTGCGACGACTACCTCGAACTCGTCAAGGAGCGCGCGTACGGGGCAGCCAGCGCGTCCGAGCAGACGTCGGCCGTAGCAACGCTTCGCACCGCACTCGACGTGCTCCTGCGTCTCTTCGCGCCGTTCATCCCGTTCGCCACGGAAGAGGTGTGGTCCTGGACCCACGAGGGCTCCGTGCACCGCGCCTCCTGGCCGACCGCCCCCATCGAGGCCAGGCCCACCGGTCTGCTCGGCGCGGTCGGGGAGGCTCTCATCGGCATTCGTCGGGCCAAGACCGACGCGAAGGCGTCCCAGAAGACCGAGGTGACCTCGGCCACGATCACCGGCCCGGCGCTGCTTGAGCAGGCGGTCGGCGACCTGGCCGCGGTCGGCCGTATCGGCAGCATCACCTTCATCGTGGGCGACGAGATCGCGGTGACAGACGTCGTTCTCGCCGAGCAGCTGGCCTGACGAGCGCGCGACTCACCACCAGAAAGAAAACGGAGGCCGAACCATGCAGCTAGGCACACGTTGGGCGGTCGGCGCTGACGCGCCGGCACGGCTCCCCGAATCGGTCGTCGCGGCAATTCGTTCAATCGAAACCGGCCTCGCCGGCACGGACACCAGCCAGTGGCGATGGACGCTCACCTGGCTCGAAGGACGCCCCGTGGCCGAGCTCGACGATGGCACCGTCGTGCGAGTCGCGCCCGACGGAACGGTGATGGTGACCGACCCGTCGGAGGACGGCACCGACGCGAGTTAGGTGCGCGCAGCGCACACAGAAACCCCGATGAGCCGGACGGATGTCCTGGGGAGCGTGCACAGGAGGAGGCGCTAGGACGCCGAGTGCAGGTCCGTTGAGCTCATCGGGGTTGCTCTGGGTTTCCACGCCAATGGAAAACCCGCATGCCGACTGGCGAGGGTGGAGATTCGACGGGCGCTCGTGGCGCGTGTCGGGGGTGCGGGTTGAGGCTCAGAATACCCGCAACGCCATGGTCTGCGAACGCTCGCGTAGCTCAACGTAATAAACGGTCGAAAATGCTCGCGAGTGTTCTTCGCGCGTCATCGCTTTCCGGTCGGAACGCCTTATGGCCCGCCTCAGCATGGCAACACTGATCTCCGCCCCGTCTACGACGGGAAAGACGTTGAATTGGATCTGCATCGGGCGAGATCCCGGCACCTCCTGGCCGCGGTATTTTGCCTAGGCTAGCCCGCATGGTTGAACAGAATCCCTTCTTCGCGCCCAGCGTGCTTCCCTACGGACTGCCCCCATTCGCCGACATTGCCGATGAGCACTATCGGCCGGCGTTCGAGAAGGGAATCGAGGAGCACCTCGCGGAGATCGCGGACATCACACGCCGCCCGGACCTGCCCAACTTTGAGAACACGATGATCCCGCTCGAACGCGCCGGTCAGACCCTCGAGCGCGTCGCCACCGTGTTCTTCAACAAGAGCTCCGCCGACAGCTCGGACTTCACGAACGACCTCGAAGAGGAGATGGCTCCGCTGCTCGCCGCGCACTCGGACGCGATCAGGCTCGATTCTGCGCTCTACGGGCGCATCAAGGCCCTGCACGACCAGTTGCCGCAACTCGACCTCGACCCGGAGGCCCGGTATCTCGTCGAGCGGTACTACACCGAGTTCACCCTCGCGGGGGCCGCGCTCGACGACGACCAGAAGGCGAAGCTCCGCGCGTACAACCAGAAGCTCTCCACCCTCACAACGCGCTTCGAGAAGAACCTGCTCGCCGACACCAACGAGCTCGCCGTGGTGTTCGACGACGTCGACGAGCTCGACGGACTGGGGGCCGGCGAGATCTCGGCTGCTACCGAGGCCGCGAGGGAGCGAGGCCACACCGGCAAGTACCTGGTCACGCTCGTGTTGCCGACCGGGCATCCGTACCTCGACTCGCTCACCGACCGTGACGTGCGCAAGCGAATCATGGATGCGTCGCGCTCTCGCGGCAGCCGCGACGGCGACAACGACAACCGTGAACTTGTGCTCGAAATCTCCCGGTTGCGCGCCGAGCGGGCGCGACTCCTCGGCTTCGAGAACCACGCGGCCTATGTGACCGCCGACGAGACGGCCAAGAGCCCCGCCGCGGTCGCCGCCATGCTCGGCCGCCTCGCGCCCGTCGCCGCCCGCAACGCCCGTGCCGAGCAGGCCGACCTCCAGGCGCAGATCGGTGACGCGTTCGCCCTCGAGTCGTGGGACTGGGCCTTCTACACCGAGAAGGTGCGGCGGGCGAAGTACGACGTCGACACGGCCGAGATGCGCCCGTATTTCGAGGCCGAGCGCGTTCTCCGCGACGGCGTCTTCTTCGCAGCGAACCAGGCCTACGGCCTGACCTTCACCGAACGCCCCGATCTTGTCGCTTACCACCACGACGCCCGTGTCTTCGAGGTGAAAAACGACGACGGCTCCCCCCTCGGCCTCTACATACTCGATCTGTACACGAGGGACTCGAAGCGCGGCGGCGCGTGGATGAACCCGCTCATCTCGCAGAACACCCTGCTCGATCATCCGGTCGTCGTCGTGAACAACCTCAACGTGCCGAAGCCTGCTGCCGGCGCGCCGACACTGCTCAGCTACGACGAGGTGAACACGTTCTTCCACGAGTTCGGCCACGCGCTGCACGGGCTATTCGCGCGAGTCACGTACCCGAAGTTCGCGGGCACGAACGTGCACCGCGACTTCGTCGAGTTTCCGAGCCAGGTGAACGAGATGTGGATGCTGTGGCCCGAGATCCTCGCCAACTACGCCGTGCACTTCGAGACTGGCGAGCCGATGCCGCAAGACTTCGTCGACAAGATCCGCGCCTCCTCGGCGTTCAACGAGGGGTTCAAGACGAGCGAATACCTCGCGGCGGCGCTGCTCGACCAGGCCTGGCATCGCATCACGGCCGATGACACGGTCGCCGACGTGGCCGAGTTCGAGGCCGAGGCCCTCGCGGCAGTCGGTCTCGACAATCCGGCCGTGCCGACCCGTTATTCGAGCCC
>DMKW01000238.1:0-477 GCA_003454135.1 Microbacteriaceae bacterium
GCTGCACTACGGCACGGAGACCTATTGGGGCGGCGTGCTACCGCACAGCCAGCGCCCGGGCCGCATCTACCGGGAGGTCTCCGAGATCGGCGCGACCTTCAAGGCGCTCGGAACCTCGCTCGACGGCTACCGGCCGGATGCCGACGTGACCATCCTCTTTTCGATGGACAGCAAGTGGGCGCTCGAATTCTTCCCGCCGCTTCACACCTCGACCGGGCAGCCCGACCGCGCCTCGTACCAGCAGATCTTCGACGCGTTCTACCGCGGCATCGTCGAGACCGGTGCGCAGGCGCGCATCGTGCACGCGAGCCAGCTGGGAGAGGATGCCGCGGCGTTCGCCGCCGAGCATCCGGTTCTCGTCGTGCCGGCCTTCTATGTCGCGACCGACCTCCAGCTCGCCTTCCTCCGCGACTACGCGGCGGCCGGCGGCCACCTCGTGGTCGGCATCCGCAGCGGCTATGGCGACGATGAGGCGCG
>DMKW01000238.1:650-2079 GCA_003454135.1 Microbacteriaceae bacterium
AGCGCGGGATTCACCCCGTCGGAGGGCGCCCGCGCGACGCGCTGGCTCGACGGCGTGATCGTCGACGGCGCCGAGGTTCTCGCCGGCTACCTGCATCCGGAGCTCGGTCGCTTCCCGGCCGTGACGACTCGCGCGAGCGGCGCCGGACGCATCACCTACGTCGGCACGGTGCCCAACCCGGCGCTCGCCGCCGACCTCATGCGCTGGGTGTCACCGGACACGATCGCCTCGCCCTGGCTCGCCACGGCCTCCGCGAATGTAACCGTCGCCTCCGGCACGACGCCCGACGGCACCCGCACGTCCTTCATCAGCAACTGGAGTTCGGAGCGCGGCTCGATCGCCGCCCCGCACGGCGTCCTGGACGCAACCGGAGGCGAGCGATTCGCCGCCGGCCACGAATTCTCGCTCGAGCCATGGGCATCCCTGGTCCTGGTCGACGAGTAAACCGCCCGTCACCGATGACGGACCGGAACGAGAAAAAGGAAAGGCACATGAGAAAACGAGCACCGAGATCAGCACTGGCCCTGGGCGCTGGCCTGTTGACCACAGCACTACTCCTCGCGGGCTGCACTTCAGGCGGCGCGACGACCAGCACCTCCGGCACCGCGATTTCCCAGACCCAGATCGACAAGGCCATGAAGACCCCGACCACCCTCACTTTCTGGACCTGGGTCCCGGACATCCAGAACGAGGTCGACCTGTTCGAGAAGGCCTACCCGGCCATCAAGGTCAAGGTCGAGAACGTCGGCCAGGGCGCCCCGCACTACACGAAGATCCGCACGGCACTCAAAGCCGGCACCGGCGCTCCGGATGTCGCGCAGATCGAGTACCAGTACATCTCATCGTTCAACGTGACGAAGAGCCTGCTCGACCTCACGCCTTATGGAGCCGCGAAGCTCAAGAGCGAGTACGTGCCGTGGGTCTGGAACCAGGTGGTGTCGGACAATCAGGTGCTGGCAATCCCCCAGGACTCTGGACCGATGGGCAACCTGTACCGCGCCGACATCCTGAAGGCGGCCGGCATCACGACCGCGCCGACGACCTGGGAAGAATACGCGACGGACGCCGCCGCAGTGAAGTCGAAGACGGGTTCGTACATGTCGAACGTCGCGGCGAACCAGGCTGGGCAGTGGCTTGGGCTTCTCTGGCAGGCGGGTGTGAAGCCGTTCGGTTACGACGGTAAGAAGGGCGTCACCGTCGATGTGAACAGCGCAAAGGCGAAAGAAGTGGTGAGCTACTGGCAGAAGTTGATCCAGGCCGACACCGTTTCGGTTGACCCGGACTTTACCGACGCGTGGTATCAGGGGCTTGCCAAGGGCAAGTACGCCGGATGGCTCACGGCCGCGTGGGGCCCGATCTTCCTTCAGGGCACCGCCAAGGATACGTCCGGACTCTGGGCAGCTGCCCCGCTTCCGCAGTACAGCGGTGC
>DMKW01000238.1:2332-7560 GCA_003454135.1 Microbacteriaceae bacterium
GCCAAGTGGATCAACAACGACAAGTCGTCCACGAGCCTGTTCGCGTCGAAGCAGTTCCTCTGGCCGACCGCGAACAACGTGCTGAGCGATCCTGCATTCACCGACACCAAGTCCGCGTTCTACGGTGGCCAGACGGTCAACAAGACCTTCTCGGACATCTCCAAGACGGTCGACACGAAGTTCGAGTGGCTGCCATACATGGACTTCGCCTACTCCAGCTTCACCGACACCATCGGTAAGGCGATCGCCGCGAAGGGCGACCTGTCGGCCGGGCTCGACACCTGGCAGAAGGCACTCGTCGACTACGGAACCCAGCAGGGTTTCACCGTCAATAAGTAGCGTCACCGGGTGGCCCCGCGCGAGCGGGGCCACCCTCCCCTCTTCCCATCACCGCAACGAAGGAGTTCCGATGAGCAGCGCAACCGTGGCCAGCCGGCCACAGGTCCCGTCGAAGAAGCGGAGAACGCCGCTGACCAAGCGGAGGCAATGGCGAGCCGCATACCTCTTTGTCATTCCGTTTTTTCTCGTCTTCATCACGATGCTGATCATTCCGCTTTTCTACTCCGGATACCTCAGCTTCTTCGCCACGCAGCTGGTCGGCGGCGTCCATTTCGTCGGGTTCGATAACTACGTGAAGACCTTCACCGACCCCCTGTTCCTCGCAGGCATCGGTCGCACCGCACTCTTCCTCGTCGTGCAGGTGCCCATCATGCTCGGCCTCGCGTTGTTCTTCGCGCTCGCCCTCGATAGCGGTCGAGTGCGCGGCAGCAAGGTGCTGCGACTGCTGATCTTCATCCCCTACGCGATCCCCGGCGTCGTTGCGACGCTCATGTGGGGCTACCTCTACGGCCAGGACTTCGGGCCGATCGTGCAGATTCTCAGCGCCGTCGGACTGGGCAAGCCCAACCTGCTCTCCGACGCCAACGTGCTCGGTTCGATGATGAACATCGTCACGTGGGAGTTCGTCGGCTACAACATGATCATCATGTACTCGGCCCTGCGATCCATCCCCGCCGAGCTCTACGAGGCGGCCGAGATCGACGGGGCGAGCCAACTGCGCGTGGCGTGGAGCATCAAGATCCCCGCGATCCGACCGGCCATCCTGCTCACCGTGATCTTCTCGATTATCGGGAGTTTCCAGCTATTCAATGAGCCGAGCCTCCTTCGCAACATCGCCCCGAACGCCATCAATTCGTCGTACACACCCAACTTCTACGCGTACAATCTCGCCTTCGTAAACCAGGACATCAACTATGCCGCGGCCATCGCCTTCATACTCGGCATTGTGATCATGGTCGTCTCCTACGTGGTGCAACTGTCGACTCAGCGAAGGGAGAGCCCGAATTGAGCACCACAGCTCGCGCCGTGCCCGGAACGACAACGATCGTCGACAAGGCGAAAACACGCGTCGCTCGCCGGCGCAAGTCGTATTCCCCCGAGAATCGCCGAAGCACCTTGCTCACGGTCATCCTCTGGATCTGCGCGCTCTACTTCGTGGTCCCGCTGTTCTGGCTGCTGATCGCGTCCACAAAGAACAACGCCGACCTGTTCACGAGCTTCGGCCTTTGGTTCGGCAAGGGCTTCAGCCTGTTTCAGAACCTCGGTGACGTGTTCACGGCATCGGGCGGACTGTACCTGCACTGGGCGCTCAACACCGTCGTCTACGCGGGAGTCAGTGCGGTCGGGGCGTCCCTGCTCGCGACGATGTCGGGCTACGCGTTTGCGAAGTACGACTTCCCCGGCGGCAAGGCCCTGTTCAGCGTGACGCTCGGCGCCATCATGATCCCGCTTACGGCCCTCGCCATCCCCACCTACCTGCTGTTCAGCAGCGCCGGGCTGACGAACACGCCGTGGGCGGTCATCCTGCCGTCGCTGGTGAGTCCGTTCGGCGTCTTCCTCATGCGGGTGTATGCCGCGGATGCCGTGCCGGACTCCCTCATCGAGGCGGCTCGCGTCGACGGCGCGGGTGAGTTCCGGATCTTTTGGCAGGTGAGCCTGCGGTTGCTGGGCCCCGGGATCGTCACGGTGTTCCTGTTCGCGCTCGTCGCGACGTGGAACAACTACTTTCTGCCGCTCATCATGTTGAATACGCAGGAGCTGTATCCGCTCACGGTCGGCCTCGCGCAGCAGCAGTCGGCGAGTGCGGCGGGAGGCGGTTCCCAGGCGCTGTTCTCCACCGTCATCACCGGCTCGCTGGTGTCCGTCATCCCACTGATCGTCGCGTTCCTCTACCTCCAGCGATACTGGCAGACCGGCCTCGCGACCGGCGGCGTCAAGGGCTGACGCCCTCGCGCCCAGCACCATCCATACACGACACACGACGGAAGAGAAGCAAGTGATTTGGTACGGCGGAGACTACAACCCCGAGCAGTGGCCGGAAGAGGTGTGGGACGAGGATGTGCGCCTCATGCAGGAGGGCGGTATCAGCCTCGTCAGCGTCGGCATCTTCTCGTGGGCGAAGCTCGAACCGCGGGAGGGCGAGTTCGACTTCGCCTGGCTCGACCGCATCCTCGCGAAGCTGCACGACGGCGGGATTCGCGTCGACCTTGCGACCGCCACGGCTTCCCCGCCGCCGTGGCTCACCCACCACTACCCGGAGGTGCTCCCGGTGACGGAGTCCGGAGTGCGTCTCGCAGCGGGAAGCCGCCAGCAGTACTGTCCCAGTTCGCCCGTGTACCGCCGACTGGCCGCACGCCTCGTCCAGGCCATCGTCGAGCGCTACGCCGACCATCCGGCGCTCGAACTGTGGCACATCAACAACGAGTACGGCTGCCACGTGAGCCACTGCTATTGCGACGCGTCCGCCGACGCGTTCCGCGCGTGGCTCACGGCCAAGTACTCGAGTGTCGAGGCGCTCAACGCGGCCTGGGGCACGGCATTCTGGTCGCAGCAATACGCCGACTTCGCCGAGGTGTACCCGCCGAGCGCCGCGCCGACGTTCCGCAACCCCACGCAGCTGCTCGACTTTGACCGGTTCAGTTCCGACGAGCTGCTCGAGTGCTACCGGGCCGAAGCGCACATCATCCGGGCGTCGTCGCAGGTGCCGATCACGACCAACTTCATGGGCTTCTTCAAGGGGGCCGACTACTGGAACTGGGCCGGGGACGTCGATGTCGTGTCCGACGACTCCTACCCGGATCCCGCCGACCCGGACTCGCCGGCGTACGCCGCGATGACCCGTGACCTCATGCGGTCCCTGCGCGGCGGCCAACCGTGGATCCTCATGGAGCAGTCGCCGAGCGCCGTCAACTGGCGGCGCCGGAACGCGCCCAAGCTCGCAGGGCAGCAGCGCGCCTGGTCGTACCAGGCCGTCGCTCGCGGCGCGGACGGCGTGCTCTTCTTCCAGTGGCGACAGTCGGTCGCGGGAGCGGAGAAGTTCCACTCCGGCATGGTGCCGCACGGCGGCACGGACACGCGTGTCTGGCGCGAGGTCGAGCAGCTCGGCGCCGAGCTGAAGAACCTGGCGCTCGACGGGGCCCGCGCGCGGTCGCGCGTCGCCATCGTCTTCGAGTGGGACAGCTGGTGGAGCATCGAGCAGGAAGCCGTGCCGACCGAGCTCTCCTATGTGCGCGGCGTGTTCGCGTGGTACCGGGAGCTCTTCACGCGCAACGTTGCGGTCGACTTCGTACGAGCGGATGCCGACCTGTCTGGCTACGCCGCCGTGATCGTGCCGAGCCTGTTCTCGGCCTCCGTTGCCGCGCTCGGCAACCTCGACGCCTTTGCGCGCGCGGGGGGCCAGCTGCTCGTGACCTACCAGACGGGCATCACCGACGAGAACGCACGCATCGTCGCCGGCGGCTACCTGGGCGTGCTCCAGTCGACCCTGGGCATCCGCATCGAGGAGTTCTCGCCGCTCGCCGGCCCGGACCTCGCCGCGACGGGGCACGGGGAGGCGCCGCCAACGCGCATCAGGGGGGAACTCACTGGCGACGCGACGGGCTACCTGTGGTCGGAGTTCCTGCACACCGAGGGCGCCGAGGTCGTGGCGACGTTCGCCGGCGGCGGGGTCGACGGGTGGCCGGCGGTGACCCGCAGCGACGCGGACGCCGGGGCGGGATGGTATGTCGCGACGCTCCCCGAGAAGGATGCGGTCGCCGCGATCCTCGGACGCCTCCTCGCGGACGCCGGGGTCGGCGGCGCGCTCCCGGTGCCGCAGCCCGGGGTCGAGGCGGTGCTGCGGGGCGAATCGCTCGTGCTGATCAACCACGGTGCTGTGTCGGTCGACGTGCGGGGAGTCACCCTGGCGCCCCAGGCCGTCGCGGTCATCCCGGCCTAGCACCCGGGAGTGCCGGCAGCCGGACGTGCCGGCAGCCGGACGGGGTGTTTAGGCTGGGCGCATGAGTCAGCCCAGTATCCGCACCCGCATGACCGCGCGATCGCCCGGCGAGCAGAATCGCGCCTCGACGCCGCTCGAGCTGCTGTTCGACCTCACCTTCGTCGTGGCGATCGCGCAGGTGGCCGCGCCCCTCGCGACCCGAATCGCGGAGGGCCACGGCCTCGACGGCGTCGTGCCCTATCTCATGGTGTTTTTCGCCATCTGGTGGGCGTGGATGAACTTCACCTGGTTCGCCTCCGCCTACGACACGGATGATGTGCCGTACCGGCTGCTCACGATGCTGCAGATGGCCGGCGTTCTGGTTCTTGCGGCCGGTGTTCCGGCGGCATTTGCCGGCCAGGACTACGTAGCAGTCACCATCGGCTACCTCATCATGCGAGTGGGGCTCGTGAGCCAGTGGCTGCGCGCCGGAATCGAGCATCCGCATGGCAGGGTCACGGCCTTCCGCTACGCGGCCGGGGTGGCAACCGTACAGATCGGCTGGGTCGCGCGCCTCGCAGTGCCGCATGACCTCACGGTGCTCACCTTCGTCATCCTCGCGGTCGCCGACCTGTCGGTTCCGCTCTGGGCGGAGCGCACGGGGATGACGTCCTGGCATCCGCACCACATCGCCGAGCGTTACGGGCTTTTCACGATCATCCTGCTCGGCGAGTCCGTGTCGGCGGCGACGGTTGCGGTGAAGGGGAGTCTCTCGGCGAGCGGCGTGAGCGTCGAGCTCGTGGAGGTGGCGATCGGCGGGCTCATACTGCTCTTCGCCCTGTGGTGGCTGTACTACCTCGAGCCGGCCGGCGAGGGACTCGCCGCGCGCCGCGAGCGATCGTTCCTGTGGGGCTACGGCCACTACCTGCTCTTCGCCGCGCTCGCGGCCGTGGGCGCCGCGCTCGAGGCGGCG
>DMKW01000238.1:7719-7995 GCA_003454135.1 Microbacteriaceae bacterium
CCATCGTGGAACGGCTCGAGATCAGGCCGATCGCGATGGCGGTCGCGGCGGTGCTGGTTCTCGCGTCGCCTCTCGCGGCGCCGGCGATCGGGGTGCCATCGACGGTTCTCGCGATCGGTCTCGTCGTCGCGGCGCTCGCCGCGGTGACCATCGCCGATCCGCGGCGCCGCGACGGGGCGCCCGAGGCGGCCTAACGGGCCGAAGGAATCAGCGCCTGCCGAGCACGTAGCGCTGGATTGCGATCACCGCCGCACCGCGGCACCACTCCGAGTTGTC
>DMKW01000211.1 GCA_003454135.1 Microbacteriaceae bacterium
GGTGCGGTGCAGCAGCGCTATGAACTCGTCGATGGGACGCCCGGCGTCGGCGACATGTCGGCCTAGCCCCTCGCGCCGGCGGCGCGGCGCACGATCACGAACGGGCCCCGACTGCGGCGCAGCTGAAAGCGCAGCGTGAGCTTTCCCGATCGCGCGAGCGCGATCCCGATCACGAGCGCGGCGAGCGCCGGGATGGCGCCCGCGATGGTCATTGCGACGTGCACGCCGAAGGTATCGGCGATTGCTCCGCTGATCGGCCCACCGAGCGCCTGGCCGCCGAGCATGATGATCGAGTAGAGCGACATCACGCGACCGCGAATGACGCGGTTGGTGGAGAGCTGAACGATCGACTCGGCGCCCGTCGCGAAGAGCAGCCGGGAGATGCCGATGCCCACGAGGAACACGATGAAGAGCGGCTCCCAGGTCGAGGTCCCCGCGAGGATGAGCGCCAGGCCGAACATGCCAGCGGCGAAGATGATCGTCCTGAGTCGAACGTTCATGCGTCTCGTGGAGAGCACGGCGCCCGAGAAGGCCCCGACGGCGGCGGCGGAACTGTAGAGACCGTAGCCTGTCGCACCGGTGCGGTAAACGGTGTCGGCGAAGGACACGAGCAGCACCGGAAGCGTCATGCCGAACGTCGACACGAAGGCGAGCATCACCATCGGCCAGAAGATCGTGGGCTTCGACACGACGTAGCTGATCCCCTCCCGAATCTGGCCTCTTGCCCGCTCGACCCGAGGGGACGGACGTAGTTCCCGCACCCGCATCGATGCGAGGCTGACCACCACGAACACGGCGGCGACGGCGTTGACGCTGATGGACCAGCCGGAGCCGACGATTGCGATGAGCACGCCGCTGATGGCGGGACCAAGCAGGCCGCCGAGGTGGAAGATCGACGCGTTGAGGCTGATCGCGTTGCGGAGCCGGCCGTGACCGACCATTTCGTTCACGAAGGCGGCGCGGGCCGGGCCCTCCACGACCGCGACGAGCCCGAGCAGCAGCGCGACCCCCCAGACCTGCCAGACCTCCACGATTCCGAGAAGCGTGAGGAGTCCGAGCGCCGCGCACAGCACGGCGGTGACCGATTGGGTCGCCACCATGAGCCTGCGCTTGTCGACTCGGTCGGCGATGACTCCGCCCCACACCCCGAAGACGAGTACCGGGGCGAACTGCAGGAAGACCGTCACACCGACGAGCGTGACGTTGTGGGTGAGTTCGTTCACGAGCCAGTCGGTCGCGATCTTCTGCATCCAGCCCGAGGTGTTGGCGATGAGCTGCGAGATCACGTAGAGGCGGTAGTTGTAGATGCGCAGCGAGATGAAGGTGTCGCGCCAGCGCGGTCGTTCGAGGAGGACGGGGATGGGCTCGGTTGCCGGACTCATGGTCGGCGATTCTGTGGTCACAGTGATGGGTCTCGCGATACTCGTGCGTTTCGTATGGTCAGGTCAACGCTAGGCCCGTTGCCACATATTGCCTTATAGAATCGACCCTATAAGTCCTATTGCGTTTCGTAATGAGAGGTCTTCGTTGTTCGATCCGGTTCTGCTCAAAACCTTCGTCGCGGTAGCGGACACACTGAGTTTCACCAACGCCGGGGCGCTGCTCGGCCTCAGCCAGCCCACCGTGAGCCAGCACATCCGCAAGCTCGAGACGGCGGCCAACCGCATCCTCGTCGTGAGGGACACCCGGGAGGTGCGCCTCACCGACAACGGGGATGCGATGCTCGGCTTCGCCCGGTCGATCCTGGCCGCACACGACCAGGCCTCGAGCTACTTCACCGGATCGGCAATGCGCGGGCGGCTGCGATTCGGATCGGCGGACGACCTCGCTCTCACCCAGCTACCGCAGATACTGCGCGACTTCCGGCAGCTCTACCCGCAGATCAATCTCGAACTCACCGTCAACCAGAGCGGGGCCCTCGCCCGCCGGCTCCAGTCCGGCCAGCTCGACCTCGTCTTCATCAAGCAGGAGCCGGGCACGGGCCTCGGCCGGCTCGTGCGGCGAGACAGGATGGTGTGGGTGGGCCACCGCACGCTCAGTCTCGAACCCGGCCAACACGTTCCCCTCATCGCCTACCAGGCGCCGAGCCTCAGCCGCACGGTCGCAATCAGCGCCCTCGAATCCGCCGGTCGCACGTGGCGCATCACGTGCAATGTGCGCGAGATCAACGGGGTGCTCGCCGCCGCGCGCGCCGGCATCGGCATCGCGGCGTTCCCGCAGAGCCTCATCCCGCCCGATCTCAGCGAGCTCTCCCCCGCGCTCGAGCTGCCGACGCTCGGCGACGTCGACTTCAGCCTGCTCGATAACCCGAGTTCGGCGCGCGAACCGATCGACGCCCTCATCTCGGCGATCGTCGGCCGCCAGAAATCCATGAGCGCGGTACAGTAGCTCCCCTTTCGAAATGAGCCGGGGCTCAGCCGGCGAGGGACGCGCGCCAGCGTTCGAGCAGCTCCAGTCGCGAGTAAAGCCGCTCGGGGCGCACGACCTCGTCGGTGGCGACGAAGTAGAAGACCGCGTCGATGAGCGCTGGGTCGATCCCCTTCCAGGTCGCATAGGCGAGGCGGTAGAGGGCGAGCTGCAGCTGCTTCTGTTCCAGGTCCCCGGCATCACGCGGCGGCTTTCCGGTCTTCCAGTCGACGACCTCGAATCGATCGCCGTACTGGTACACGGCGTCGATCTTGCAGATGACCACGTGCCCGTCGAAAGGCAAGTGGATCTCCCGCTCGACATCCACCGGCGCGAGCGAACCCCACGGGCTCGCCTCGAACGTCGCCTTGAGGCGGTCGAGCTGCGCCTCATCGACAAGGTCTTCCGCATCCAGTTCGGTCACAAGCGAGTCGATGTCGTCCGTGCCGCCGAGCGCGCCGTAGCGATCCTCGACCCACGAGTGGAACAGGGTGCCGAGCTGGGTCGCGCGATAGGGCTTCTGCGGCATGGGACGGCGCAGCGACGAGGCGACGGATGCCGGATCGCTCACGAAGTCCTTGAACCGTGACGCCGGCACGCGCGTCGGCAGCGCGACGAGCCCGCTCGCGTCGAGGCGCGCGCGGCGCTCCTCGAGCAGCAGGTCGAGCTGCTTCTTGAAGTAGCCGGCCGTCACGGGCCGCGCCTCTCGCACCCGCTGGGCCGCGAGTTCAACGACCAGCCGTCGCTCCCCGAGAGGATCGAACGGCCAGGTCACCCGCTCGAGGTGATCGCCCAGCGGGTTGTCGACCTCGTCTGGAGCGAGGGGCAGCGGGTCGACGATGCCGGCGTCGGCGAGTTCGCGGAGAAAAATGCTCGGGGTGCGCGGCTTCTTCTGGGTCGCCCAGAACGACCCGGAGAGCAGCAGCCCATGCCGCGCGCGAGTGATGGCCACGTATGCGAGTCGACGCTCCTCGTCCACGCTGCGAGCCCGCACCTCGTCGGAGTAGCGCCCCAGCGCGTCGAGCACCTCCTTGCGCGTCGTCGCGGACGCCCACTCGAAGACCGGCAGCTCGTCGGCGTCGCCGCGAAACGGCCACGGCAACTGGCCGAACGCCGCCCAACCCTTGAAGCCCTCGAGCGGCCTCGCCGGCAGGTCGTCCTCGACGAACCGCGGCACCACGACGTGGTCCCACTCGAGGCCCTTGGCACCGTGGATCGTGAGGATCTGCACGGTGCCGGGCTCCGGGTCCTCGGGGCGCGGCGAGAGGTCCTCGCGCTGTTCCGCCTCGCGGAGCCAGGTGAGGAACCCGCGCAGGCTCGCGGAGTCGTCGATCGCGAGATAGCCCGAGAGCGCGTCGAGGAAGGCATCGACGGGCGCCGAGCCGAGCACCCGGAAGTCGTTGGCGATGACCTCGATATCGAGCTGCAGCTCCTGCAACACGACGATCACGAAGTCGCGCAGGTCGAGGCCGACGCGGGATCGGAGCCGCGCGAAGAACGCCCCGGCCGAGCGCAGGCGCTCGAGCCCGACCTCGCTGAAATCGGCGAGGAACCCGTGGCCGGCTCGTGCGGTCGCGATGAAGTCGAGGGCATCCACGATCGATCCGCCCTCTCCGGCGGCCACCGAGAGGCGCATCCGCTCCTTCACCGCCCCATCGAGCGGATGCTGCGCATAGTCGAGGTCCCGCAGGCGCGACGCGAGGCGGTTGAGGGCGTGCAGATCCTGCACGCCGAGCCGCCAACGCGACCCCGCGAGCAGGCGCACGAGCTCGAGGCCGGCACTCGCATCATTCACGACGCTCAGCGCGCTCACGAGGTCGGCGATCTCGGGCTCGGCCAGCAGCCCGTTGAGCCCGAGAACGTGGAACCTTATTCCCGCGGCGCGAAGCGCCTCGAGGAAGAAGCCCTGGGACTTGCGGGTGCGGAAGAGCATAGCCGCCGATGGGGGCTCGCCGCTCTCATCGCGCGCCGAGAGCCTCTCGCCCAGCCAACGGGCTGCCGCCTCGGCCTCGACGGCGACCGACTCCGCGAAGACCGAGTCGACCCCCTGGTCGGACGCGCCCGGGCCGGCCTCGAGCTTGTCCACCGTCACGCGGGACGACGCGACGAACGGCGCCACCACCTCGTTCGCCGCCTCGAGAACGCGATGCCCGTTGCGCCAGCTCGTCGAGAGCGAGTACCGAGCATCCGACGCTCCGAACGCGCTCGCGAAATCGTCGAGGTTGCTCGCGCTCGCCCCACGCCATCCGTAGATCGACTGGTTCGGGTCGCCGACCGCCATGACCGGATGCCCGGCGAAGAGTTCGGCGAGAAGCCAGGTCTGCATGACCGAGGTGTCCTGGTATTCGTCGAGCAGCACGACGCGATACTTGTCGCGTTCGTCCGTGGCGACCCGCGGCCCGGAGCGCACGATCTGCAGGGCGAGCGACACCTGATCGGAGTATTCGATGAGCCCCCTGGCAGCCTTGACGGACTGGAACTCGGCGGCGAGATCGACGATCACCTCGAGCGACCCGACGCTCTCGGCGAGGGCGACGGCGTCTTTGTACTCCCCGCGGCCCCCATTGGGCAGTCCCTCGATCGCCCGGAATGCACGGGCGTACTCGCGGACGGCCTCGGCGTCGACGTCGTTTTCGGCCATCGCCCGGGAGAGGCCGAGCACGGCCTTCGTCACCGGCTCGAGGTTCTTTCCGACGTCGGGCAGGCGCGGGTCCTTGCTCCGCGTGACGACCCGGCGAGCGAGCTGCCACGCTGCGGCCTCCCCGAGCACCGACCCGTCGCTTTCCCGTCCGAGTACCACGGCGTTGTCGCGGAAGATCGAGTTCGCGTAGGAGTTGTAGGTGGAGACGTTCGGAGCCTCGAACGGGTCGTAGTCACCCGGCAGCAGGCCGGCGCGCGCCAGCTCGGCGACGCGCTCCCGGATGCGTGCCGCGAGTTCGCCGGCCGCCTTGCGAGTGAAGGTGAGGCCGAGAACCTCGGATGGCCCTACGAGCCCATTGGCGAGCAGCCAGAGCACCCGGTTCGCCATGGTCTCGGTCTTACCGCTGCCCGCTCCGGCGACGACGAGTGCCGGCGACAGGTCGGCCTCGATCACCGCCCTCTGCTGCTGCGTCGGTCGAAACCGGCCGAGGGCGTCCGCGATGTCGTTTGCGCTGATCTGTGCCGTCCGGTTGGGGGCACGCGACGGCTCAATCACTGCTGACCGCCCTCACGCGATGCAGCCGAAGCTTTGCCACGTCACCGAGGCCGAAGGCCGCGAGTTCGGCCGGCCCGTCGAACTCGGCCGCGGCGATGAGCGTCGCGGCGAGCCTGATGCGATCGCGAAACGCCACGAGCTGCTCGTCGCTGAGCGGTGCCTGCACCGCCTCGCGATACAGCTGGCCGCCGATGCCCTCCTTCACGAAGAGCAACTTCGCCCCGCCCCCGCTGTGTGTGCCGTGCTCGGCGAGATACTCGTCGAGGATTCCGTCGGCGTAGGCCAGTTGGTATGCGCTGAGCTGCGGATGCTCGTCGATCTTAGATCGCGCGGTGACGGGCGTGCCGGTCTTGAGGTCGACGATGACCACGGATCCATCGTGCGCCAATTCGACCCTGTCGATGGAACCGCGCACGACGACGTTGTCGATTTCGAGGGTGAAACGACTCTCGGCCCCGACGAGTTGCTTGCCGTCTCTCTGAAAATGGCCTAAATATTCGGCGAGCGCCTCGGTGAGGGCTCGCGCGATCCTGGATTGCCGCTCGGCGAGCCAGGGCGCGTCGAACAGCAACTCGCTCCAGCGGGATTGCACGGCCCGCCAGAGCGCGTCGACCGACTGGTCGGCCGACGTCTCCATTGCCCAGTGCAGGATCGTGCCGACATTCGCGACGACGCCGGATTCGCCGCCGGCGATCACCTCGAGAAACCAGTCCAGCGGCGATTCCACGAGCTTCTCGAGCGCTGACGGCGAGACGGGAACCTGGTCGCCCTCGTACAGCGGCCCGGTCGTGGACGCCGGGATCATCCCGTGCCAGTCGTCCGGCGCCGCCCCCGGCACGCCCTCAGCCGCGAGTGCCGCGAGGGACGAGGCCGCGTCGGCGC
This sequence comes from Microbacteriaceae bacterium, assembly GCA_003454135.1. Lineage (GTDB taxonomy): Bacteria > Actinomycetota > Actinomycetes > Actinomycetales > Microbacteriaceae > Lacisediminihabitans. The sequence continues at coordinate 6,485 of DMKW01000211.1, forward strand.
TCCGCGGGCCGTCGGAACCGGCCAGGAGGCTGTTGACGAGCACGTTCCTCAGTCGCCCCGTCACTCCGCGCAGGGAGAGCGGAGGCGCGGCGGAGGAATCGACGAGTGGAGCGTCATCCGGAAGCAACCCGAAGAACGGGCTCGCAGCCTCGTCGTCGTTGGCGACCGCGGCGAGCACGACCCGGCGCTTCGCCCGGGAGATCGCGAGGGTAAACATCCGCAACTCGTCGCCGAGAACCTGTTTACGGTCGTCGATGCTGGCCGGATCCAATCCGGTGACCCGGTTGACGAGCTCCTGCGCGCCGAGAAGCGACCCGCGGAGCCGCAGGTTCGGCCACGCGCCATCCTGGAGCGCGGCGACGATGACGGTGTCGAATTCGAGACCGACGGTTCCGGATGGCGTCGTCACGAGCACGGTTTCGTCGTTCGGTTGCGGGGAGAGGGTGTCTTCCGGCACCTCGGCGTCGAGTACTTCCGCGAGGAAGATGCCTGGGGCGGCGTTCGGTCGCCGCTCGGCAAACCTCTTTGCCGCGGTGAAGAGGGCGACGACACCGTCGAGGTTGCGGTTTGCCTCGGTCGCGGTGATGCCGGCGCCGACGGCCTGGTCATGCCAGGTCTTCGCGAGGCCGCTGCGATCCCAGGCGGTCCAGAGGAGTTCCTCGATCGACCCGTCTCCGTCGTGCAACAGGGCGAGCGTCTCGGCGAGCCTGGCCGCGGTGCGGGCAACGCGGTGATCGATCGTGACGAACCTGTTCGGCTGCGACAGCCCATCCACGAGCAGCTCATCGCCGGATCGGTTGCCGCCGCCCGCGATCTCCTCGGCGCGCAGGGCGAGCCTCAGTCGGCGCAGTCCGAGTCGATCGAGACCACCGAACGGGCCGAGCAAGAGCTCGGTAGCAATCTCGGCGTCGAGCGGGGTGCGACCCACCCCCACGTCGACGAGGGTAAGGAGCGCCCTGGCCGCCCGGTCGTCGCGGAGTGCCGTGCCGCCGACGGCGGTTCTCGTCGGCACTTCGGCGCGAGCGAGGGCGCGCGCGATCGCCTCGACCTGTGCGCCGCTGCGCACGACGACGACCATGTCGTTCCACGCCACGTCCGCCTCGAGATGCCGTTCGCGCAGCACGCGAGCGACCGCCGACCACTCGCGGGCCGGACTCACCGCGAGGATCCTGGACAGCGCGCCGTCCGACCTGGGGCCGCCGGCGACCGCGCGCCGCTGCCTTCCGGCGGCGGCCGCCCCGATTCGCGATGTGACGGCCCGGGTGAACTCGCGAAGCTCCTGACCCTGCCGATGGGCCGTCGAGAGGGTGAGTTGGGCGACCTCCGGAAGTTCGAGAACCGTCGCGAGTCGACCGAGCGCGTCTGGCTCTCCGCCGCGAAAGGCGTTCGCCGCGACATCCGGATCACCGAAGGCGACGATCGCGATGCCCCTCGAGGCGAGCGCACGCAGGATGGCGAGGGTCGACTCCGTGGCCTCCTGCAGGTCGTCGACGACCACGAGCCTGAGGGCTGCGACCCGTGCTCCCGGGTGTGGAGATCGGATGGCGGTGACGGCGAACCTCGCGAGCTCCGCCGGGTCGACCTGGGCTTCGCGCGAGTAACCGATCACCTGCAGGTACTCCTCGATGAGCGTCGCCGCCGCACCCCACTCGGGGCGATCGGCCTCGCGCCCGAGTTCGCGGAGGCGAGCCGTGGACACGTCGAATTCGGTTGCGCGCATCATCAGTTCGCGAAACTCGGTGCGGAACTGCCTGAGTCGCCGCACCTCCGGCCCGAGCGCGGCCGGCCAGTCTGGCCCCGTCCCTGTTTCCAGGTGCCCCTCGATCAGGGCCGCGATGTCCGCGTCCTGTTCACCGCCGGTCAGCAGGCGGCGCGGCGCGACGCCCGCCGTTCTCGCCGCGTCCCGCACCACATCGAACGCGAGGGAGTTGACGGTGCGCGCCATCGGCCCCGTCGTGGGAACTCCGAGGCGCAGGGCGATGACGTCCCTGAGCTGGGTTGCGGCCCTTCGACTCGATGCGAGCACGAGCACCTCGTCGGGACTCCACTGCTTCGCGAGCACGCGATCGGCGACGAGCTCGACGATGGTCGTCGTCTTGCCCGTGCCTGGCGCACCGAACACCGCTGCGGAGCCGTCCCCCGGCAGCGCGACGACGGCACGCTGCGACGGGTCGAGGATCACCGGTTCGGACCTCGGAGGTCGCGCGGCATCGCGTCGAAACCCGTTGATCCCCATGGGTCCCAACGTAACGTCCCCGGCCGACATCGCCGCGCGCCGCGGCGAGCGTTGCGCCTCAAGAGAACGGCGCGCGAGCGCTATCGCGTTGTGTCGTAATCTGGGGCACGTGGACATTCGAATCGGTATTATCAACAGCCCTCGCGAGATCAACTTTGAGTCGTCGCAGTCGTCGAAGGAGATTCAGGCGGTTGTCTCGTCTGCCCTCGACTCTGGAGCCAAATACTTCACGCTCACCGATTCCCGGGGCTCGGTCTACGTCGTCCCCCTCGAATCGTTCGGCTACCTCGAGATCGGCTCGGAGGAGTCGCGTCGCGTCGGCTTCGTCGCCTAGCCATGGAGCTGCTCTTCGTAACCCTCGGCGGCGCGATAATCGGCCTCGGTCTGCGGTACGCGTTCCCGGGCCGTGAGAAGCACGGTGCGGCGTTGCTTCCCTCGATCGGTGCGGCACTGGCCGCGGTGATCTGGGCGGCACTGACCTGGGTCGGCTGGAAGTTCGACGGCGGATGGATCTGGGTCGTGAGTTTCGTACTGACCGCCGCGGTTTCCGCAGTGCTCGCGGTCGCGATCGGTCGCCGCCGCACGGCGGCCGATGCCACGATGCTCGCGACCCTAAGCCGCGCCTGAGTTCGGCCAGTCGGCCGCTGGGCCGGGCGTTCGCTAGGCCGTGAGGCCGAGCGCGTCCATGCGGCGCGTGTGGGCGGCAATGAGCTCGGTGAACACGGGTTCGAGGCGTGCCTCGTCGGGATGACTGTGGGCCGCGAGAGCGGATCGCGCGACGAGGAGAGTGTCACCGACGAGCCGGCGACCCCAGAGCGCGAGTCGAGACGCAAGGCGGGGATTGGCCTCGATCGCGGCGCGCAGCTCGGCGACGATGAGCTCGTGGCCGTCGTCCCCGCTGAGCAGGGCGACGATCCGCTCCGAGGCATCGGAGGGAAGTCCCCCGGCGAGTTGGCGGGAGAAATCGTCGAGCAGACCGGCCGTGACATAGCTCGTGACGAGCGTCTCGTACCAGTCGGCTCCCGCCGTGACGCGGGCGTAGTGGTCGATGGCTGCCACGTATGGCTGCATCGTCGACCCCGGTTGCGCGCCCTTGCGAACGACCTCGGCGGTGAGGCCGTGGTGCTTCGCGAGCGAGAGTGCCGCACAGCGGCTCATCGCCTCCTTCGACGCGATCGACGGCGCGGTGGCAACGGCCCTGCTGAGGGTTTCGAAGGTCACCAGCTGCAGATAGGCGGCCTGCCCGAGGTAGGGAAGCAGCTCCGGAGTCAGTTCCTCGAGGTCGACGCGGTTGACCGCGGCGCTCGAGTCGCGGCGCGGCCCGAGACGGGCGGCGTCGTTGCGTCTCGGGCGACGACCGAACAGTTTGACCACGCGCATAGCCTATCTGCGCGGCGCTCGACAGGCCGCTCGGGCCACGGAAACGGGCCCATCGGGTGAATGGCGGCTAAACTGGAGGTAATGTCTCCCATTTCTGGTGGAGACTTCGCACGCCCCAGGTCAAAGCGGGCGTAGCCGCTTCAAGACAGGGCTTCATCATTTCAACTTTTTCAGATCTCAATATCGACCAGGATATGGTCGACGCACTCGCCACCAAAGGCATCGTCGAACCGTTCCCCATCCAGACCCAGACCATCCCGCTCGGTCTCGCCGGCCAGGACATCATCGGACAGGCCAAGACCGGAACCGGCAAGACGCTCGGCTTCGGGCTTCCCCTCCTGCAGTCGCTCGGCCTCAACCCCGAGCCCGGCGTGAAGGCGCTCGTCGTGGTGCCGACTCGCGAGTTGTGCGTGCAGGTGGCGGAGGACCTCGTGCTCGCGGCATCCAATCGCGGCACGCAGATCGCCGCGATCTATGGCGGCAAGGCATACGAAGGCCAGGTCGAACAGCTCAAGGCCGGTGCGCAGGTCGTCGTCGGAACACCGGGCCGCCTCCTCGACCTCGCGAGCCAGCGCATGCTGTCCCTCAAAGACGTCAAGGTCATGGTGCTCGACGAGGCAGACAAGATGCTCGACCTCGGCTTCCTCTCCGATATCGAGAAGCTCTTCGCGCAGACCTCCCCCACGCGCCACACCATGCTCTTCTCCGCGACGATGCCCGGCCCGATCGTGGCCCTCGCGCGCCGCTTCATGAACCGGCCCATCCACATCCGCGCGACGGATCCGGACGAGGGTCTCACGCAGGCGAATATCAAGCACGTCGTCTACCGCGCTCACAGCATGGACAAGGACGAGGTCATCGCCCGCATCCTGCAGGCGGAGGGCCGCGGCAAGACCGTGGTGTTCACCCGCACGAAGCGTGCCGCGGCGAAGCTCGTGGAGGAGCTCAACGACCGCGGATTCAACGCTGCGGCCGTGCACGGCGACCTCAACCAGGAGCAGCGCGAGCGCGCCATGGCCGCGTTCAAGGCCGGCAAGAAGGACATTCTCATCGCCACGGATGTCGCGGCCCGCGGCATCGACGTCAACGACGTCACGCACGTGATCAACCACACCATCCCCGACGACGAGGACACCTACCTGCACCGCGCGGGACGCACCGGCCGCGCTGGCAAGACCGGCATCGCCGTGACCTTCGTCGACTGGGACGACATGCACAAGTGGACGCTCATCAACAGGGCGCTCGACATGGGCCAGCCGGAGCCGGTCGAGACTTACTCGTCGTCACCGCACCTGTTCACCGACCTCGACATCCCCGAGGGCACGAAGGGGCGCCTCGCCTCTGCCGGCCCCGTGCGTGCGCGTGAGCCGCGCCCGGCCGACAGCGACCGTGGTCGTTCGGGCGGCACCGGCGGTTCCGGGCGTGGGCGTGGCGGCAGCGGTTCGACCTCCGGCGGCAACGATTCGCGCCAGCGTGCCAGCGGTTCGGGATCGGGCGACCGCAATCGCGGCCGTTCCGAGACCTCGGCCCCGTCCGAGTCCGGCCAGCCGGCGGCGGAGGGCACTCGTTCGACCCGCAGCCGTCAGCGCACCCGTCGTCGCAGCCCCGGAACGGGCGCGTCGACGCCGCCAGCCGGCGTCTAGTCGATCGCCATCGCCGACGACCGGGACCGTCAGCTCCTGAAGGGCGTCGTACCCGTGCCGGCGTCGATGATGCGCTCGAGGACATCGGGCTCGGTCGAGTTCTCGCCGAGGCGATTGGGTTTGCCTTCACCGTGATAGTCGCTCGACCCGGTGATGGCGAGGTCGAATTCGCGCGCCAGCTCGAACAGCCGTTCCTTGCCGCTCTCGGTGTTGTCCCGGTGGTGGATCTCGAGCCCGAACAGTCCGGCCTCAACGAGCAGGGCGATCTTGTTCTCGGGAATCACATTGTCACGCCCTCGCGTCGCGGGGTGCGCCAGCACTGGCACTCCCCCGGCGGCGACGACGAGTCGCACCGCCTCGAGCGGATCCGGGGCGTAGTGCGGTTCGAAATAGCCGTTGCGCGGATGCAGGATGCTCTCGAACGCGGCACTGCGGTTGGCGACGTGCCCCTTTGCGACGAGTGCATCCGCAATGTGGGGCCGCCCGACCGTCGCACCCTCGGTGGTCTGGGCAAGCACGTCCCCCCACTCGAGGTCGTAGTCCGCGGAGATCCGCTGCACGATGCTCTCGGCACGAGTGAGTCGCGCATCCCGGATTCGCCCGGTCTCCGCGATGATGCCGCCGTCGAGGGGATTGAAGAGATAGGCGAGCAGGTGAACGCTGCGCCAACCATGCCTTGTGCTGAGTTCCATGCCGGGGATCACCGTGAGACCGGTGCCAGCTGCTGCCACGCACGCGCCCTGCCATCCCGCGGTCGAATCGTGATCGGTGATCGCGATTGTGCCGAGGCCGGCCGCAACCGCGGCGCGCACGAGTTGGGCCGGGGTCTCCGTGCCGTCTGAGACGCTGCTATGGGTGTGCAGGTCGATCACGCCGGACATCCTGCAACTCTATGCCAGCGGCGGGGGAGGTCGGCGTGATGATGCTCCCGGCCGCAGCGGTTAGGGTGAAACGCCATGTTTCGTCGACTCCGTGACGCCGCCCTGCTCGTCGTGCTTGCCGTGGGGTTGCTCGTGGTCGCCTGGCCGCAGCTCTTCGGCCTGCAGCGGGAGACCATCGTCGCCCAGGTCATTTCGTTCCGCGGAGCGGCGGTCGTCGCCGCGCTCATCGCGATCGTCGTCATCGGCGTCGTGGCCGGCCTCAACGCCGGGTTCCGTCGACTCGGCTCGTCCATCGTGCTCCTGCTCGTCGTGTTCGCCCTTGCCAACATCGCCGTGCTCTCGAGCCGCGGATTCGGAGACACGAGGTTCGACCCCAGGAGCAAGGCCGACATCACCGTCGTCTCCTGGAACACGTTGGGCGGCTTGCCCGGCGCCGCGACGATCGCGAAACTCGCCCTCGACTCCGGTGCGGACATCGTGAGCCTGCCCGAAACCACGAAGACCACGGCGGATGCCGTCGCCGCCATCATGAAGACCGGCGGCCATGCGATGTCGGAGCACACCGTCACGTTCGACCAGGCCTACCGATCGCGCTCGACATCAGTTCTCGTGAGCGAGCACCTCGGCGAATACCACATCGACTCGACGGCCGGGTCGACGTCCACCGTGCCGACGATCGTGATGCTGCCGAACGACCGCACGGGCCCGACGATCATCGCGGTGCACCCGATCGCGCCCGTCGAGGGCGAGATGGGCAACTGGAGAAGCGACCTCGACTGGCTGAGCACCGCGTGTGACGGGAAGAACGTGATCATGGCCGGCGACTTCAACTCCACGATCGATCATCTCGCCGGCTTCGCGCGCGAGCCGGGCACGACGATCGGCCGCTGCGCAGATGCCGGGATCCAGAGCGGCAATGGCGCGGTCGGCACGTGGCCGAGCTCGGTGCCGGCGCTAATCGGTGCGCCCATCGACCATGTGATGGCGACCTCGAACTGGAGCGTCGCCGGCATGCGGGTGGTGCAGAATCTGGATGGCATGGGCAGCGACCACCGCCCGATCGTCGTGCAACTGCACCGAAAAGGCTAGGGGCGGTGGCGATCGATCAGGTCGCGTGCCATTGTCTTCGCGAGCCTCGCCGCATCGAGATCGCCCTCGGTCGCCTGAACGATCGAGCCATTCATGAGAATGTGGAGCGACCTCGCGAAGTTCTCGGTCTCCCGCAGGCCGGCGTCGGTCGCGAGACCGGCGACCATCGAACGGATGTTGGCGAGATGCCCGATGCTCGCCCGCCCGATCGCGTGGTCCGGTCCCATCTCGAGCAGGGCGTTCACAAAGGAACACGCCTCGAAGTCGCCGCGCGTGAACCACTCGTCGAACACGTCGAAGATCGCGAGCAGCCGACCGATGGGGTCGCCCGACCGGGAGAGTATCTCCGCCTCGACAAAGCCCAGGGTCCACACCGATTCTCGCCGTTCGAGGAACGCGATCGCCAGCTCGTTCTTGGATGGAAAGTGGCGGTAGAGGGTGGCCTTGGCCACCCCTGACGACGCGGCCACGTCATCCATTGCGACGTCCCGGATGCCACGTGTCGTAAACAGGTCGTAGCTCGCGCTCACGATTCGCTCGCGCGTGGAAGGCCTCGCCTTGGTGCGCATCGCAATCGCGGTCATCGCCCGCCCCAATCCGTCGCGCGCCCCCAGGGTCGGGTGAACCTGCGGCGAAGTTGACCGTAGAACCGTAGCACCGTGAGGCGCCCGCGCGACAGTGGCCGAATCGTTAGTAGACAAGACGGTCCAGTCCCTGATTGGATGTGGGCAGTGAGCGACCAGCATTCGCTCACCGCAACCGGAGGGCAGACAGTTGGACTACCCAGAATACCGATCGCTCGACCCGCTCCAGGGCGGAATCGAGCGGGAAGACACACCGGACCCCGTGCCGGCCCTCGACCATGCGGGTCGAGCAGCGAGCCGGGAGCTTTTCCAGTCGATCGTGCCGCCCCAACGCCCGTGGGGTCTCGGCGGCAGG